>JBCCQK010000184.1:0-13990 GCA_039024375.1 Bacteroidota bacterium
AGAGGTCTTGATTGTTTCGATGTTTAATACCAAAGAATTTATTCTTAAATTAATGAAAATTGGTGCATCTGGGTATATTTTGAAAGAAAAAACAGAAAAGGAGTTAGTTTATGCTCTTATGAAAATACAAGACGGAAAACCCCATTTTGGACTGGAAGTTATGACTGTGGCAACTACTCCCACACCACCTGTTGAAAAAAAGGCAGACCTCTCGGAAACAGAGGTAGAGGTAATGTGCCATTTAGCAAACGGAAATACTGCTGCAGAAACAGGAAAACTATTAAATCGTTCGATGCATACGGTTAATACCCATCGTAAAAATATATTTGCAAAAACAGGGGTAGATAATATTGTCAAGCTAACTCGTTATGCCATCAGACATGGCTATATTCAACCTTAATCTATTGGCTAGTGCAGCATAATCTACCGTCAAATTGAGGTCATACCCAAAATCAATGATACACACATACTGAAATATAACGATTTCTCCTATCCCAATAAACTCCAACTTTGCACTTAAAAACAATTAAATTATGGCAAAAGGCTATTCCCTACACATCGGTTTAAACGAAGTAGACCCCGAAGCAGAACAATACGACGGCTGGGCGGGCAAATTAGCGGGTCCCGAAGCGGATGCGCACACCATGTATAACATTGCACGTGGACTTAATTACGAATGTTCTTTATTGTTATTGGGCAATAAGGCGACACGGGCTAATTTTTACAAAGAGGTCAAAAACATTCAAGCAAAACTGCAAAAAGGCGACCTTTTCCTACTCACCTTTGCGGGACACGGTGGGCAAATTCCCGATAAAAATGGGGATGAAATGGACGGTTTGGATGAAACTTGGTGTTTGTACGATGCGCAGTTGGTCGATGATGAACTGTATGGATTATTACAGACTTTTGAGACAGGCATTCGCATTTTGATTGTTTCGGATAGTTGTTTTAGTGGGGATATACTGCGCAAAGATGAATCGGATGGAGACCCTATTTTTGGACAGGGACGCAATGACAAAATTGACCTACCCAACGTCAAAGCATCGGTACGTTTACTAGCAAGCTGTCAAGAACACGAAACGTCCAAAGAGGTAAGAGGACGAGGATTGTTTACGAGCATCTTAGAGGAGACATGGGACGAGGGGGGCTTTGAAGGCAACTACCACGATTTCTACGATGCCATTGTGAGTGAAATGCCTTTTAATTACGACCAAACGGCCAATCATTTGTGGGGTGGGGGAGAAGATACGGACTTTGGGGATAGTACGCCGTTTGTGGTGTGATTAACACATAGATAATAATTAAATATTTTGGCCTAAATTCCCTAAAATGGGCTAAAAAAACTAAAACAGGTGCAATTTTTGCAATAGGATATAAAAAAGGTAAAAGCAAAATAACCAGACAAACACCGTTGTACGCAACGCTTTTTATGGACGCTTTAACCAATATCCTATGGACTATAAGGAAATGATTACGGGCAATAAGCAAATAAAAAGGCTGATTGACCGCATTGATGCTCGTTTGCGAAACCCTGACCTAACGGACGGAGAAATAAATTTTCTCAATCAGTTGAAAGCAGGGTTGGATGCGCTAATTATTGCTCGCTCATCCGCTAACTAACTGTTTTTTAAAATATTGAATCCTATCTAATAGAGCCGTTCGGGAGGCGGTCGTAATTCTAGGTGGCTCGGGGATGGCTTTGGCCAGTAGAGTCAAGCCACTTGGATACAGTTCATCGTAAAATTCTTCAAATTCGAAGACGTAAGAAGGGTCATCTAGCATGGCTATTTCGTTGTTGCCGATAACGCCGCTGAATAGGATTAGGGCATTGATGAACTCGTAGGTTAACTTTCGAGTTGTGTTGGCATCTAGGTCAAAATCTATGTTGAGCTGTTTGAGAATATTCGTAGCCGTTCGGACTCGGTTTTTGTAGAGCCACTCCGCAATATCTCGATATTGTTTTTCTTGATGTACTAGCTGGGTCGGTGGGAAATTGGTTACAGTATCTAGCCGTTGAGTGGCTTGTTCCAATTCTCCTGTTTTTAAGTCTAGTAACAACTCTGCTAAAGCTACTCTTAATTCATTGTATTCGGGAGACATATCTTTTTCACTTTGTACTTTTAATTTTCGCCTTTCTTCTAACTCACTAAATCGACTACTCAATTGTACGACTCGTATTAAGTCCTTCTGGTGATTGCTGTTTACCAGCGCAGGCATTAGTTGCCGCAGCACTTCTTGGGTGCGATTTTCGGTAAGTAACAAAATTAATCGGTCGTATAACATGATGGGGGCATTGAATCATATATAAATTTACAAACTCATCGTCAATTCCAACAACTTAGCCACCATTTGATTGCGCTCGATGTTGGCGTCGGGTCGGCGAATTGTTCCCATTATTTCTTGATGCTTCAACTCTTTCCAACGTTGGGTCAAGCTAATGACCGCAGCCGATATAGTAGCGTCCTCATTTTTGGCCAAAATGGACAATAATTCTAGAGCTTTAGGTATTTTGTTCTTGGCAATTAACTGTTGAATATGAGCCTTGATATGCTCCTTATCTTCCATTTGTAGAGGTACTTTTTGGTCACCAAAATGATAGAATTTATCACCAATGTGGACATTACCACCCACCGTTATGTGACTATTATTGACTGTGTTTTTTTGGCTCATTATTAAGTGTTTATGACAGCAAAGATAAGTAAAATTGTAATTATCTAACACTCTTTTTTTAAACCATAAAGCGGATAAAGTTCTCAAAGTGCATAACTTGTCCAGACGAATATTGGGAAAGCTTTTTTCAAGCGCAGTTTTGACTAGACTTATCTAAAATTTGCGCAATCCGCTACAGCTAATTGTACTCCTATTCTAGTGATTCTCCTTCTTCCCGATAGTAATAAATCTTATCCCCAATGTGTACATTCCCCTGCGCATCAATGGTGGACTGGGTTACCGAATTTTTAACCGTAGGCTCGTCCGCCACCAACTTCTTACCTTTGAGGTGATTGACCAGTGTAGCCAAGGAGACGAATGCTACATTAACCGAAAAATCAACTTTTCCGTTCTGCACGCTAAAGTTAATTTCTGCTCTTAGGAAAGCCATCACGGTGGCCGCATAAGGCAATAATTCCGAAAAATCAACCCCTCTCGTTTGCCCCGCCGCTTGTTCGGCAGCTAGGTAGGCCTCGTACTCGGTTAGTTGGGTTCTTAGATAGTCACCTACTTGGTTGGGTAAAGCTGCCATTAACAGTAGGGTAGTGCGCATATTTTCGGTAACTTCGGCAAAGGGGATTTCCTCAACAATAGGGGGAGCAGTCGTCAGCGGTGAAGGGTAATAGCGTTGCAAATACGCCCCCATTAATTCGGTAATTTCCACGACTTGCATCTCTGACAGTCGCTCAATAATTTTGATATAGTTGGACATAAATATAGTAGTTTAACACCAAATACCCCACGCCGCCAAATCTACGGGCGTAACGGTATCAGTATTGGTAAAATATTGCGTGGTTTGTTGAAAAGCTATTCCTACATCCCCCGCTTGGAACAAATATTCGTAAAATTTGCCCATGATTAGGGCAGTCTTTTTGTCATCAACTTTAATGCGGGAGGCCATTACAAATCTTGCCCCTGCCTGTAGAAAAGCATAGGCTAAACTTTGTACGGGTGCGCCCTTACCAATTTCGCCAATCCCACTTCGACAGCCTGATAATACCACCAAACGAACGGAAGACAAATCCAGACTTAAAATATCCCTGAAAGTCAATAGTCCCGTTTGTGGTTGGTCGGAGGTAGCCGCCAATAAGAGCGAGGCCGCTTCGGGCGATAAGTTTTTATCTAAAATTCCGTGAACGGCAAAATGTAAAATGGACGGTCTCTTTCGCAAAACTATTTTTAAATTATCCACCGTTGCGTCCACGCCTCTAAAATGACGGACGGGGACGTTGGCTTGCTGGGCCAATTGCTCAATTTGTTGTGTTTCCGCTCCTGCGTACGGCAGAAAAGGATGATTGGGAAAAGCAGGAACTTCCGAAAAAAGCGTTATCCCCTCCCAATAGACAATGGCACTATCGGATTGCGGTGTTTTGACTACAAAGTGAATATCCCTCGACAAACGCAACGACTGCCCTTGTTTGTCGGGTAGCGATTCTACGGGTAATTGGTGTAGAAAACTGTCCGCAAAGAGGTTGATACTCGGCAACTTTTTAGCGGCGGCACCCCCTTTTAGTCGACTGATAAAACTGCCAATAGGGTCTTCTCTTTTGGTTAAAAAGGGCGTTATCTTTTTAGTCAATAGTTCCGTTGCTTCCCGACTACTTAAAACGGACAAAATACCCTCTCGACGCCAACGAATGCCCGCCTTGAATTGGAAATCATCCAAATAATTTTCTACTTGTTCAAAATCGGTATATACTCGATAATTAAAAGGCTGTTCGTTCAGCGGATGACCTTTGGGCATGTACGAAAGCACTAATACCCGTCGATTGTCGTTAAAACGAGTAAAAAAATGGAAGAGTACCGAGCGACTTTGGGGTTTGTCCGTTGTTAGGTCAAAATGCTCGTCACGAGTGACGGGGTATTCCATTCTTCGTAAGCCGTACACCAACTTTTGGACAGTAGCCGAAGTAACTTTCGTTTGAAAAGATTCGGAAAAATAATAGGTTGCCAAATCTGTCTTCAATTGCTGCAATTGTTCTTGGTAGACCCGTTCGTTTGGAATGGAAATATTACCTTTTCCCAAAAAGCGATTCAAATATCTTTGCTTAAAAACCAGCGTATTCCAAACGATTTGCAATAAGGCTTGGTCAATTTCCGCCCGCTCACTTGTTTCGAGTATCCGCATCAAAGCTTTGATGGTATTCTCCAATTCGCTCACGGCCATTGTTTGCGCATTTTGCCCCCGATATTCGTCCAAATAACCCACCGCAATCAGCTTGACTGCTGCTGCTACGGTAGATTGAATGGCAGCCAAAGGTGGCTCGGCATCGTTAATCGTCAGCGAAAAAGCCCTTAGTTGTTGGTTGTGCCAATAGCCTTGTTGGAGTAGCGACATTTGGTCGTTAAAGTGCTTTAATTGCGATAAATGCCAAGTGAACCCCCGTAGGCAAGCGAGGTCTTTTTGTAGATACAACAATTTAGTTCGATGCAGGTTATAAAGCAATTTATAGTAAGGCGAAAGGGAATGCTCCAAAGTAGCCACTTTTTGTAAAATGGTCTCGTGTTGTGCAACGGGTAAGTCCGAGAACCCCAAAGGCTCTAATAAAGCACGAGCTTTATCGTTGGGGGAGGCCTCCGAATCGAAAAAATTCCCCATGTCTTTTTCGTAAAAATTGCCAATCATAGCTTGAGCGCGTTGAATAGCGTCATCGGTCAGGCGGTCTTCCGCCACACCCATCAATATCTCCAACATGATTTTAGCCTCTTCCGTCCGCACAATGGACAATAGTGCTCGCTTGGTTGGGGTATCATAATCCATTTCATTCACTCGGTCAATCAAGTCTAATTCCAAGGTTTTGCGGACTACTTCGGATAGCGTAAAGGGCTGCGATAATCCCCAAAAGGCAGCATCTTCTTCGATGGCCGCCCGCAGGTAAGTAATGGCTTTTTCGGGTTCTAAACGCTTTTTGAGACAGTCAATTAGTTTTATCATGCCATCTTGAAAAGAACGGTGGTTGCCTACTGCAAAAGCGTGCTGTGCCAATTTTTTATACATGGCAACGGCTTGGTCGGTCTCCCACAGATATTCGTAACTGTACCCTAAATTTCGGTAGATAAGCAATACTAATTTGTCGCTCCCTCCTTCTATCACATCATCGTAATCGCCTTGGCGTACCTTATCAAAATGCTGCAAAGCAAAGGCAAAAAGACGCACCAAAGCTTCGTGTACCAAATCGGAAATAAAGCCACCTCGACCGTAGCGAAAGCCTATTTGTGCCAGTAAGACGATGTACTGTCCTGATTGAAAAAAAGCAGGTGGCGCACTCTCCAATCCCAAGGTAAAAAGCGCAATCATCGGCGGTTCGTCCGAGGCACCGATGTATTCCATCAAGGCTTGTTGATTATTGGCGATGGCTTGTTTTTCTCTTTCGGATAGTGACTCGTCCACCCTCAAGGAAAAAGTGGCATGGGGTAGTAAAGCATGTACTAATTTCCTCTTTAAAGCTAGCGGAATATCCGAAAAAGTACCTGCGGTGGTCGGTCGCATCCGTTTTAAGACCTCACTACCCAAGATAATTTCGTTGCCCTCGGCGATTAATTTTTCCAGGGTCGCATCATCGGGGGCGGTTGTGGGTAGTTCATCAAATTGCCGCAAAATGCTTAATTCCGCATCTAAACCCAAAATCAAATCGGTGTGCTGCCGAAGCAAAACAATCTCCGCTTGCAACAAATCTAAAATCGTTTGCTGATTGGGCTTGGGGGTCTCCTTAAATTCGTATTGCAACCAACGCCACTCCGCAATAATCCCTCTCGATTCTGCCCGTGCGTACCCTTCATCGTCCGACAAACCTCCTAGCAAAAGCTCTTTCGACCGCTCAATACCCAAACCCGTTAGCTTTTCGGAGACTTCGTAATACGTGGCTAGGCGTTCGCCTAAATTATCGGGGGCATCGGCGAAGTGGACTCGCAGAAATTCTGCCGCTTTACCTTCGTTTTGGGCGTAGAAATACGGCTCAAACGACTCGTTGGTTAGGTGACGGTTGATGAGGTGGGTGCCTCGGGCGGCTAGGCGGCTGGATAGGTTTATTTTTTGTTTTTGGTGCATGGATTAAAGCGTTTTAATACCACAGTATGAGTATTGTTTGGTTATTTGAACTCTAGTTCAGCATAAACTGGAAAATGGTCTGATTCGTAAAAAAGTATTCGATTCGATTTCTTGGCCTCCAATTGGCTAGAGTAAAAAATATAATCAATACGATTAAAGGGAATACCTGACAGTTTTATAGGTACTGTAGGTGTACTTCTTGCGGGCCAAGTAAAACCAAATCCAGCTCCTTTATTAACAAAAGCATCATCTACGACTTGTGTCAATTGTTGATAATTATCAGATAACTCATTGAAATTAAAATCTCCCGCTAATATGACGGGATGTTCATTATTAACAAGTAAGTCAATTAGCACTTGTACTTCTTGCTCTCTGATTTTGGTATCCCAATATGGATATTTTAGTGGTGGGTAAACCGATTGGTAGCTAATCCACGGGTAAGTTAAGTGGATGTTATATAAATTTATTGGTGAATCGTCTTTTACTATAGTTGCAAATTGTTGAAAAACTAGACCATCTTTCACCAATTTGAAGTTTAGTGTGTCCTTTAGTAGATGCTTACTTAGCATCACCATTCCTGCCTTATTTTTACCAATCATTGGACCACTAAATTGGAAAGGAAATAGAGCTTTTACATGTGGTAGATGTTGTTCAAGATACTCTTCTGTCACTTCTTGTAAGAAAAGAACATCACAACTTTTATTTGTATTAATGAACTGTTCTAATTTTTGAAAATCTGGCAAATTTTGCCCCACATTATAGGATAATACTGTCAATGAAGAGTGATTTTTAGTCTTTTCTGCTGAATTATTAAAAAGTCTATTTCCAAAGAAATAAACCACAAATAAAAAGAGCAAAAAATTGACACTTACCCAAAATATTTTCCTTTTCCAAATAGATAGAGGTAAATAAAGTAGAGAGGGTAAGAAAATGAGTGGCACAAAATTGCTAAAGAATGCTATTAGGTTGAATTGGTCGCCAAACAGGAAAAAACATAGTAAATAAAATAGAACCACAAAGTGGTATAAATTTATCATCTGCTTGGTAAACTTTTTTATTTTTATATACATTTCATTGCGCTTTTTCATGGTAAGGGCAAGTACAACTCAAAATTTTTTCATTAGACGCTCCTACTACTAATGTATGTTCAACTCCACTTTTTAAAAAAGCCATTGAACGCCTAATCAATTGAAATATGTACTTACTAATTAGCGGTAAACCAATATTTCTTCTAAGTTCTCCTTTCTTAAACGTAACCATTGCTTTAGTAAAATTTTTCAAAGCACTCCACAAATGTAACTGGGTTAAATCTAGCCAAAAGAGTCGCACATAGCAAAGTAGAACACCTCTTGAAAATCCTTTTTGTTCGGCGTACGCAATGGCGTTAATAAGCGTAGTCTTTGCTATTCGTTTTTGCCCATTTTGTTGGTAGAAACTAGCGGTTGTAATGTCTTGAACAGTTTGTATGGCACCGTCACTTTTGATTTGTTTAATGATTGCTTGACTTTTTTCTAAGTGGTCTTTTGCTGCTTCTAGTATATTTTGGGAAACTAATAACTCTCCCATTCTGATATGCCAAAAGGCAATTGCCTCCAATTCTTCGGGACATTTAAGTTGATAGGCTAGTCCTTCTACATAATAATTCATTGCCTCTTTTAATTGTCCCTTAAATAGAAATAACCGTCCCAAATAGTGTAGGTTTGCAGCCATAATTCGATTATCCATTTGTTGTTTCAAATGGTGGCCAGCTTGTAAAAAATGAAATTTAGCCCGTTCCATTTTAAACATATAAAAATAATTAATCCCCATTCCATTATGAATTTTAGCTAAGTCCTTATCCTGCAAATTGGGTGTTTTGAGACAGATTTGGAAGTGTTTTGTAGCTGCTTTGTAATTACTAACATCTGTGTGGTAAATTGCTTTAGCCATTGCTATTTTTAAATGGTCTTTGGTGGTTCTTGCATAAGGAACTGCCGCCATTAGTATGCTATATCTATCTTTGCTTTCTAACTGAACCAAGCCCAAATATTTTACTTTTGCTAAAAATAATTCAGTTGGGTTCATTCCATTTTGAAGAAAGTGTTGAATCGCTTTTTCAAGAAGTTGTGTAAACAATATACCTTGTCCACTATTGATAATGATTGGGATTAGCTTAATAATATACTCGTTAAGTGAAGGCGCATTTAATTGAAGGGCTTTCTCCAACCTAAATAGTAAATTGTTTACATCCAGTTTTTGAACTTTAATACTGGCGTTATTGATAAAAATTAGGTCTTTTTGTAAACGCTGTTCAAAGCGATGAATATTTCTACTCTCCCTACCAAAACCTATTTTTTGCTGTTTTAATTTTTCTAGTAAAGTCATCAATTACTGATTAGGGTTGCCAGCATAGGTAATGCCATAGTAAACTATGTACCGAATATTTAGCATTTAGTCCAGAAAAGCGAATCAACGCTAATTTACAAGCGTGCTGTAAAATCTTGTCAAATAGTGTAGAGTCATTAATCATAGAAAATTCTAGTAACTCATCGTAGTCGTGGACAGTACCAGCCAAGCTATCACAAAAGGCAGACATTAATTGATGAGCAGTCATTTCGGAAAACATTTGCTGTAATTCTTCCAAAGATTTATAGTAAATGTAATCTACTACCGAGATGCCTTCTCTCTTGTCTGACTTTATTTCATTCAATATATAGTCTAAAGGTAACCTTTTCACTAAGAATCGATTGATGACTAATTTTATCAATAGCGGATTGCCCTCGGTTAGTTCAAGTATAGGGGCGAAGGCTGAATCTGTAGCGGTTTGAATAGAACTATCGACCACCGCCAGATGTCGAATATAGTTGATAGCATCGTCTTTGTTCAGTCCAACAAAAGGGATTTCAAAAATGGATTCCTCCAAATCCTTGATAGGTTTTCGTGTGGTGATAATTACTTTGTGAGGATTAACTACTTGATGTTCTGATTTCATTAAATAATCAACAACTTCGGTATCCTCAATCGTTTCTAGGTTATCAATAACTAACAAGCATCGCTCACCTTTTGGTAAACTTTGTAATGCTTTTGGAAAGTTAGCTAACCATTCATTTTTGCTAACCCCTATATCCAATCGAAGTTGGTCTGCTAAATCTTTTACTAGATTTGCCCATTTGAGTTGATTATTTAGGTTAATCGGTACTTGCTCGGTAGAAGAAAATTTAGAGATTTTTGCACTTACCCAAGCAAATCTGTGGAATCCCGTTGCTATTCCATATTGTTTCAATAGTTCAAATGCAAAGGTTGTTTTACCTATTCCTCCCTCTCCGAAGATACTAATAATCCAATGAGTATTGTTGGCCAGTAAAGCATTTTTGGCAGCGATTAATAGTTTTTCTATTCCAAAGACTTGTTGGTGGTCTACTAAGACTCTTGCTAGTGTCCACTTCAAAGACTGGATGTATTGAGTATTTGGAAGTGTATTCCTCTTATCTAATGGATGATAATGGCCGTCACCTTTAAAATTAAGGTCTTTGGGTTGAGTCGCTATTTCTGCTTTATTGATAAAAATAAAATCCCCTCCATCGTGACCAGCATTCAACATACTTTCTTTCTGGGGTTTATGATTATTCAAACTATTGATAACTACTTGGTCTCTAATTTTTTGAAATAAAGTCAAGGATGACAAAAACGGCTCTTTGTTATCACTTAGACAATTGGAAACTTGCTCAAAGAATACGCTTTTGTCTGGTACTTTCTCTTTCCATCCGCTAGTCATCACTATCCGACTCTTTAATTGATAAAGTTCTTGAACTGCTTTGTTAGCATTTTCTAAAGTGATGCTTCTCATGTTTTCCGTAAAAGTACCGCTAAAGCAGGCATCCGCAATTAGTAGGATATGCTGACATTTTGAATAACGCTTACAGTAATTATGAATGGTCGTATTTTCTATCCAGTTTTTTCTACTCTGTAATTCTGCATCTCTTGGCAGCCAATAGCCCATGTTAATATCTTTTTCCCAATGACCATGTCCTGCGTAAAAAATCAGTAAATTATCCCCCTTTACTAGTTGCTGGTGCATAGCGTCAAAAGCATCAAGAATTTCATCTCGGCTTGGGTCAAGTAGTAGGTTTATAGGATTAAAATTATAACGGGTTTCAAGAATATCTTTCAAGATTGTGGCATCTTGAACTGGTCGACTTAATTTTTTGTGATAATCATAATCATTAATTCCTATAATAAGTGCTTGATAGCATCCAACATTTTTCACCCAATTTGCTGTTTGCCGTAAAGGTGCATCTCGATAATTTTCTAATACAGGGGCTAATACTGTATTTCCATTTACCCTAACGTACTTTTTGCTGTTAACAAGCAAAGCTACTCTTGATTTTGATACTTCTATTGCGAATAATCGCTTTTCTTTGTAAGAAATTTGTTCCGTTGTAATCTCTATTTTGGGCGTAATGTAATTCAAAGATTTCTTAACAACAGGCTCGGTTTCAAATCCGCCTAAACCAGCAACTTTGATAACTCCATTGCTTTTAGTTACTACACCAAGTACAATCATTCCACCGTTGGTATTTGCCAGAGAACCAATTAGGATAGCTAAGTCATAAGGAGATGGAGGAATAGCTTTGTAGACTAGACGATTGTTCTCCTTTTGACTAATTATTTTGTTTATTTTTTTGCTAAGACTCATGAATAGGAATTTTTATCATCCGATTCGCTTTGATAATTCTACCAAGCGTAATCTGTTCGGGTATATCTACTCCATTTTCTACCCACAGTTCTGTGTCTACGGTGTCAAGTGTTAAAACTTCGGTGTCATAGTAGATAATGATAAGTTCTGATTCAGAAGGTCGAACAACTATGTTTATGGAAACTCCATTTTTCTTCACACCACCAATAACTGTTTCTGCTAATGAATATGCGTTTGTGCAATCATAAGTTGGCAACTGGCCTAAATGGGCTAAGACTGCTTTTTTAACACGTTGAATTTTTTGCAAAACAGCCGCTTTCCATTCCAAAGAAGAAACAGATTCGTGCGCGAAGAAGTGCTCGTATCCTTTATCCTCCAAGAATTCTTTCAATTGTACCTCATTTGTTATACCCAAACCAGCTATTCTTTCGATAGTTAAAGTAAGCTTGGTATTAGAGGAATTACCACTCCTTTCATTGATTAACTTTCTCAACGTCTCTATGTCATTCACATCTAATTCTTTTAGTAATACCGTAATTTGATTAGCCTTTTCTAGGTCATCTATCAATTCAGGGTTTTGACTGACGATATTGGCAATTTTGGTTAATTTTCCAGATTTAGCCACGGTATAGAGACTTTCTTTATCTTCAAAACTTCCCATAAATAAGGACGCTCGCTTGTGGTATAAGTCCGTAAAAATATCTTCGGCGTTAGCATTCAAATCCAACCATTCCGTTAAATCCATAATTGCCCTAATATAATTATCATCTTGTTTTTCATAATCCTTTGCTTGCTTGATTTTTGTCCTAATTGTATTGGTTATATCAACTAAAGTTTTCTCGTTAATTTCTGGGATACTGATATGGTGGTGGACCAAGATAGCATTCCAATCTTCCCCCATTAGTGATAAAATTTCTATTAATTTTTTGTCTCCAATTTTGTCCAAATTGAGCTCTTGCAATTGACAAAAAATACCATAGTCATTTGGAATACATTTATACTTGTTCAATAAGGCTTCTTGTTTTTTCTCGAACAAAAAATCGTAAAATGTATTTAGCCACTCGTAGGTATCATCTTCGGATTTTTGAAGTTTCCGACTAAGTATTTCAACATCCCCGTATTTGTCAATTATTGAGATAATGCTTTCATAAGTCAATTGATTCCAATTTCCCCATGATTTGTTACACCAATTTTGTAGATGTGTTTTTTTGCAGACCACTCGTTTTTCCAAGTCAAATAAGAAAGACCATAGCTTCTCCTTAATTTTTGTGTCATAAGACCGCTTGGGAAACCAAATTTCTGATATTGATTTCTTATTGGATTCAGTATGCTCTAATTCAACGATTTTCACTCCTTTAGCAAACTGCCTTGTTGGTAATAGTATATTTTTTTCAAACCAAGGTGCGCTAAAATATTTTTCTTCCTTGTTGGGCATGCGTCCTTCCACTAAGTGGTACAAATCATAGAAGGGCATACTCTCTAACTCTTTTAAGAGTGTTTGATACAACTGCATCGCCTCGGTTAGCAATACTCGATTTTCTACTATTTCTTTGTTGTCGTAGGATTCTTTATTATCATTTAGCCAAATGCCGTCCCTTTCCGTGAGTGGATTAAAGTAAAAACTATTGACGACTACAGGTAAATGAAAATCTTCCGTGCCAATGAGTGGAAAATCGCAAAATAATTTTGGAATACCATTAATTGGTGCAATTGTATAGCCTTTCTTAGTCTTTTTAACTTCGATGGCAATGGCAACTCGTTCATTAGATAGATGTAAAATATTTATGGTTTCAATTTGTCCATTAACGGTTTTATTGATTTTGTAAGGTAGTTCTTTCCGTTCCCCACTTTCAAAGATTATACTTTGCTCATTATGTTGAATTTCTACTCTCTTGATTAATGGCACAAAAACTAATACATAAGGAATTAGCTTTAAAAATTCTCTGACACCTAATCTAGCTATCTCTTTTTGTTGAGTAGTTTCTAGTAGGTACTTAAAGCTTGTACTATACTGACTTGGGTCAAAAATTGTTGGTGATAAAGCGTCTTTTACCGCATCCCATGAGGCATCAATTTTAGGGATTAAATCGTTAGTTGTTGTTCCTTCTCGATTTAGAGGAAAAGCAAATTTTTGGTGAGTATTCCCTCGTATCAATACTCCCTCAACGTCAACTACTTTTGACAATAAATGTGTTGTTAGAAATCCAGTTCCGAATCTGCCTGTTTTCTTGGTAGCCGTGTCCTCTGCCACTTCTTTGGAAGATATTTGATTAATCAAACCTCGCAAATCCTTCTCCGTAAATGGTGCGCCATTATGCCTAAAAGCTATGCTTGAATCGTTTAGTTGTATTTGAACGGAGACATATCTTCTATCTGTATCAATAATGCTATCTCTGGCATTCTGCAATAATTCCCATGCCCAACGACCTTGATTGTGCTGAACTAGCTTTTGTAAATCCTTCAGTCGTTTAAGTATTTTTTCAGCGATGGAGCGTTTGCCATCTTCTAAAAGTCCTTGGTCTAGCGAGTTGTGCATATTTTATGGATATTGTTTGATG
>JBCCQK010000185.1:0-13980 GCA_039024375.1 Bacteroidota bacterium
AAGCCCATTTTTACCAAGATAATTGTATCAACGGCATCTCCGAAATTTTTGACGGCGATGAACCTAAAGCAGGCAGAGGAACTGTTCAACAGGCGTGGTCGATTGGTGCTTTAATTATGGTACTTGCTTTTTTGAATGATGAACGATGAATAATTTATGCTAATTCAAGAATCACAAAGTGATTGAACTCGAAGGGGTTGTGTGAAAAGGGTATGAATAAATGAAATTTCAATGTGTAACTAAGTAATTACAGTGATTGTTGTGTGTTGGTATTGTTATGTGTTAGCGTAACATACTGTAAAATAACAACCCGCCCGACTGCCGCTAGGCGGGCTGGTTTAACAATAAAGCAATAAAATAATTATCCCAAAGGTACTTAACAGTTACATCGATAATTTTTTACATATTATAAAGACTTTCTACACAATCCCAAAAATATAATTGATTTAAAAAAATGCCGACATCAACTTCCCTTTCTACCGCCGAAATGGCCCGCTACGCTCGACATTTAGCCATTCCCGAATTTGGTGTCGCTGCTCAAGAAAAGTTGAAAGCGGCAAAGGTTTTGGTCATTGGCTCGGGGGGACTCGGCAGCCCATTGCTATTGTATTTGGCGGCGGCGGGAGTTGGCCAACTAGGTATCGTCGATTTTGATGTGGTGGACGAAAGTAATTTACAACGACAGGTGCTTTTCACAGTTGCCGATGTTGGCCAATCGAAAGCACTAACCGCCAAAAAACGCCTAGAAGCATTGAATCCACACATAAAAATTGAGGTATTCAATATCGCATTTACAACAAAAAATGCCTTAGAAATTTCCAAAGAGTACGATATTATTGCCGACGGTACGGACAATTTTCCAACTCGTTATTTGACCAATGATGTCTGCGTTTTGATGGGAAAAGTCAACGTTTACGCCTCTATTTTTCGCTTCGAAGGGCAAGTGTCGGTATTCAACTATTTGGACAAAAATGGGGAGAGAGGACCCAATTATCGAGACTTATTTCCGCAACCGCCACCGCCTAATATGGTCCCCAATTGTGCCGAAGGAGGCGTTTTGGGAGTGCTACCCGGGATTATCGGCAGCTTGCAGGCGAACGAAGTGATTAAAATTATTACGGGCGTCGGTGAACCTTTATCTGGTCGTTTGTTCCTATTTGATGCGGCCTCTTTCACAACGAGAAATCTAAAAATTCGAAAAAATCCGACGACGACTATTACGGAATTAATTGATTATGACCAATTTTGTGGTATCGTTCCTAAAAAAGAAGCATCTATGGTAAAAAGTATCAACGTACACGAATTAAAAGATTGGCGAGATAGCGAAAAGGATTTCCAGCTAATTGACGTGCGAGAAACTTACGAATACGACATCTGTAACCTCGACGGCGAACTAGTTCCTCTTAATACCCTTTTGAATTATGTAGCCGAGATTTCAAAGACGAAACCTGTGGTCGTCCAATGCAGAAGTGGTGTTCGAAGTGCCAATGCAATAAAGGTGCTACAGCAACAGTTTGGATTCGATAATCTGTATAATTTAGAAGGTGGTATTTTAGCGTGGGCGAGAGAAATTGACTCGTCTATGCCTACGTATTAAGGTAGGTTGATAGGTCTAGAGGCTGAAGGGTTTACGGGTCGATAGGATAAAGGGAGTGTAGATTGGAAAGAAGAACTTCGCATAACTCTAATTGCACATTGATAATTGTACATTGCACATTGACTTACCCTTGTACTTCAATTGTCTTATTTACAGGTTCTTTGCTCTTATTGGATTCCGACGAAGACTTTAATTTTTTAGAAATCGTAAAAGTAAAAGTAGTCCCTTCACCAACGACGGATTGAACCGTAATTTTTCCTCCGTGATTTTCTACAATCCGCTTACAAGTGGCCAAACCGATACCCGTTCCCGGAAATTCTTCGAACGTATGTAGGCGTTTAAACATTTCAAAAATGTTTTTTAAGTGCTTCTTGGGCATACCAATCCCGTTATCTTTCACTCGAAATACCCAGAAGTTGGGCCGTTCTTCGCAGCCAATGGTGACCATTTTATAGTTCGACTTATTAAATTTGATGGCATTTTCAATTAAGTTTTGCATTAACTGCTCAATTTGCCGACTTTCACAGACCACCAATTTTGGAAAAGCCTTCGGTAAATTCAGTTGAACATCAGGACGATTGATGGAACTGCCCAAACCGTTGAGTACGATGGCTACTAATCGCTCAATATTTACGGGTTTGAACTTCATGCCCACTTTCCCGACTCTTGAATACTCCAACAAATCATCAACGGTTTGCTTCATACGGGCGACCCCGCCAATGATAAATTTGCTGTATTCGTTGATTTCTTCGTCTTTTAGTTCGGCCGTTCTTCTAGTCAAAAGACCTACAAAACCGTCGATAGTTCTCAAAGGCGCTTTCAAATCGTGGGAAGCAACGTAGGCGAATCGTTCTAGTTCTTTATTTTTTTCCATCAATTCTTTGGCTCGGGTTTCTGCTAAGCGAGTTCGCTGCGTTACTTTATCTTCAAGTGTCCTGTTCAATATCGCTAGTTGGTTACTAATGTAAGATTTGGAGGTCATAACGATAAAATAGACAATGCAAATGGCTAACATGGCTAATAAAAGTATCAGCGAACTTACTTCAAGGTTGGGTGTATTTAAAATGGTCAAAGTGGTAACCGACAAAATAGTGAAACAATAAATACCCAAACCGATTCTATTGCGGAATATGATGCCATTCCCACAAAAAGACAAAAAGAGACCGATGGTATATTCTGGTGAGAAATGATTCAATTGTACTATCCAAACTATCCATAACATGAACATATAGCTACCAACGTTAGCAAAGAACGTCATGTATTTTTTGAAGACATCAAAACGAAAGGAAAGGACACAAATAGTAATCCAATAGCCAGAAATTAGGAAACGGTGACTGAGATATTCAATAGCAGTAGGGTCTGTATATTGTAGGGCAAAACCAAAAACGGGTAAAAAGAAGCCTAAGACGATAGCGTAAAATCGAAAGACGGTTAGTTCGTACTCTTTGGTCACGAAGTAATTCGTAAATCGTTCTACATTATTGAGGCTGTTCGAATTCATTTCTACGCATCTTGTAAGTGGTTATCAATTGTATCTGCCAACATCCTGATTAGCTGTAGGGAATAGGGATGAATTCAGGGGGAATTACAGTCGATAGAGGGGAAGAGAATTAGTGATTTTTAATTTAATGGAAGATTCTACTCTCTAGTGATTCTGTATGCAAGATTTATGCCTAGTCTGAAAAAATTTGGGAGGGGACTAAGCATACAGTAAGTTATGACCAGAAATCGTTCGTTTTTAGTAAAACTTACCATTTTTAGGGTATTCGATTTGGGCTTAACGTTGTCACAAATTCAAGAATAAAGTTGGTTTGAATCTTTCCTATTTCTTTTTGTGCTACTTGTTCCTACTACCATGGCATCTGCTTAGGAGAAAAGGGCAATATTGAGAGGCTTACTTAGTTAGCAATAAGACGCTGTTTCGAAAGAATGGTATTAAATCTTCTATTTTACCTTAATAAGGAGGTGTAAAAACTACTTTTATAAAAGAATTGTGACAAAGTTTTACAGACCTTCTTAGTGAAAACCTTCGAATTCCTGTCACTGGATTTATGAAAAACGGCCGAGAACTAATAGCCCCATAGTTCTTCGATTTCAGTGTTTTGCTGCCTTAAAAAGCACACTTTCGTCGATAGTTTCTGTTGAAGTACTCAATAGAAAAATCGAGCAGTTAGTAAATTTTTTGTGTTGGTTCGTGGATATTTTTTCCGTTACGGTGGGGTACTACCTTTTTGGTTTTTGGTAAGAACGAAAGCAAGAATAGGAATGATAGAATAGTTGTCTTAGGAGATGTACTTTTTGGAGGAATTGTACACATAACTTGTCCTGTAATAATTCTAAAACAGAGGGTTGAGTCGGATGTTCGATGGGAGCGCATTTTTTTTACGATTGGTTAGGTGGTGTTTGTGAATGTGTGAAAAATAGCATCTAGCAGTTTCTCATAAGTGATTACTTTGTGCTCGAAGAGAGTGGCTGTTGATGGTCTTTGAATATTACGCTAAATACAATAGTAATAATAGTAACTACCAAGTGTGGATACAGCATAATCGCCCGATTGAATTGATTAGCCCTAAGTGGATTCGGCAAAAAATAATTTATACGCACCAAAACCCTGTACGTGCTGGTATCTTGTAGGATTTTTTGAACATCGAGTTCAAAGAATCCTACAACTGAGTCGTACGAGCTTACTGCTCCAAATAATCCACCGCCAAATTACACATCGCTCTAACGCCCAATTTCAGCCCACTGTCGTCGATATAAAAATCGGGCGTATGGTGCGGTGCGGCATCAATTGGACTGGTGCCTTTGGGCATCCCGCCTAAGAAAAAGAAGAAACTGGGTACTTCGTTGGCGTAAAAAGAAAAGTCCTCGGCGCCCGTTCTAGCTTTGGAAACAATCACATTCTCAGCGCCCGCCACTCGTTCAACTGTTCCCAACATTTTTCGAGTCAACTCTGGATTATTGAAGGTAACGGGGACGTATTTAGTTATCTCTACTTCGGCGGTTGCGCCCGCACTCTCGGCAATCAACGTCGCCGTTTTTCTAATCTTTTCGTGAATAATATCCTGCATTTCAACGTCTAAGGTTCGGATAGTGCCAATCATTTTACAAGATTCGGGAATGATGTTGTTCCGAACGCCTCCCTGAATCATCCCGACGCTGATAATGGCCGCCTCTTTGGTCAGCTCCGTTTGCCGACTAATGATGTTGTTCAATCCTTGAATAATTTGCGCCGAAACGGTAATTGGGTCAATGCCGCCCCAAGGTTGCGACCCGTGCGATTGTTTACCTTTGACGTTAATCACAAATCGGTCAGCGGCGGCCAAAGCGCCCCCCGCTTTGTAGCGAATTTTCCCCACTTCGGTTTGAGAATTGATGTGTAGTCCAAAGGCCACATCTACTTTGGGATTGTCCAAAATCCCTTCTTTGACCATTAATTTAGCTCCACCTTCTTCCCCAGGAGGCGCACCTTCCTCAGCGGGTTGGAAGATAAAGACGATGGTACCCGATAAGTCTTTTTGAACACTAGCTAATATTTCTGCCGTTCCCATTAAAATAGCTACGTGCGTATCGTGACCGCAAGCGTGCATGACGCCTGTTTCGATGCCGTTGTAGGTCGATGTTACCTTGGAAGCGAAAGGAACATCCACTCTTTCGGTGACGGGCAGAGCGTCCATATCAGCGCGCAAAGCGACTACTGGACCAGGTTTTCCGCCCTTTAAGACACCTTTGACGCCCGTTTTGGCAAAATTTCGGGTGACTTCAATACCCAAATTTTCGAGGTGTTTGGCGACCATTTCGCCCGTATTGAACTCCCGATTGGATAGTTCGGGATTTTCGTGTAGATGTCGCCGCCATTCGATGACTTTGGCGTCGATTTGTTCTGCCATTTTATCGATGGTGGTTCGTATATCGTCAACGGCTAACTCGGCTGGCATGGGTGCTTTTACTTCGGATGGACCTTGGGCAGTGGCACAAGCAGTCATTCCGATGATTAAACTTGCGAAAAGTACTATTTTATGAAAATTCATTTATCCATTAATTTGATTAATAAAGAAACGAAGGTAGGAAAAATGTCTGTTTTTTTAAAGGAAAAAAGCGATTGCATCGGAAGATACAATCGCACGTTTTTTTCTTTTTTGAGAAAAGAATTTGGGGATTTTGAAGAATGTTTGGATATGGCAGGAATTAGTTGAGTAGCACGTTGACTGTTCTTTCTTTTTGGTCACTGCTTCCTCTTTCCTTTTCGTAACACGGAATTAGGGAACACGGACAGATGTTGACTTTTCTTGACTATTATTCTGTTTTGGACAACGGATACTTTGTTTGATGTTGACTGGACAACAGCTTGCCCGTATAGGGATTTAGACGTTGACGGCCCTATCATCTTTTTACAATTTCTACCAACTGCTACTGCTACTATATTATAACACGGAATTTAGGAACATGGAATCAGACGTTGACTCTTTATTCTGTGTTATTACTGCCTTCCGCTACCTTCTTGGGACAACGGACTGAGGCACGGATAGCGGATTTCGATATTGACTTATACTACTGCCACTGCCACTGCTACTCCATCAATTAGCCACCGCATTCCCACTCGCATCACCTACTTTAATTCCTGTAAAATTAACTTCGTTGCCTTGGTCGCTTACGGTCAATTGATAGACATCGGAAAAGTCAGTTGGGATTTTGAATGCTTCCGTTGGTTGGAAATCTTCTAAAACGTCGGTGTTGATAAAACGCCAGTTGTTCCCGTTAGGATATTCCGTGATAATCCCTAAAATGAGGTTTCTACCGAGCACCAAATCGAAAGCGGTAACGGATTTGGATTTATTGATGTCCATGGCGAAGTATTGGTAGCCATCTTCAAACCTTTGGGTACCTAAGATGTGTTGCGTCGTTAGAACTAGGTCGAAAGTAGAGTTACCATTAAGAACTTCACCAGTGGTGTTATAATTAGCGGACATAGAAACTGAGGCTCCCACCGGAATATTGTCAAATGCATAGTTGCCCTGCTGGTCAGTAGTGGTTTTCACCGTCTCGGTACCATTTAATAGGACGACTTCCACATTTTCCAAAGGGATGTCGTTGACAAACTGGACAGTTACAGAGATGGAAGCTGTTTGGGCGGTTAAGCTGTTGAAAGTGGTCAATAGCAACGCCACTTGGGTTATTTTAGATAATATACATTTCATGATTAGATGTTTTAATTT
The DNA here is from genome assembly GCA_039024375.1 of Bacteroidota bacterium. Classification (GTDB taxonomy): domain Bacteria; phylum Bacteroidota; class Bacteroidia; order Chitinophagales; family Saprospiraceae; genus JAFMDF01. Next base: position 6,814 of record JBCCQK010000185.1, read on the forward strand.
TACAGGATGACAGGATTTCTTAGGTCCTGCTTTATGGATTTGTTCTAGGTCGTGTTCTTTGGACTGGATGACAAGATTTACATGATTTACAGGATTGCTTGTGGGTTTTGTACTGCTTCACAGGGCGACAGTCTTTTTACACAAAATGGTAACACCTAGTATTGAGTATCTGGCGACCAGTATCTAGAATCCAGTATCTAGAATCCAGCGACCAGCATCCAGTTTCTACTCTTGCACAATTAACTTCCCTTTTCCTAATATTTGCGTAGAAGACCATACTTCAAACCAGTACACGCCAGGGGATAAGTCACCTCTCTGTAATTCTAGGCTATTTCCTTGGAAAGTTAGATTCTTTACTAAGCGACCGTTTACGTCCATTAGCAGCAATTCGCCGATTTCGAAATTGGGGTTATCTACTCGAATGGTCGTGTAGTCATTCATTGGATTGGGCGCAATGCTCATTTTTAGGGGATTGAGTGGGTCGATGGACGTGATAACTCGGAATTCTACAAATTCGTTACCCAAAGTGTGCGAATAGGTATTGGTAATAATCGGTGCATTGAAGTCGAAGTAAATAGCGGCGCTGTTGTTGATGATACTGCCCAATGGGCGGTCGGGTTTTTGGGATATTTTGAATTTGAAAAAGCCGTTGGAACCAATTAAATTGACGTTACTATCGGGTAGCATGATGTTGTTAAAACTATATTTTAAGACGTTGGAGTCCACGATGGACCACTCGTAATCGTGGCTCGCTACGAGTGGCACAATCGTAGAGACATCCAACAAATCGGATAAAGTGTCTAGAACGACAACGTTAAATGCAGTGTCCGTTCCGGTGTTTTGAAAACGGATATGGTACGTAAGGTCCGTATTGGGGTCAATATAATTGTGCTCACCGTAGCCGTTTGGAAAAGCATTTTTATCATTGGGGTCGTAAAAGTTGTATATTTTTTTCGTAACTTTTATATGCCTATTCTTCTTGAAACAACAAAAATTATTTACCCTTTTAGCCCAATTATCGACCTCAGAACGGCGAGATTTAGAAAAATTCCTGCAATCGCCTTTGTTGAATAATCGAAAAATAGCGCTTGACCTCTACGTTCTTTTACAAAAAAAGCGCACCGTTCCTACCAAAACGGCTATTTTCGAGGCGCTTTTTCCTAAGGAAAAATACGACGATATCAAATTGCGTTTGGCGATGAGTCAGTTGGTGAAAAAAATTGAAGCGTTTTGGATTTTTCAATACCAGCAAAAACAAAAAACTCAACGTCGGGAAATCTTAGCGGAAATGTATCACCAAAAAGGAATGTATCAAGCGTCGGGAAAAGTATTACAAAAAGCCATAGAACAATCCAACCGACAGTCCGAGCGTAACGGACGTTACTATTTTGAGCAATACGAATTGAAACTAAAGCGCTTTGATTTGGCCACCACTTCGAGGACGAGTGAGCAAAATTTACAAGAAGTATCGGATAGTTTAGATACGGCTTTTTTAATTTTGAAGCTGCAACAAGCCTGTTCGGCCGTATCGCACCAAACGGTCTATCAACAAGAGTATCAACTGGGCTTATTACCGCTTGTTTTATCGTACATAGAGGAGAACAAGTTAACAAAAATCCCCGCCGTTGGTCGTTATTATTACTGCTATTTAGCATTGACTGGACAGCAAGCCTATCAAAACTTTGAGCAGTTCAAGTATCTCCTTTTTACCTATCAGCATCAGTTTCCAAAACACGAATGGAATAATTTATTCTTATTTGGCATCAACATCTGCATCCGTATCATCAACAGCGGTGATATGCGTTACTTGCAGGAAATTCTGGAACTTTACAAAAAGGGATTGACAACGGAAGCGCTTTTAGATAACGACGTTTTGACCCGATTTACGTACCAAAACATTACAACGGCGGGCATCCGAACGGGAGATGTAAAATGGACCCGTCAATTTTTAACTGACTACAAGGATAAAGTGGAGCAAACCTATCGAGAAAATGCCTTTCGATTCAATATGGCACGGTTGGCCTATCACGAACAGAACTACGACGAAGCGATTGACCTACTTCGAGATACCGACCAAGGAGATTTATTGATTAATTTAGCCTCCAAAAATCTATTGTTGAAAATCTACTACGAAATGGAGGAGTTCAAATTATTGTCTGCCTTTTTGGATGCTTTCCAAATCTATCTTCGTCGTAAAAAAGTACTCGCTTCCCACCGAAAAAATTATTGGAATATGATTTATTATACCCAAAAATTGATGAAGGTCAATCCGTACGATGCGGCGGATAAGTTGGCGTTAAAAAAGCGGATTGAGGGGGAAGCGGTGTTGTTGGAAAGAGATTGGTTGCTAGGGCAGTTGGAGAGGATTTGAAAGTGATTTAATTCAAAAACTTCCCTATAAAATCCTCTACACTTACCTTATTTTTAACACTCAACGCAACCAACTTTCGTTCCCCAATATCCAATTCCAAGCAATAATTTCCTTCGATAATATAGCCTTTCTTTTTACCAGTTGTGCGATAGCCCCAACCGCCGTAGTCGCCCAAAGCGTTGAGTTTTTTAAGCTGCCAATTTTTAATGGTTGACCAGGGAATGGTGCGGAAAGTACGATGAATAATGGCCTGTTTGTAGTGAATGCCCGTTTTGTCCAAACGGATGGTTTGCCGCATATTGTAGAGTAGGAGGGCGGAAGCTAATAAAGTTCCGACACTAATGGCTAAAGCCAACCAGCCCCCGCCATTTTTGAGCATTAAGGCAACGGGAACGGCTAAGGTAAAAAGGGCGATGGGGATGATTAAGCCCATAATCTTTAGGGATTGCTTTTCTTCGTAGGTGGTCATAGGGTATATGGCTTTAGAGTGAAAACATTCAAACAATAGTCTTAGGAAAATGTAAAATTTAAAATTACAAACCCGCCAGATTGCTGTGCGGGCGGGTGCAAAATCTAAAAGTATTGACAATCAATAAGTTAAAATTTTTGAAATGATAAATTTATCTTTTCAATGTTACTTATGGTTACATTACTTATTGGTTAGTCCAGATAAAGTTGTCGGATAGGAGAGGGAGATTCCTTTAGGGAATCTTTCTCTTTGAACGGTTAAAGGAAGAAGGTTCTCTGAAAGAATCTCCTGCTCCTGTTCAATTGGAACCCGACAGTATTAATTTGGAAAACTACTTATAGACTTTCATAAGATAGATTACCCTTAGAGAAGAATAAAAAAAATGCGATGAATGGAAGGAAAAATTAGACGATGGAAGGTGGGAATGGTCAAAAATTACTCGTTATCTTTACCCATTGATGGTTTCTTGGGTGCATTTCAGCATAACGCAAGTTGTGTTACTTTTGAGTCAAAAACGTAACGTAACTCTCCGAGTTGCGACAAAATGCATTGAGGTCAAAAACGTAACATAACTCTCCGGGTTGCGACAAAATAATATAATCTGTCTGCTAACCTTCTTAAACAAACAATATGTCTGCACGAAATCAATTGTTCTTAAAGTTATTCGTTTTGTACGCCGTTCTTTTTGGTGGGATGACTTATTTCTCGAATGTAGCGTTTAACCTCTCGTTTGATTGGCAAAAAAGTGTTCCTTTCTTTCTAGTTTTTGCGGCTTATTTGAGCTTTCGGCGTTCGAGGAAAATGGAGGTTTGATTTGTGAGTTGGTAATTACTGCATCCTACTGTAAGCTGCTTTGTTTTTTGTAACACAAATTTTGGGGAACACGGACAGATGTTGACAGCTTCCAGTCCGATGCGACTCGCTTGCTACTAATTTTCTTTGGACAGCGGATGCTTTGTTTGATGTTGACTTGGACAACGGATTTAGACGTTGACCCTTTGTGACTCTGACACCACTGCTACTGCTACTGCCAACTGCTACTCCTAATACCTCCGCTTCTTTGTTCCGCGCTTCTTCACTTTGCGCTTCGGACGTTGTAGTTTACCGGACATTCCACTGCCGCCCGTGCCTAGTCCAGCGCCCGCTAGTTGCCCTTTACTCATCTTGTGCATCATCTTCCGCATTTGGTCGAATTGCTTGATGAACATATTGATTTCGTGGATTTTCTTACCACATCCTTTCGCAATCCGCTGTTTGCGGCTCATATTGAGGACCTCGGGATGGCTTCGTTCGTGGGGCGTCATGGAGAAAATAATGCTTTCCACTTTGGAAAATGCGCTATCGTCGATGTCCAAATCGCGAATGGCTTTTCCCATACCTGGAATCATGCCTAAGAGACTTTTGATATCCCCCATTTTGCGGATTTGATTCAACTGACTGAGGAAATCGTTGAAATCAAATTTATTTTTCCGAATTTTCTTTTCGAGTCGTTTTGCTTCTTTTTCGTCAAATTGCTCCTGTGCTTTTTCTACCAAAGAGACAATATCCCCCATACCCAGAATCCGTTGGGCCATCCGTTCGGGATAGAAAATATCGAGGGTTTCCATGCCTTCGCCCATGCTGACGAATTTGATGGGTTTGCCCACAGTATATTTAATGGAAAGCGCCGCACCACCTCTCGTATCACCGTCCAATTTGGTCAAAACGACGCCATCGTAATTAATGACTTCGTTGAACGCCTTAGCCGTATTGACCGCATCTTGACCCGTCATCGAATCTACCACAAACAAGGCTTCCGTAGGTTGAATGCCCTCTTTAATATTGCGGATTTCGGTCATCATTTCCTCGTCCACGGCCAATCGACCCGCCGTATCGACAATCACTACGTCAAAGCCGTGTACTTTGGCGTGCTTGATGGCGTTTTGGGCAATTTCAACGACGTTTTTGTTCTCAATTTCTTTATAAACGGGCACGCCGATTTGTTCGCCCAATACGCTAATTTGGTTAATAGCGGCGGGACGATACACGTCGCAGGCGACCAAAAGCGGCTTTTTCTTTCTTTTTTGTTTTAAAAAGTTGGCGAGTTTCCCCGAAAAGGTCGTCTTACCCGAACCTTGCAAACCAGCAATCAAAACGATACCAGGATTGGCTTTGATATTAATACCAACCGATTGGCCACCCATCAAATCGACCAATTCGTCGTTGACGATTTTGACCATTAATTCGCCCGGTTTTACGGCCGAAAGGATATTTTCCGTGCCGAGGGCTTTGTCTTTTATCTTATCGGTAAACTCTTTGGCAATTTTGTAGTTGACATCCGCAGCTACCAAGGCGCGGCGAATCTCTTTGACCGACTGGGCAATATTAATTTCCGTTAATTTTCCATCTCCTGTTAGCGTTTTAAACGCTCCTTCTAAGCGGTCACTTAAACTGTTAAACATGTATGTTGAGTTGACGGTGTACGGTTATTTTAGTGATTAGTTGACTAGTGACTAGTTAAGAAAAGTACTGATTTTCAAATCTTGTACTGTTCAAAAATGATTGACCACCTATAACTTTATTCACAATATGGCACACAATTTTTTTAAAATAGAGGACAAAAATAGAACTTTTTTTATTTAGATTCTACCCACTTTTCTTTGCTGATAACTCGCCAGTTCCTTTTTTACTATCGGGGCTAAAATATATAGGCCAATGATATTCGGCAAGGCAACAACGAAGACCATCGCATCTGAAAAATCTAGTACTGCGCCCAATTGAACCATACAACCCAAAGCCACGAATCCGCAGAATATGATTTTAAAAATGTTTTCGGAGATAGCAGAGGCACCAAAAACGTAGGTCCAACCTTTCAAACCGTAATAAGACCACGAAATCATGGTGGAAAAAGCGAATAAAATGGCAATAAAAGACAACGGAACACCCGACCAACTAATATTTTGGGTAAAGGCCTGTGCCGTTAACTCAATACCTTGTACGCCCGAACCCGTCAGTGAGGGGTCATAGACAGTGGTTAAAATCACCAAAGCCGTCATCGTACAAACGACTACGGTGTCAATAAAAGGTTCTAGTAGTGCAACGTAGCCTTCCGTCACAGGTTCACTCGTTTTGACTGCTGAATGCGCAATCGAAGCCGACCCAATGCCAGCTTCGTTGGAAAAAGCTGCTCTTCGAAATCCTAAGACCATGACGCCAATGACGCCGCCCGTAATGCCTTCGGGCGAAAATGCTTGGGTAAAAATGGCCTGAAAAGCGGCGGGTACTTTAGACATATTCATTGCAATGATAACAAGGGCGAATCCAACGTAAGAAAGGCCCATAAAAGGCACCAATTTACTCGTAACTTTTGCGATGCTTTTCAATCCACCAAGAATAACGCCCGCCACTAACAATGCAACTACTCCACCGAATAACCACCCTTTGTCCGAAAACCAACTTTCTGCGCCGCCTGTGATATAGACAAATTGCTCGAAGGCTTGATTTGATTGGAACATGTTGCCAATGCCCATGCAGCCAATCACCATTGACACGGCGTAGAAATAGCCTAAGGCTTTTCCCATCTTTGTAAATCCCCTTTTGGCTAATCCTTTTTCTAAATAGTACATTGGTCCACCCGAGACCGTTCCGTCCGCAGTAATATTTCGGTATTTAACACCCAAAACGCATTCGATAAACTTAGTGGACATTCCCAGAAAACCCGCCACTATCATCCAAAAAATGGCGCCCGGTCCACCCAGCGTTAATAAAATAGCTACACCTCCGATGTTACCAATGCCGACCGTTCCCGATAAAGCAGTTGCTAAAGCTTGAAAATGATTCACTTCGCCGTCGTCTTCTTCCGAATCAAAGTCCCCTTTGACTAGTCGAATAGCGTGGACAAAGCCGAGAATGTTCAAAAACCGAAAGTAGAAGGTAAAAAAGACACCCGCACCGATTAGCCAAAATACAATCAATGGAACGTCAACACCAAAGATGGGAACGCTGAAAAAAATGAAACTTTGTAGGCCATCGGCCAACGGCCGCACGACGTTGTTAATGGTTTCGTCAAGCCCTTTCGCTTCTGTGGACAATGGAGTGACTAGTAGGAATAAGAAAGTTAATTGAAGGTTTTTACTCATATAATACGATATATTTCTTTGTATAATCACATAGACTTTCGGTAAGACATTTGGCCAAATTCAATTTGGGAAAGATAGCCATTTATTTATCTTAACCTAGTATTTCTATCCTAAATTGTGGTTTGGAGACCGTAAAACATCGAATAACACTTTTATTTTTTAGATAAAAAAGTAGCTTTACTAAATTGGAAATAATACATTTGTTCGGG
>JBCCQK010000186.1:0-13910 GCA_039024375.1 Bacteroidota bacterium
AGGAGGAGCGACGGACGAAAACGGCCAGCCCGTAAACGATAGAGATTCCACGCCCGATGGGACGAATGATGATGTGATAGGAGCGGATAATGTGACGGATAACAGCAATAACGACGAAGATGACCACGACCCATTCACGGTGATGGTAGAACAAACCTTTGACTTAGCCTTAACGAAAGTGCTAGTAGACAAAGGAACACCTTATGTGCCTGGCGATACCGTTACCTTCCGTATTTACGTCTATAACCAAGGGTCTGTTGATGCGACAATGGTATTCTTGGAAGATTATGTGCCACAAGGTTTGACGTTGGCGGATTCCAATTGGACCGTACCCATTGGTACCTATACTTTCCAAGATGGAATAGCTGCGGGAATGGTGGATTCTATCGACATTAACCTGAGGATTAACTCAGACTTCACGGGTACGAGCATAACAAACAATGCGGAAATTACGGATGGACGCACTGATTTGAATTTGGATGATTCGGATAGCACACCGGGGGATAATTTTAACGATACTCCTGACCCGAATGATAATAATATTGATTTGACGGATGGAAGCGACGATTATGACCCTGCGACTGTATTGGTTCAGCAACCGTTTGACTTAGCTTTAACGATTGTCAGAGCAGTTGGACAAGACAGCATCGTTAATCCAGGAGAGGAAGTCGAAACGAAAATTACAGTTTTCAACCAAGGAATTATTGCGGCGGATTCCATTGCCATTACCGCTACTATTCCAGCAGGTACGGCTTTAAGCACGAATAACCCTAGTGACTGGACACAAATTAATGACAGCACGGTTGTTATCTTCCTGACAGGAACGAATTTGTCAAGCGGTCAAATTGCCAGCGGTGCTATGCACATGATTCCATTATTCTTAGTAGTGGATGAAAATAATATGGCTGCTAGCTTGACCGTGCGGGCAGAAATTAGTGGTGATGGTAGTAACGTAGATGGTGACTCGACGCCCGATTCGAATCCAAACAACGATAATTTTGGTGGAAATGATGTGACCAATAACGCCAATGGTGACGAAGATGACCACGACCCCGTAACGTTTGCTTTGAATCAAACGTTCGATTTGGCCTTGACCAAGCGATTAGCCACGGGACAGCTATCGGGGGTTAGTCCGGGCGATACGGTCAACTACGCCGTCACGGTTTTCAACCAAGGTTCTTTGGATGCCTACGATGTGGATGTGGTAGATTATATTCCAACCGATATGACTTTGATACCCGCCAACGGATGGGCGAATATCAGCGCAAACACGGCAGGTCGAACAGTCGATTTTGTAGGCGCCAGAGATAGTGTAGTAACCATTATTTCTTTGAAAATTAACGATAATTTTGCTGGAAACAGCTTAACCAATACCGCAGAAATTGCCGAAGCGGCGATGGTCGATAATGGACCTCCTGTAAATGACAGTGATTCTGACTTTGATGACGACCCTACGAACGACGGGGTCGCCGTCAATAACGCTTTGGATGGACAAGGTGGCGACCAAGACGATAGCGATTTCGAAACGATTAATGTCGGTATCTTCGATTTATCGCTTAATAAGTCTTTAGCCGCTGGACAATCCGTTGAAGTGAACTTGGGAGACATCGTTGAGTACCAAATTACCGTGCGCAACGAAGGTATCTTCGATGCCTTGAACGTAGAAGTCATCGACCACATTCCAAATGGAATGATTTTAAGTGCTACGGATACTAATGGTTGGGTATCAACTGGGCCAAACGAAGCCACCATAACGATTCCAGGGCCAATTGTACCTAACGATTCGACGGTGGTTAACATCCGACTTCAGTTGATTTTTGGTAACCCGAACAGTTCCATTAATAACATTGCGGAAGTGAGCGGCGCCTTTGATGACCAAGGTAATTTTATTCGTGACCAAGACTCGGAAACGGGCGACGATGCCGAAGAGGAAGAGGAGTTTGAGGAATTTGAAGATGACGAAGACGCCCAAGCGATTTTCTTACCAGATTACGAACCAATTGGTTACATTTATTGTGAAAAGACAGGGCAGCGACTCATGGGAGGTCAGATTATTTTGACCAGCGCCCCAGCGGGCGGTTCTATTTTCTTTGCGGTGGACGGTACCACGGGAGATACGCTAGACGGCCGAACGGGCTACTACCAGTTCTTCACCAACGGTGTCCCTGGGCAATATACCATTACCTATAGTCACCCAGAGGGCTTCCCAATAAGTACCAATGTGCTGCCACAAGCAGGTGCTTTTGACCCAAGTTTCAACGATGGAAATCCAGCATTTGACGTGGACGGGGATGGTACCAACGGCGTTGTTACTTTAGGTTCTGATATTGATACTGTTACGCAGCAGCTACTAGACGGTAGCCCCAGTGCGAATCCTTACTACTTATCTTTTGACCTAGAACCTGGCGACCCCTTCTTGAATCTCAATAACATTCCCGTGTCGTGCGTTTTCATCGGTGCTATTGTCTGTGAAGACCAAGGAGGAGACGGCAGTTTAGATGGAGGGGTTGATGGTGGACTAAGCGGAATGACTGTTCATCTGTATGAATGTGCCGATACCTTACAAATCATTAGTAGCACTACGACGGACAACTCGGGTAACTATCGGTTCGACGGTTTAGAAGCGGGTTGTTACCGTGTTCAATTTGTGACGCCTAATAATTATTACATCCCCGTAGATAACGGTATCATTAGTCCAACGGGGTGGAGTGGTGAAATCACCTTGAATTTTGGCGAATGTGATACAGTTACAACGACTTGTTTTACACCCTGCCCAACACCAACGACCATACCACAAGTGGCGAATATTTGTCAAGGGGATACGGTACAACTAACGGCAAGCGTTAGCGTCCCGAATGTAACGTACAGTTGGACGCCTACAACGGGACTCAATGACCCATTTGTAGCCAACCCCGTAGCGTCACCATTGGTCACCACCACTTATGTCGTAGAAATTGACCCTAGTAATGGCGGTTGTATGATTCACGATACTGTTCGAGTGAACGTATTCAATTCGTCGAGCGCAGATTTCCATGCAACTACGGCTTGTGTAGGGGACGAGACCGTTTTTACAGATAAGACAACGCCCGATGCCAATATTGCCACTTGGATGTGGGACTTTGGTGATGGAATTGGTACTTCGACCCAACAGAATCCAACTTATACTTATACCAGTACTGGTCGATATATGGTTAAGTTGCTAGTAGAAACGACCAACGGCTGCCGAGATTCCATTTGGCAAGAAGTGATGGTGAGTCCAAGTGTTTTTGCGCAAGCCAAAGCCCGAAGAGATACGATATGTGCGGGCGAATGTGTTGAATTACTAGCACAGGGTGGTACCCAATTCGCTTGGTCACCCGCCGCAACTTTAAACCATACAGATTGCTTTAATCCTATCGCTTGCCCAACGCAGACTACCACTTATTACGTAGATGTGACGAACGACTTTGGATGTACGGCGAGAGATTCGGTGACTATTACCGTACTGCCCGGCCCAACGGTGGACGTAGCGATGACGGATATCTCCGAGTGTGGTCTTTTTGATGGAACAATTACGGTTACGGCCAACGGCCCCGTCAGCAATTATCAATACAGCATCGACGGAGGTTTGACGTACAGCAGCAACAATACCTTCACCAATTTACCCGCTAGTTCTTACTTAGTAGTAGTTAGAGGTGGCGGTTGTGAAGTGCCCTACGCCAATAATCCAGTGGTAGTGGGAGGGGCACAAGCTCCAGCTATTACCGCCGTACCAACGGTAAATCCTTCTTGTGAAGCGGACGATGGAACGATTACCATCGAAGCGAGCGGCGCAGTTGGATTGATTTACAGTATTAACGGTGGTATTACTTGGGAAAGTAATAATGTCTTTACCGACTTGCCGGGTGGAACCTTTTACATCGCCGTAGCGAGTGCCGACCGAAGTTGTTTAACCTACTATCCCCCCGTCACTTTGGTGAAACCAGTCGCACCCGTCTTTACAGATGTACGATTCACCAATCCGAGCGATTGTGACGCCAACGATGGTACGTTAACGGTCATCGCAACGGGCGACGAAGCGATTGAATACGGATTAGATAATGGAATTGTAACTATCTGGCAATCAAGTAATAACTTTATCAACTTAGCGGGCGGTATCTATGATGTTTATATCCGAAATGCGGGCAATACTTGTGTGACGCCCTACGCTTTAAATAGCATCGAATTAGCGGTACCCGCAACGCCCTCTTTCACCACCGTAGCGGTCAGTCAACCTACTGACTGTGATGTGAACGACGGTGAGATTGATATTGTGGCAACGGCGGGTAGTTCAAACTTAGAATACAGCATCGACGGCGGTATCAATTGGGAAAATACGGGTCTTTTCGAAAATCTAGCACCGGGTGTTTATAATGCCTTTATTAGAAACGAAGGAGGTAATTGTGAAATCGCTTATTCGAATAACCCTATCAATGTCAACTATCCAGAATCGGCACAGATTACGGAAGTTCGGCACAGCGACCCAACGGATTGTGGCGCAACGGATGGACGAATTGAAATCACGGCTGAAGGTGGTGCAGCCGACTTAATTTACAGCGTGAATGGTGGTACGACTTGGCAGGAAAGTAGCATTTTTGCTAACCTAAGTGGTGGCATTTACAACGTCCGAGTAGCGAACGTCGGAGAATCTTGCCCCGTCTTATACCCAACGATTGAGTTGGTTGACCCGGTAGGTGGTACGATTGACGAGGTGACGGTTAACGGTGGTTGTGAAAGCGGCGAAAGTAGCATTACCATCGCCGCCACTAGTGACGCTCCGTTAGAATTCAGTATTGACGGCGGCAGTACTTACCAAGCAAGTAATAACTTCTTGAACTTGCCCGACGGTGATTATAACATCATAATTCGAAACGTCAACAATCAATGTGCGGTAGTTTATGTGAACAACCCAGTTGAAATCCGCACTGTGACGGCGACCATTGACAACGTATTAGCCGCCGACCCAACTACTTGTGGTTCGGAAGACGGTTCGATTTCGGTGAATGCAACGGGAGCGAACTTAGCTTATAGCATTGATGGTGGAATTAATTTTCAAACGTCTCCTAATTTCGACGATTTACCAGCAGGTATTTATAATATTTTCATCAAAGATGTAGATACGGGCTGTGAAGCAGCTTACATCTTCAATCCACTCGAATTAGTGGGACCAGAAGCACCAACCGTTGCTTCCGTAGAAGTGACTAATCCAAGCGATTGTAATGCCAACGATGCGGTGATAACCATTGTGGCTAACGGCGATGGTGGCTTACAGTATAGCCTCGACGGTTCTACTTGGAGCAATGGTAATTCGTTCATTAACTTATTACCAGGTTTGTACAATGTTTGGGTAAGAAATGACGATGGCAGTTGCGAAGCTGCTTACGAGAACAATCCCGTAGTTATCAATGCACCGACGGGGCCAATCATCACCGACTGTATTGGCACTAACCCAAGCGATTGTAATACGGACGATGGACGATTGACCGTCTTAGCAACGGGTGGACAAGGACGATTACAATACAGTATCGACGGTGGGGCGAATTGGCAAACGTCTAATGAGTTCACTAATCTAGCGGCGGGTGTTTACAGCATCGCCGTGGCGAACGAAGATTTGACCTGTCGAGCAATTCACCCGATTTGCGAATTGACCGCTCCCGAACCACCCGTAGTCAACGATATTCTAGCAGTTGACCCAATGGATTGTGGGGTAGATAACGGGTCTATTACCATCTTAGCGGACGGTGAAGGCGGTTTGGAATACAGTCTTGATGACGGTCGAACGTGGAGCGCCAATAGTTTCTTTGATAACTTGGCGGCGGGTACCTACGACGTTCGGGTAAGAAATGCGGCCAACAACTGCGAAGTGGATGCGGGACCCGTTACGCTCAACGCACCGACAGCACCTACGATTGTCAGCGGCGTAGAAAACGTATCTACTTGTACGGGTAGTTTCGTACCTGTAAGTATTACGATAAGCGAAGATATTGAGCAATATACTATTTTAGGAAGTGGCGGTTATTTGAACGCCATCGTCAACGGCTCGACGATTACTTTCGATGCCTACTTAAATGGGGTAGTGAGTAACTTCAATGTGACTTTAGAAAATGAAGACGGTTGCTCCGTCGTTGAGGAGTTTGCCATCTTCCAAGCAGCCGACCCCGAAGCGGATTTCATTGTCAATAATCCATCTTGTGCGGCTATCGACGTTATCGTAGAATTTACGGGCGAAGCGAGTCCAGCGGCAACTTTGACTTGGGATTTAGACGGAGCGACTATCGTTTCGAGTAGTCCCGCATCGGCAACGGCCCCTGCGGGTGCTACGCTTACCGTCCAATGGCCAACACCGGGTGGTAAGACTATCCGTTTGGACATCAACGACGGCGGCTGTACGGATAGAAAGACACAAAGTATCAATGTAAATAAATTACCATTCGCCAATGCGGGAGCGGACGTGACGATTTGTGACGGCGAATGTGTGCAATTGGAAGGACAGGGCAACGGTTCGATTTACCAATGGACACCAGCAATCGGATTGAGCGCCACGGATATTCCTAATCCAACGGCTTGTCCGCCGACTACGACTACTTACCAATTATTAGTCATGGGCGCCGACGGCTGTATGGTCACGGACGAAGTGACGGTAACCGTATCGGGTGAATTGACCGCCAATGCGGGCGCCGACCAGTCGATTTGCGACGGGGAATCGGTACAGTTGAACGCAACGGGCGGTGTGGCTTATACTTGGAGTCCAAGCACCGGTTTGGGCAATCCAAATATTGCCAACCCAATTGCACAACCGACTACCATTACTACTTACACGGTGACGGTAACGAACGCTGCGGGCTGTGTCGGAACGGACGAAGTAGTGATTACGGTTAATCCAAAAGCAGAAATCTCAGCGGGCGAAGACCGTATGATTTGTGTAGGAGAAAACGCAATGTTGGCCGCTACGGGTGGTGTAACTTATACGTGGAGTCCAGCAACGGGCTTAAACAACGCCAATATCGCCAACCCAATTGCGAATCCAACCACCACTACTACCTATACGGTGACGGGTACGGACGCTAACGGTTGTACCGATACGGACGAGGTGACCGTAGTGGTTGGCGGCAACGCCCAAGCGAACGCAGGACCAGACGTAACCGTTTGTTCTGGTGCAACCACGACGCTGAACGCTAGTGGAGGGGTTACTTACAGTTGGGCACCAACCTTCGGATTGAGCAATGCGACTATTGCCAATCCAGAGTTAACGCCAATTGCGACCACGACTTACACGGTCACGGTCGTTAATGCGGACGGCTGTGTCGGTACGGATGAGGTGACGGTCACCGTTAACGGTGGCATTGCGGCCAACGCAGGTGCTGACCAGACCATCTGTAACGGCGAATCGGCAAACTTGAACGCTACGGGTGGCACTTCTTACACGTGGAGTCCAGCAGCGAGTTTGAATAATCCGAATATTGCGAATCCAGTGGCCACTCCAACGGTCACGACAATCTACACGGTTGCGGCAACCAACGCACAGGGCTGTACGGCGACCGACCAAGTCACCGTCTTAGTGAATGGAAATATCGTTGCCAATGCGGGTATTGACCAAACCATTTGCAACGGTGCATCGGCAAACTTAAACGCCACGGGCGGTACTTCGTACACGTGGAGTCCATCAACGGGCTTGAACAATGCGAATATTGCCAATCCAGTGGCCAATCCAACGGTTACGACGCTCTATACGGTTACGGTAACTAACGCACAGGGCTGTACAGCAACTGACCAAGTTACGGTTTTTGTAAACGGAAACGTGGTGGCCAACGCAGGTACTGACCAGACGACCTGTGTCGGTACGGCGGTGAACTTAAACGCCACGGGCGGTACTTCTTACACGTGGAGTCCCGCAACGGGCTTGAATAATGCAAATATTGCGAATCCAATTGCGAATCCAACTACGACGACGACCTACTGCGTAACCGTTTCCAACGGACAAGGCTGTACGAGTCAAGATTGTGTAACGATTACGATTAATGGTAATTGTGATTCCGATAACGACGGCTTAACCGATGCGCAGGAAGATACCAACGGTAACGGTATTGTTGATTTGGGGGAAAGTGACCCGAACGACCCCTGTGACCCATTCGGTGTCACGGCCAATGCGGGTGCTGACCAGACCATCTGTTCGGGGTCAACGGCGAGTCTCAATGCGACGGGTGGTACGTTCTACACGTGGAGTCCATCAATAGGCTTGAATAATGCGAATATTGCTAACCCAATTGCCAATCCAACTACAACGACGACTTACACCGTCACCGTTCGAGACGCAAGGGGTTGTACGGACACCGACCAAGTAACGGTCTTTGTCAATGGCAATTTGAATGTCAATGTTAGTCCAAATACAACGATTTGTACGGGTAATAGTACGGTACTGAGTGCCACGGGCGGTACTTCGTACACGTGGAGTCCATCAACGGGCTTGAGCAATGCGAATATTGCCAATCCAGTGGCCAATCCAACGCAAACGACGACCTATTGCGTGACGGTCTCCAACGGCTTTGGCTGTACGGGTACCGCTTGCGTAACGGTGAACGTAACGGATGGGCCAACCGTAGTCGGCTGTCCTGATAAATATATCTGTGGAAACGGAAGTGTTCGATTGACGGTCAACGGCGGTGCAAGTTGGGTGTGGAGTCCATCGACGGGCTTAGACAATCCTAACTCACCTGCACCCGTAGCGAATCCAACGCAGACCACGGTTTACACCGTGACGGGTACGGACATTAATGGCTGTTCTGCTAGCGACCAAGTGGTAGTCTTTGTCAACGAAGGAGCCACG
The DNA here is from genome assembly GCA_039024375.1 of Bacteroidota bacterium. Taxonomy (GTDB): domain Bacteria; phylum Bacteroidota; class Bacteroidia; order Chitinophagales; family Saprospiraceae; genus JAFMDF01. The sequence continues at coordinate 8,843 of JBCCQK010000186.1, forward strand.
GCCAATGCGGGACCAGACCAAACGACTTGTGGTGGTGGTTTCGTTCAATTGAACGCAACGGGCGGCAACGTTTACACGTGGAGTCCCGCAACGGGCTTAAATAATGCAAATATTGCGAATCCAGTGGCTAATCCAACGGTCACGACGACTTATACCGTCACTGCTTCTAACGGTCAAGGTTGTACTAGCACCGACCAAGTGACGGTCTTTGTCGGACAAGGAAACGAAGTTGTGGGCTGTGAGGATAAGACCATTTGTCCTGGCGGTAGCGTTCAGTTAACGGTAACCACGGGGGCTTCTTACCTCTATACACCCGCCACTGGACTAAGCGACCCAACCAGTCCAACGCCAATTGCTAATCCAACTCAAACGACCACTTACACGGTCTTTGTAACGGATGCTAATGGCTGTACGGGTAGCGACCAAATTACGGTCTTTGTCGATGGTAATACGGTGGCCAATGCCGGCTCCGACCAAACGGTCTGTGCGGGCAGCAACGTTCAGTTGAACGCTAGCGGTGGCGTAAGTTATAGTTGGTCGCCAACCTTTGGCTTGAGCAATCCGAATATTGCTAATCCAACTTTAGTACCGATTGCGACGACGACTTACACCATCACGGTGACGACGGCCAACGGCTGCACGGACACCGACCAAGTAACGGTCTTTGTCAATAATAGCGGTCAAGCCAACGCTGGACCAGATGTAGCGATTTGCAACGGCGAATCTACGCAATTGAACGCAACGGGCGGTAACTTCTACAGTTGGAGTCCCACAACGGGCTTGAACAACGCCAATATTGCGAATCCAATTGCCGCTCCGACGACGACAACTACATATACCGTCACAGCGACTAGTGTGGGTGGCTGTGTCAAGACGGACCAAGTAACGGTTACGGTGCGTAATACGCCCATTGTAACACCTACTATTGTCAATCCAGGTTGTTGTGGCGACGATGGCCAGATTAGCCTAAACGTGACGGGCGGTTCGGGGGATTACACCTATCAATGGGCACCATCAGTAGCCTTCGGTAGCAGTGCCAATAACTTAGCAGCGGGCGCTTACAAAGTAGTCATTACCGACCGAATGGGATGCGATGTGGTAGCGGATATTACCCTAACGCAAAACTGCGGTACTTGTACACCGATTGCGACGGAGCGAGAAGTTTGCGTCGCACCGGGCGCAACCGTAGGAGAGTTGTGTTTACCCATCAAGCTGGAAAATATTAGTAACTATCTGATTACCGCAGCGGGTCAAACGATTGTTCCCGACCACGGTTGTAATTTTGAAAATCTAACCGCTTACTCCTATTCTTTATTGACGGGGGCGGGCAACGATGGACCTTACAAAATTGACAATTGGACGGTGAACGGCAATAACTTTACGGGGATGGTCAATAACATGACTGAATTGACCGCTTGGATGAACTCTGTGGACCCATCGGGTAATTGGACTTTGAATAGTCCCGTTTTAATCATCATGGGCGGTAATCCGACCACGGCTTACGGAGATTTGAAATTGACCCACCAGCGAACTTGGGTGGAAACGGTTTTGAATCCAAATACGACGGGAGTATCTAGTAGCACTTTGGTGAACGTTCCAATGGGCAACGCCGACAACGTAATCGTTTCTATCCGCAACTTACAGACGTGTTGCGAAGAGACGGTCTTGATGCAACGATGCTACGACCAGACGCCACCGCCCGTTTGTACCGAAGAAATCGTAACGATACAGCAGACCACGGTGACCATCAACGATTGTAACGATAGGGGAAGGGTCTGTGTGGACATTCCACTGCAGGATGTACTTAACTACGACATCACGGTGGACGGTGTGGATTACTCCGCTGGCTTTACGGGTTGTGATTTTGATACTTCCTACGCTTATACGTATTTCACGATGCCCGACCAAGGGGCTAACGGGCCGTATCGCCTACGTTCTTGGACGATTGACGGTGTTTCCTATTCAACGACGTTTAGCACTTTAAGTCAATTGGTCACCAGTATGAACATTTGGGACCCCGAAGGCAATTGGCAACTAGACACCGAGACGTTGACCCTGCAAGGAGGAATGCCTTCGAAGAATTACGGTACGATGGACGTTGAGCAGGTGAATACAGGAGGATTTGCTATCCTAGAATTGAACTCCAACCTAGTTCCAGTGGGAACAGAGTTATCCTTCTCCGTGGGTACGAAAAGTGTACTAGTCAGAAATAGATTGACGAACTGTATCGACCAATTTACTGTTACCGTAACTTGCCAGTCAGTTAGAACGGAATGTGACGACTTCATCGCCAACAGCGCCGAGACTTACTCCGTCATTGATTGCAACGCAACGGTTCCTTTCTGTGTAGAAATTCCAGTCAATGATTTAGGAATCTATTCCATTGAACATAATGGTAGCATCTACACGGGCGACATCGAAAAATGCGACGAAGACGGTTCGGCGATTCAATTACATGCGGGTGTTGGTAAAAATATCTTTACGTTCACCAACGAACTGACTGAATGTAGCGACCAAATTGTCATCAAGGTTAACTGCTTGCAATCGGGCGATGCGAAAACGCCAATAGTGAATGGTGGTGTTAAGCCAACGGTGACGACGACTGCACCAACGGTTAGTCAAGTGAACGCACCGAGCAAACCGATTGCGGATGATATGGAAGTCGTAACGATGATGAATAACGCTTCGACTATTAACGTCTTAGCGACGAGTCGAACCGCCAAAGCCACGACGGACGTGACGATTCTGGAACAACCACAACACGGTAAGCTAGAAGTTCATTCAGACAATACCGTGACCTATCAACCAGAAGAGGATTACTGCGAACCGAAGCAGGCCGACTACTTCCGCTACGAAGTCTGTAACGGTCAAGGTTGCGACGAAGCGAAGGTGACGGTCATTGTTGACTGTGCGCCGTTAAATATTTTCACGGGGCTTTCGCCCAACCGCGACGGTATCAACGACTACTTCACCATTGAAGGCTTAGAAGCGTATCCAGATAACGAATTAAAAATCGTGAATCGCTTCGGTAAAGTGCTTTACCAGCAACAAAATTACCAGAACGATTGGGACGGCTCGGTTGACGGCGACATCCTACCGAATGGTACGTACTTCTATATTTTGAACGATGGGAAAGGCCAGCAATATACTGGTTTTGTGGAGTTGAATAGATAATGCTAAGTAGGAGATGCCAGCAAAGCATCTCCTACTTTTAGAGTATGTTTAAAAATATTACTGTGCAAATTTGCAAGATTCGTAATTATCTATTGAAATCATTCTGATGGCTTGATTGTTTGATAGCTTGATGGTCAACGTTACGCAAAAACCATCAAGCCATCTGACAATCAGACCATCAAAAGTTTTCCCAATAGTTACAAATCATTGATTTTAAGTCAGTTGATAATCTAAATATACTTTTAGTAAAAACAAAAGAAAGCGATGCCAGCAAAGCATCGCTTTCTATTTTTTTCTGCACCTTGAGTTAGATAAAACAAAAAAGAGAGCGCTTCTGACGATAATGATTGTTAGAAGCGCTCTCTTTTTGTGAAAAATTGCCCCGTAGGTCAGCTTGTACCTACGGGACAGTTTTTCACCGAAAAAAATCTTCCAAACTAACCTCCGAGTGGATTTCCTCCAAATAATACGCATTCTGTATGGCTTGGTAAGAAGTTAGGAGGGTAGTAGTCACTGCCTTTTTAGTCTTAGTGACTTCTTGAAAAATGGTGCGCTTTCTTCTCAAATTGGCCATATATTCCTTAGATAAAACGAATTCTTTGTTGGTAAACTTTGCTTCGCATAAATTGATAATACCATCACTTCGGTCGATTAAAAGGTCAATCTGTGCCCCTGGCAATAAATCATTTCCTTTAAAATAAAAAGAAGAAACACTTGTGTAAATGCCACTGATGCCAAGGGCTTGATGAATAGCTTGGAGGTGGGTTAAACAGATGTTTTCAAACGCATACCCCATCCATGAGTAATACGTTGGGCTGTTCGCTAGATTTTGCCAAACATTTCTACGGTCGGTCACGTTCCCTCGAATAAATTTGAGGTAAAAAATGCTGTAGAAGTCGATTATTCGGAAAACGGTATTTTTAGATTTTTTCCCAAAAGGTGATAAGGCTTTCACAAAACCGCAGTCGATGAGTTGCTCTATCGTGCGGACAAAAGTACCACCTTTGGGTACGTGGCTATCTTTAAGGAGTTGTTGGCGAGTAAGTCCATAAGGGGATTTTGCTAGGGTTTCTATGAGTTGGATATGGTTTTCCGCATTTTTAAAAAGCGATTGAAAGAGTGGTTTAAATTCGACCGCTAATAGTCCGTTTTGCGCAAAGCACAGTTGGTCTATAACTTGCGGAACACTTTTACCTTGCTCAATGGCCTGCCAATAAAAAGGAACTCCACCTAGAATCATATATAGTTGTACCATTTGATAAGGCGTGAATTTTAGCCTTTTAAATGCACAAAAATCTGCTACTTCTTTTAAAGAAAAAGGCCGTAGTTCGATACGTCTAGTAACTCGATTATGTAATCCACCTTTGTCATTCAATAATTTTTTTAATATCCAAGATGCCGCCGACCCACAAGTAATTAGTATCAAATTTTTCATGCGGGAAGCGTGCTGATTCCAGAAATAGGATAAAGCAGGTACGAAACCTGCTCTAGTTCGGTCGAGCCACGGCAATTCGTCGATAAAAACGATGTGCTTTTCCGTTGTGTTATCGAGCGATAGCAAATAATCCGTTAGTAGGTAAAAGGCTTCTGACCAGTTTTGTGGGGACTTGACATTAGTAGCGGCTGTCCAAACCCTTTTTAACTCTACGTAGAAATTGTTAAGCTGAATGCTCGTTTCGGTATCGTAGGAACCTGTAAAATCAAAGATTATTTTTTCCTGAAAATATTCTCTTACCAAGTACGTTTTTCCGACTCGCCTGCGTCCATAGATAACTACAAACTCTGCCTGTGAAGATTGTAAGAGTTTTTCAAAAGTAAGTTGTTCTTGTTCTCTTCCGATGAGCATAATGGATTAATTTTGTAAATATCTATGAATTTAGAGTAGTTAATTCCA
>JBCCQK010000187.1:0-13905 GCA_039024375.1 Bacteroidota bacterium
TGAGTGAGAAGTCAGATTTAAGACCGATAATTCTGTCAGAAGTCAGACTTTTCAAAGTGCTGACAGACAAACAGTTAATAAAAATAAGGGAAGATTTTTTGCTTAATGTATTTCAGTCTTCCATCTTATATACAAACTTCGTACTATGGTACGACCTAAACAACCACCCACTTCTTAAAATTTCTTTGGCGGCACAGTCCCCCATTTCTAAATTTAGTAATTTGTTAAAAAACTTTATTATTTACCACGCTTCGCAAATTCCGATTTGGTATTTCTATTACTGGAAAAGCTAAATCTTGATAAAAAATTGTCTCCCGTCAACCAATTTTTCCCTGGATATATTTTTATTTTATGATGTAAGCCCCAATCAAGTGCTGCGGTGGGATGTTTGTCATTGTCAAGCGTTGTGACCAATCCCATAGCCGTAGGCACCCAATTAACGTAAGCCATAATCTCGAAGTTGATACCGTCTGGCGCATACTGAATCGTCTGTCTTTCTGGTCCATCGGCGGAAGAGACCATCGCAATACCATCTTTATATTTCCAGACACAAAGTTCGTGTCCGCTGTGGGTGATGGGGTTGTATTCGGACTTAATGTAGGGCCCTTCTATGTGGTCAGCAATGGCAACTCCCCAGCGTATTTCCCGACCACCAGCTGTATTCCGTTCCCCCATACGTTCTCCTTTATAATATAAATAGAATCTGTTTTTGTAATAAAGTAGGGTAGGGTCGTGCACTTTTTGACTATCAAAACTACCCTGTTTTTTAACGGCAAATCGGCTATCTTCTTCGCCCAACCATTCGCCATTTTTTGCTGCTTCCAAGATAGGGGTGTCTAGTCGTTTCCAAGGCCCATTAGGACTATCCGCAATGGACATTCCAATGGTGTTGAAAGAGCGATTGACGTAAGGGGCTTGAATACATTGGTACACCAAATAATATTTACCTTTGTGCACGAGTACTTCGGGGGTAAAAACGGAACGGTCATCGTAAGTCCCTTTAGGACCGAAAGTAATGGCCAAACCTTGCTCTTTCCATTCCCAGCCATCCGAAGAAGTGGCGTACCAAATTTCTGATTTATCCCAAGGGAACACCTTATTTTCGGGGTCGCCAGTTCCGAATCCATGAGTTTTGCCCGTCGATTTGGTGTACCAAGTATAATACAAACCATCCACTTGAATAACCATCGTAGGGTCTCGACGGATGACTCCTTTTTCGTAGCCCACATTTCCTTTTAATTCGTGGTCACGAAAAGTACCGAACCATTCTTCATTTTTGTGGTAATTATTTCTAAGCGCCCGCTTAGACGCTGCACTCATTTTTTCGGGATTACTGATAGCTAAGAAGTCGTAGTCTGCTGCTGTGTATTCCGTTTCAGAGACATTGGTGTGCTTATTTTCGATTCCTTTTTGACAAGCATTGAGTAGGAGTAGTAGGCATAATAGAGGAGTCAACAGTTTCATGATATTCAGTTTAGATGCTTAGTGGTTAGTCAAGATAAAGTTGTCGGATAGGAGAGGGAGATTCCTTGAGGGAATCTTTCTCTTTCAACAGTTAAAAGAAGAAGATTCTCCGAAAGAATCTCCTTCTCCTGTTCAATTTGAACCCGACAGTATTAATTTGGAAAACTACTTAGTGCAATAGTTTAAAATAGCCACTCAATTTTGAAAGAATGGTTTTCGTATCGGTAAGGTAGATGGAAACGATTAGCTGATATGCTACTACTGATTTTATTTTTACCAATAATGGTTTCAGAGAAAGTTTAAGAATAGGAAAGCGACTTTATTGGGTAATACTCTTGATTGTTTTTTATGATACTGTCTAATGTGAAATTTGGATGGTAATTATTGATTTTCAATAGCTTAGACCCGTTGGGGTGGCACTGTCTGTAGAGAATATTTGGTTTTTAGCACTTAGGACTTTTGGGTTAGACCCTAAGTACCGCACCTACCGTGTCCGTATGGAAAGGTGCTCCACGTTAATTTTTTAGAACAAAATCATTTGCTTGTTCTAAGGTAACCTTTTGAAAAGACTCCTTTTCGTTCTCACAAACGGGGCAGGCAAAATCCTCGGGCAAATCCGCAAAGGCCGTTTTTGGCGGAATCCCTAGTTCGGGCATTCCAATATTTTCGTCGTAAATCGTCAGACAGTCTTCGCATTGGTGGACTGTCATAATAACGGAAGTAGATACGGTGTTCTCTGGTAAGGACAACTGCGAAACTTTTGGTGTTTCTTCCAATTGGTCAAAATACAAGCGACTCAATTCCATCAATAAACCGGGTAGTTCAATCTTGTCCACGTCTTGGGCGTAGGTGAGGTATTGTAGGGTATTTGGGTCAAAATTTTTAGCGTACAGGACGTTGTAGGTAGGGCGAATGTCGAAGTCTTTCACAGCTTGTGGCTTAGGATTTTCTTGCAGAACGATAGCCGTAAAATTTTTGCTGTAAGGACTGCTAATACCAAAAGTCAAACCGTACGTGCTGATGTCGTTCTGGTCAAAATTGCGAACAATAAACCGCTTCAAATCCAACGCCGACTGATTAGCGACGGGTAAGTGCCAATTCAGTTCGAGTAACGAATGACGCACGTTGATACCAAATTTACCAAGCAACTTTTCCCACTTGATTTTAAAATGCTCCTGGATGCCTTTGACGATAAAGGATTTCCAAGGGGTAATACAAATTTTTCCAATTTTACACTCCAAACACAGCTCACAAACGGCTTTCAAAAAAGATAGATAGTACTGATTGTCTCGCCAATACAGTCCCAGCCAATAACTATTGCTTCCTGCTGTTCGATTCATCCCTTCGTAGTAAGGAAACATGACGTAGGGGATTTCCAACGGTTGGTCGATAGTTCGGTTATTACTCGTATCAACCAGTTGATTAACTTGGTTAAAGATATCGGTTGCTTGGTCAAAATCGACGCAGTGCTTTTCAATCATCGCCGCCACCTTACCAATGTCCCAAGTGTAAATAAGTACGGGGTAACGCTGATGTTTGTCCCAATGTGGCAATTTTAGATATAGATACCAATAATCTTCCCGTTGGGAGGCGATAAAGTTGAGGTGTCCCGTAAACAGTGGGACGAGTCGCTGCTTCGGGTCAGTGACATTTATTTCTAAGGTACTTTTCCCTCGAAACTGCTCCAAAACGTACAGATAGGTTGCACTACCTACCCAAGAAGTAGTGGGTAAAATTTCTGACGACACGTAGGAACAAACGATATTTTGGTGTCGCCTTTTGGAAATTGATTCTAAGTCGATATCGGGGAACTGTGCGACGGTGTTTGCCTGCCCTTCCACTACCGGAAAACAAATGTCTTGCCGAGACCCAAAACTCAACGATTTTAAACCTAGACTCTCCGCAAACAGGATGATTTGTTTGAGTTCACTAGGAGATAAGACGCCGCCTTTGACTAGTATTCTTTGCAGTTCCATGTTATTTTTTCTTAAACGATAAGACAAGATAACTTCAAAATAATTTTGTCGGTTACTTATCTATCGAAATAGCGAAGACAATATCCCTCGCTTTTCTTTACTCGACCCGTTTACCATTGCCTTCTTAGGTATAGAAGGTAATTTAGAAGGTTTTTGGTTTAGAATGTCTTTTACTTCTGGTTTGCAGCTACCACAAGCTGTTCCAGCGCCCGTTTTTTCACAAATCTGTCCCAAAGTAGTGTAGCCTTCCAACATGGCTTTTTCAATATTGCCACGGCCTACATTATTGCACGAGCAGACTAATTTTCCAATAACGGGTTCTTTTTTGGTAGAATTTCGCAGCAACTCCGTTCGTTTTTCGGACAGCTCAATTCTACTTTCAATGAGCCGTTTGTACTCGGGAAATTCTGCTTTATCGCCGACCAAAATAGCGCCAACCATGCGGTCTTGGTGGATAATACATTTTTTGTAGTAGCGTTGGCTAATGTCCTTAAAAACAACTTCTTCGTAGCCCGTAGAATTATCGGGAATGGTAATTTGACCGATAGAACACAAGTCCAAATTTTCAAATTTTAGTACATTCATTAACACCGACCCTTCGTAACTGCTATTCAAATCTCCCGATAAATAACCCGCTAACGTTCTCGCTTGTAATTCTGCGGCACTGGTAATACCGTACAATCTTTGGCGAAATTCGGCGATTTCTCCAATAGCAAAAATAGTAGGGTCGCTGGTTTGCAAGTATTCATTGACAACTACGCCTCGCTTTACTTTCAAACCCGTTTCTTTGGCTAATTCTACGTTTGGTCGAGTGCCAATGGCGTAAACGATAGCGTTACAACGAACGTTTAAACCACTCTTCAGCGATACTTTCAACTGATTAGGCCCTTGTGCTGCCGTTACAGTGCTAACTTCGTTGTCAAAGTAAGTAGTAATATCTCGTTCCGCTACGTCTTCCGCCAACAAAGCGCTACTAATAGTATCCAATTGGCGCTCCATCAAGCGGGCGGCTCGTTGAATAATGGTCACTTTGACGTTGATGGTCTTTAATGCAGCCGCCATTTCTAATCCTAATAGACCACCGCCAACAATGACAACGTGCTGGTCGGGAGCGGGGAGTTCCGTATCTTTTAAGTATTTTTTGAGCCGTTCGGCGTCGGTTCGACTGCGCATGGTAAACACCCCCGATAGATGAACGGGTACTTCTCTAGGAATGAAGGGACGGCTTCCTGTAGCCATAATTAATAGGTCATAGCTATGTGCTTGCCCATCGCTATCCGTTACCGTTCGATTGCTGCGTTCAATGTTTTCGATGCTTTTGCTTCGATGAATCGTTAAATTGAGCTTGCTGAGTTCGGTCGATTTTATTTTTTCCAATTGTTCCCACGCCAAATGTTCGCTAACGTATTCTGGAAGTAAAATTCGGTTGTAAAAAGGGTATGCTTCTTTCGAAAATACGTGAATTTCATCTTCGGTATTTAATCTTCGATACTGTTTTACAAACTCAAAAGCGGCAGCACCCGCACCGATGAGTACAATTTTTTGTTTTCCCTTTTGATAAGGTTTGACCTGTACTGCGGAATACTTAAAATCGGGTTGACTCGAATAATCGTCCAATAAGTTATTGGTCAAGTTGTTCGCTCTGCGAAAATCATTATTCAGTTTTTTGCCCCAGTGCATCGGTAGGAAAACAACTTTATCCCGAATGGTATCGGTTACTTTGATTTTTACTCGAACTTCTCCTCGGCGACTGCTTATTACGGCTAGTTCACCATCCACTAAGTTACGGTAACGGGCATCTCTGGGCGATATTTCTAAGAACGGGAACGGACGGTGCTGTTTCAGTTTGTTCACTTTGCCCGTACGGGTCATCGTATGCCATTGGTCGCGTAATCTTCCCGTAATCAAAATTAATGGAAAATCCGTATTAACCGATTCTGACCGATTTTTATGATGAACGGGTAGATTAAAAAAGGCTTTCTGGGAGGTGGTGTAAAATTTTTTATCGGTAAAGAGACGGGGTGTACCTTGATGATTGTTGTAAGGTACGGGCCACTGGAACGTCCCTTCTTTTTGTAGTCGTTCGTGGTTGAGTCCCGAAATATCAATATTTGTGCCTTTGGTGAGTCGGCAATGTTCGTCATATACTTCCGAAACGGACTGATAGTTGAATCCGTGATAGCCCATTTTTTGAGCAAAGGTCCATAAAATTTCGGCGTCGGGTTTAGCCTGACCGGGCGCATCGACGACCTTGGGCAAATAGCTAATGCGTCGGTCCGAATTGGTCATGGTTCCCGCTTTTTCTAACCAACCCGCGGCGGGTAACTGCAAATCTGCGTAAGCCGCCGTGTCGGAGCGGTCAGAAATGTCTTGAACGACGACGAATCGAGCGTTTTTCAAGGCTTTGTCCATCATCCGAGCATCGGGTAAACTAACTAGCGGATTGGTACAAATAATCCAAATGGCTTTCAATTTTCCCGTTGCCAGCCCTTCGAACATCCTCGTTGCGGTCAGTCCAGGCTTACTCGGCAAATCTTTTACGCCCCAAAACTTGGCCACTTCCGCTCGGTGTTTTGGATTACTCTGTACTTTGTGTGCCGCTAACAAATTGGCCATGCCACCGACTTCTCGACCGCCCATGGCGTTGGGTTGACCCGTAAGGGAAAAAGGCCCTGCACCTGGTTTACCAATTTGCCCCGTCAACAACGAGATATTTAACAACGCTAAATTTTTATCGACACCGATGACGCTCTGGTTTAGCCCCATGGCCCACATGCTTATAAATCCTTTCGATTCACCAATGTAACTGGCCGCTACTCGAATTTCTTTGACCGAAACGCCGCAAATATTAGCCGCTTCGGTCAAAGTGGTTTGCATGACCATTTGGCGAAAAGCGTCGAAGCCTTCCGTGTGATTTTCGATAAATCCAAAGTGCGCATGACCGTTTTCAATAATCCTGCGGCAAATGGCATTGAACAGCACAACGTCCGTTCCCGGTTTGATTTGTAAATGCAAATCGGCAATCGAACACGTTTGCGTCTTTCGTGGGTCAACGATTACGATTTTGGTATTGGGATTTTTTTCCTTGTGTTGCTCCAATCGACGAAAGAGGATAGGGTGGCACCAGGCAGGGTTGGCCCCCGCAATTAAAAAAGTGTCGGCCAGCTCAATGTCGTCGTAACTAATGGGTACGGAGTCTTCTCCCAATGCTTTTTTATAGCCCACGACGGCCGAACTCATGCACAAGCGAGAGTTGGTGTCCACATTATTGGTGCCGATAAATCCTTTGGTGAGTTTGTTGACGAGGTAGTATTCTTCGGTCGTACATTGTCCCGATACGTAAAAACCAACGCTGTCGGGGCCATGTTTTTTGATGATGGATTTAAAAACGGCGGCGGCTCTGTTGAGCGCCGTGTCCCAATCAACCGCTTCCATCGGGTGATTTCGACTCCACCGCATCATCGGTTGGGTCAATCGGTCGGAAGTATCTTGTACGACGTGGTGCAAATTCATACCCTTCGAACACAACATTCCTTTATTCACGGGATGGTCGGGATTACCTTCCACTTTTAACCGATTTCGACCGTCCTTTTTTACAATAATACCACATCCCACACCGCAGTAAGAACACGTCGTTTTGAAAGATTCATACCTCATAGTGTAGTGATTCGTGATTAGTTGGTTAGTGATTAGGCAGGGCTGTTAAGTTCTGTTCCACAAGTGAGAAAATGTTGAAATTTTTCCCAATGTTTGGAGATGGCACGATGTAATTCCCCCTTTTGAAGGGGGTTAGGGGGATGTTTTGTACGAGATTACCCTAACATCCCCCTAGCCCCCTTCGAAGGGGGAAAATTCTGTGCAAAACTCTAGATTTTGGGTAAAAATAGATGCCTGAAAGTTTGCAAAATAGAACTTAACAGCCCCGAGTGATTAGCAGGTAACCATGATTCAATGCAATTTAATAAAAAGCTAAAATCGAGCAGTTTCTACGTAAAAATACGTATTTTTTCTCGAAGTACTAAATTTCTAACTATCTAATTGTTCATTGCACATTGTCAATTGGTAATTGCCTTTAGTGCTCTAAGAAATCAATCAAATGCTTACGATAGTGGTAAAAATCGGGGTGGTTCAATAATTCTTTTCGTTCTCTTGGTCTTTCAAATTCGATGTTTAAAATATCACCAATTTGTGCCTTGGGTCCCGAAGTCATCATAATTACACGGTCGGCCAAAAAGATAGCCTCATCCACGTCGTGCGTAATTTGAATAGCCGTGATTTTTTCCTTGTCCCAAACTTCTAATAATACATCTTGTAATTCCGCTCGGGTTAACGAATCCAACATTCCAAAAGGCTCATCTAATAACAAGATTTTTGGTTTGAGGGCAAAGGCGCGGGCAATACCCACCCGTTGCTGCATTCCTTGGGATAGCTCTGAAGCCTTTTTATAAAAAGCCGATTCTAACCCCACTTTAGCGAGGTAATATTTACAAACATCTTCTTGTTGCTTCTTGGTCGCTTGTGGAAAAACCTGTTTCACTCCTAGTAAAACGTTGTCCAAAGCGGTCATCCAAGGATATAGACTTGGGGATTGGAAAATTACGCCTCGGTCGGGGCCAGGACCCTTGATGGGAAATTCGTTGAGTAGAATTTGACCGCCTGAAATATTATTCAGCCCCGCAATCATCGTCAACAAAGTCGTTTTTCCACAACCCGAATGGCCAATAATGGAGACAAACTCTTCTTTCATAATTTGCAACTCCAAATTCTCCAGAACGATGTATTCTCCTTTGGGAGTTGGATAAATTTTGGTCAATTCCTTCATTTGTAGCATGACGTTGCGCAACGAAGGCGTAGCGTTGGGTAGGTTGGTGGAAATGGCAGTCATTATCTAATTTTTTTGGAACCGTTACTTGAAGTATTACTATCGGTTTTTTGTGAAAAATCTCGCTTCTCTGCTCTCGAAAAAAGCCAGCCCCTTTACCCGAACAGATTTAAGACGGTATTAATTTTTGAACTTTTTCAAAGACACAAATCAAGTGAGATTGATTCGGAGGGTATCGGGAACTGGCTTCACAAACAAAATATCTTTTCGGTCATTTATGCACAGTTTCTTGGGATGTATTTGTAACATAACTCTCTGAACTGTGTCTCGTTTGAGCGGTACGACTCTGGAGAGTCGTGGTACATTTAGCTGGCTTTTCGGATAGGAAAAGTTCGCGTATTCGGCATTATCGGTTGCAAATCGGGCAATTCGTACACATTTGTCTGACTGAGTTTGGAAGCCTCGCCCAGTTCGACCAAGTAGTTCAAAATATCCGTTCGGACTTTTTTGAATTTTGGGTCCGTATTGAGGGCTTTTTTGTCCCTTGGACGCTCTACATCTACAATGTATTCGGGGCCCAAAGTAGCGTTCGGGCCAGGATTCAATGGGATAATGCGGTCGGCCATAAAAATGCCCTCATCTACGTCGTTAGTGATGAGCAGAGCTGTCCGCTTATTCGCACTCCAAATCTTTAAAATTTCCTCTTGTAGATTCCCTCTAGTCAATGCATCCAAGGCCCCTAAAGGTTCGTCCATCAGCAGCAATTCGGGGTCAACCGCTAAGGCACGGGCTACCGATACTCGTTGGCGCATTCCACCCGAAAGTTCGTTGGGACGCTTGTTAATTGCAGGGGTCAAATTCACCATTTCGATGAATTTTCGGATGTGCTTATCTTTCTTCTCCTTATCCCAATCATTGTAAATTTGATTGACGGACAAAGCGACATTTTGATAAACCGTTAACCATGGTAACAAAGAGTAATTTTGGAAAATAATGCCCCGTTCTGGGCTCGGTCCTTCTACGGGTTTGCCTTTGTACAATACTTCTCCCGTGCTAGGCTTTAATAACCCCGTCAGCATATTGATGAGGGTGGTTTTACCCGAACCTGTGAAGCCGACGATGGCTAAAAATTCTCCCTCTTTAATGGTTAAGTTGATGTCTTTTAAAACGTAAGAACGGTTGGCTCCTTCTCCGTACCATTTGCTGACATTCTTAAATTCTACGATATTATCGGACATGATTTTTTGTTTTTGACGCTGGTAGAGTGATTAGTGATTAGGTGATTAGTGATTAGTTAGACAAGTTGCTAATTTCATTACTATGAAGTATTTAAAAACTGTCTATCATCAAGAATGTAAGTCACATGGTAGTTCGTAAATCTGACTTCTGACAGTTCCGATAGTAAATCGGAACAGTCTGACTTCTCTCTAGGCAATCGTTTTTTCGAAAGAAACCGCATTCTGTACCCAAAACATCACACGGTCTAACATAAATCCAATCAATCCAATGACGAACATTGCTACAATTATTTTTGCGTTGGAATCATTCGCTCCGTTTTGAAATTCTTCCCAGACAAACGACCCTAAGCCAGGGCTTTGCGCCAATAGTTCAATGGCAATCAATACCATCCAAGCGACCGAAACGGTAATTCTTAAACCCGTGAAAATCAATGGGATAGCGGAAGGTAAAATCACTTTAAAAATCTTTTTGAAAGTGCCCAGTTGAAGAACCTTAGCAACGTTCAAGTAGTCCTTATTGACCGAAGAAACCCCTACGCTGGTATTGACCAGCGTCGCCCACATCGCACACAAACCAACGCTGATACCCGAAATAATGAAGGACGTATCTAGGTCAGAACCCAAAGTCAAAGTTTTGACAATCATAAAAACCAACAATAACCAAACCACGGGCGAAACGGGCTTGAATACTTGAATCAACCAGTTGAAGGCGGTTCGTAAATTTTCGTTAAGTCCGATGATTACGCCGATAGGAACAGCAATCAAGAAAGCAATGATGAAGCCCACTAAAACCGTTTTTAAGCTGGTGAAAATCTGGTCCACAAAAGAAGGACGACCCGTGTAAACAATGGGTGCTTGTCCCGCCGCCACTCGTTGGGCGTTGGTGGCCGCCACCTTGGCGCTAAATTCCGCTTTTTTCTGACTAATGACGGCGTGGTCGGCCATTAAGTTACCCCCTGCGGCCCACACTTGACTGGGTGAAGGTAGGGTATTCGGTTGGCAGCTAACATCGCCCGATAAGATACAGGCTTCCATCGCAGCGGCGGCTTCGGCCCCCTGTTCGGTCAAGGCTTTTTGGATTTTTGCGGTGGCTTCTACGTTGAATAAATAGCTGGCGCTCAGTTGCCAGGCGCCCAAGAATAGGAGCATCGATGCCAAAGAAATACCGATATTCTTGAAGGTACTGGCAAAGTTTATCTTTTTAAAACTCAATTTGGTTTTTAGGGATTCTCCTAAAGTAGCCAAAAGGCTCGGTTTAATTTGTATCGTATTTTCTGCCATGATTTATTATTTTGAAATGATTTGAGAGAAGTCAGAAGTCAGATATACTTCTAAAGTATCTGACTTCTGACAGTAAAACGGTCTGACTTCTGACTTCTGACCTCTCAATTACTGTACTTCGTCCTTGTTGCCGATAGCAAAACTGTTGATATACCCAATGGGGTCTTTGCCATCATAGCTAGTGCCGTCTATAAAATCGCTAGTGGGCGCTTTGTAGCCATCCGTTTCTGGAATGTCCGTTGCGGGAATTTTTCCTTCGGCGACCAGCGCTTCGGCAGCTTGCGTCCAAAGATCGGGGCGATAAATTTTTCTGATGGTTTCGTCGTACCAAGCGGCGGACTTCGTTTCGGGGATTTGCCCCCATCGCCGCATTTGTGTCAAGAACCAAACGCCATCGGAATAGAACGGGTAAGTAGCGTTATATCGGTAGAAAACGTTGAAGTCGGGCATTTGTCGCTTGTCGCCTTTTTCGAACTCAAACGTTCCCGTCATGGAGTTGGCAATCACTACCGAGTCGGCACCCACGTAGTCGGGCATAGATAAAATACCGACTGCTTTAGGACGATTACCAGGTTCATCCAACCACTTTCCTGCTCGAATCAAGGCTTTGGTAATCGCTTTGGCGGTGTTGGGATATTTTTCGGCGAAATCTTTTCGCATTACGAATACTTTTTCGGGATTGTTTTTCCAAATGTCGTAGTTCGTCGTAACGGGTACGCCGATACCTTTAAAAACGGCTTGCTGGTTCCAAGGTTCTCCTACACAGTATCCGTAAATAGTACCCGATTCTAACGTTGCGGGCATTTGCGGAGGAGGCGTTACAGACAATAAAACGTCGGCATCTACTTGACCTTGGATATTACTAGCGGTGTACATACCGGGATTGATTCCCGCCGCCGCCAACCAGTAACGGATTTCGTAGTTGTGCGTTGAAACGGGGAATACCATTCCCATTTTGAATGGTTTTCCTTCGGATTTGTAGGACTCTACAACGGGCTTCAACGCCTTAGCGCTGATGGGATGAATGGGTTTGCCATTGTCATCTTTCGGTACGTTCGGCTTCATTTTTGACCAAACATCATTAGAAACGGTGATGCCATTACCATTCAAATCCATGGAAAACGGTGTAATTAATTCCGCTTGACGACCAAATCCCGCACCTGCGGCAATCGGTTGACCCGCTAACATGTGCGAACCGTCCAATTGTCCGTCGATGACTCGGTCCAGAACGTTTTTCCAGTTGGATTGCGCTTCGATGGTAACGAATAAGCCTTCGTCTTCAAAGTAGCCCAATTCTTTGGCAATGGCCAACGGAGCCATGTCCGTCAGTTTGATAAAACCGAACGTTAACTGGGGTTTTTCAATTGCAGCGGCGTCGGCGGATGGTGCGGCGGCGGCGGCGGTTTCAGTTGGTGCGGAACTCCCTCCGCAAGCGGCAAGTATCCAGCAAAATAATGCTAGGTAAACTACGGTTAGTTTATTCATGATTTTTAATATTTAGCGCAACTGGTTCAACCAGCTACTATTTTTTGATTGTCTAATAAATTTATAGAAAAGAGCTAAGTGAAATCTAAACTCTAAAATTTAAAACTGATGAAAACCATTGATTTACATTCTAAATCGGTACAGGTTAATTTTTAAGTTTCACTAAGAGTTTAAGTTTTGAAAATATGCTGGGAATTATAAATCCTTCAGTTATATATCTATGTGTCTGCTTTCTGCCACTGCCAACTGCCACTCACCTACTCATTCTTGGTCTTCATCAACTGTGGCTTAAACGTCACCATCATCCACGCCCAATTGTTTAGTTTCTGGTCGCCGGGTCGAAGTGCTAAGAGCGTATCCGTACCGAATAATTGAGAATAGCCAATATTAAAGGTTACAGAAGGTGCTAATTTTACAACATACACCAAATCTACTTCAAAAGCCATCGCTTTGCTGTATTCTTGACCCTCTAAGTCTAACTGAGTCGAACCCGTCATGAACTGGTGAACATTAGTGACTAAGGCACCTTTTTTCAGTTTAAACTTTGTTTTGACGAAGTAATCCATTACCCCTACGTTACCGTTCGCTGGCCCGACGAAAAAGTAGTCCATTAGACCGTTGAAAGCGTGATTCGTACCATAATCTGGACTAAAGTTAGTAATATCAGAAGAAGTATCGTCGTCGTCTTTTCCAGAAATGTATTCAAAACCAACCGTGATTGGCGTTGCTTCCGTAGCAATGGTAGCCCGCAAGCCACCGAGGAAAGCGTTCACGTTATTCCGACCAATCTTGCCCGTTTGGTAGTAAAAATCACCCGCTAAGGTCAAACCTTTACTTACTTTCTTGCTACCGATAAACCCAAACGTTTGCTTACTTGAGTTAGTTGAATCTGGGTTTTGATTGACAGCATTTAAAGCCAATAGAGAGATTTTTCCACCCTTGATACCTTTGTTAAACCAAGCGTATTGTAAGGCTTTGTAGCTGCCACGGACGGAGTAAAAATTAGCACCAACACTTTGTAGATAAGCGGGTTCTGCAACGTCATCGTCAGTGTTGAAGGCAAATCCTGCATGGAATTTGGTCTTTTTTTCGGCATCTTCGTGGATGAACAGTAAAGCATCGTGTCTTCTACCTTGTTGCGCCCATTCTAGTCCACCCAAAAATCGTTGGTTATCGTAGGAGATAATTTGACGACCCGCTTTAATGGAGAACTTTTTGGTTACAAAGTATTGTCCCCAAGCTTCGGCCAAAAAAGTATTGCCATTTTCTTCTTTAAAAATTTGGGGGGTCTCTCCCCAGAAACGAACGTCTTGTAAGGCCAATCGGAACTTGTATTTGTCTTCTTTGTAGTCCATGTACAAGCGACTGCGTTGTTCGGTGAAGAATGCTGGGTCGTTTGCCTCCGTGGTGGGCGTCTTAAAACCATTTCTAAATTCCGAACGGGGCCTGACCTCAGCGGTCAGTGTAAACTGGGCAGCTAACTCCATTTTTACGGCTAAAAAGCATAAAAAAACTGCAAATGTCTTGAAAGTTAAATTTTTCATCATGTGGAACAGTTATATTAATTAGAGTGTAGCCGTCTTTAAATCTGTTGATGCAAATATAATAGTGATATTTTTAAATACCTAATTTTTTACAA
>JBCCQK010000188.1:0-13840 GCA_039024375.1 Bacteroidota bacterium
AAAATGTATGACCCCGTTACCAAGGTAGTTCAGGTAGTCGGGGAGATTCCCGTTAATTATATTAATGAAAATGGCTTGTTAGGCATGGCCATTGACCCAAATTTTAAGGAAAATCATTGGATTTACTTTTTTTATACCGACCCTGTTCGCAAATCCTACCAGCAGGTTGCCCGATTTGATTTTATAGACAACCAATTGGTGTTGGACTCCGAAAAAGTCTTACTGGATTTTTTTATTGATTATAAAAACTGCTGTCATTTTGGTGGAAGTATTGCTTTTGGACCAGATGGACATTTGTTTATTTCTTCGGGTGACAACGTAGGAGGAAAAGATTTTGCCCCAATTGATGAGCGACCGGGTAGGGCTATGCACGATTCCCAGCGTTCTTCTGGCAATACCAACGATTTAAGAGGGGCCATTTTAAGAATTAAACCTGAATCGGATGGAACTTACAGCATCCCCGATGGTAATTTATTCCCCGAAGGTACGTCTAAAACCCGCCCAGAAATTTATGTGATGGGGGCAAGGAATCCACTCAAAATTGATGTGGACCAAGCTACTGGCTGGTTATATTGGGGAGATGTAGGCCCTAATCCCGGTTGGAAATATAAAGATTGGGGGCCACCAAGTTACGAGGAGGTCAACCAAGCGCAAAAAGCGGGAAATTATGGTTGGCCCTATTTGCTGGGAGATAACCAAGCCTTTCGCGATTTAGATTTTGCAACGAACACGCCAGGTGACTTTTTTGACCCCAACCATCTAATCAATGACTCTCCTAATAATACGGGCATTCAAACGTTGCCGCCTGCTCAAAAAGCCTTGATTTGGTATCCCAATACTGCTTCCGATAGTTTTCCGTTGGTTGGAACAGGCGGTGGTACCATCTGTGCTGGCCCCGTTTATCATTTTGATGAGCAAGTCAACTTTGGGGGAAAA
Organism: Bacteroidota bacterium; assembly: GCA_039024375.1. Classification (GTDB taxonomy): domain Bacteria; phylum Bacteroidota; class Bacteroidia; order Chitinophagales; family Saprospiraceae; genus JAFMDF01. The sequence goes on from JBCCQK010000188.1 coordinate 937, forward strand.
TGGCCTGCTTATTTTGATAAAAAATTGTTCATTTTTGAATGGATGCGTAGTTGGGTTTTAGCCGTCGAATTAGACGAAAAAGGAGCTTATCAAGGCATGGAAAATCCGTTTGACGGAAATCCGTTTAAAAAACCCATTGATATAGGTTTTGGCCCCGACGGGGCCATGTATGTTTTAGATTATGGGAGTAATTGGTATGCCCATAATAAAGACGCTCGGTTGACTAAAGTCACTTATGAATACGGAAACCGACCACCCATCGCCCAAATTGAGGCTTCGGTAGTAGAAGGCGTTAGTCCTTTGGAAGTCCAATTTTCGGCGGCAGCATCTTACGATTTAGACCAAAAAGATAAACTTACTTATAAATGGTTTTTTACCAGCAATGCGGTTCAGTCCACCGAGAAAAACTCTTCCCATATTTTTTATGTGGATGGCGAATACGAAGTCAGATTGAAAGTGACGGACAAAGCGGGAGCTAGCCAAACGGTCACTCAAAAAATTAACGTTGGCAATGCCCCACCCGTGGTAAAAGTAAATATCCCCAATAATCAGTCCTTCTTTTTGCCCCAGCAAGCTATTCCTTACACGATTCAGGTGAATGATTTAGAAGACGGGACAACGACTGATGGTTCTATTTCTTCGGAGGCAGTTCAGGTTAAGGTACAACATCTGAAAAATACCACCAATGTACCCGCTATTCGAGCCGAAAAATCAGTTCATTCTTCCACCATTGCCTATTTAAAAGGAAAACATTTGATGGAAGGAAGTGATTGTTATGCCTGTCATGCTTTAGAAACAGCCTCCGTTGGGCCAAGTTTAGTTCAGATTTCTCAACGTTATCCTAATAATCAACCGACTATTGCCCGACTAAGTGAAAAGGTATTAAAAGGTGGACTTGGGGTGTGGGGCGATAAACTGATGTCCGCCCATCCACAACATACAGAGGCGGAGGCAAAAGCCATGGTAGCCTATATTTTAGCGTTGACCCAAGCACCTTCAAAGGGGCAGGAATTTCCACTTTCGGGCAATATTCCTACTAAGGCAGTTGGTAATAAAGACTTACTGATTTTTACGACTGCTTACCTAGATAAGGGAGCAAATGAGCAAGCACCGATTTCTAGAGAAGTCCGAAAAGTTTTTCGACCAACGCTTATCCCTGCGGTGGAATATGACTTTGCTAAGCGAATAAAAGCCAAACCTTATAATGCGCAAGGAGACTTATACGCAGAAGTGGCCTTGAATGGTTGTTATATTGGTTTTAAAGATATTGATTTGACGGGGGTACAAAAAATTCGGGCTAAAATCCGAAGTACTTCCGATTGGGTAGCCGTCGAAGTTCGGCAAGGAAAAGCGGATGGAAAGTTATTGGACAAACAACGGAAGGAATTGGGATTCAAAGAAAACAAATGGGCTCGTTACAAAGAAGAGGATTGGTTCTACATTGATTTGACTATACCAAATAATGCAGGAATAGATGACCTCTATTTCGTTTTTGATTCTAGTAAATTAACGAGTGAGTATATTTATTATGACATTTGTCAAGTACACTCTTTTGAGTTTTTATTTTAGGCGCTAGAAAAATTCAATTGGTTAGGAATATTGTGGGGTATGCTTTGAAAGTATGCCCCACCATATTCATCAACTTTTGCCTTAATTTTAAATTAGCTTTAACACCTAAATATCCATAAAAATGCTATCAAGACGAAACTTTGTAAAAACCACCAGCCTCGCTTCCATGACTTTAGCCAGTAGTAGTATAGCAGCAAAATCAATTAACGAACCATTCGATAAAATGGACAAAGGACCTACTCTAAAAACGGTAACGGTCTTTGCGGGAAGTGGTTCTTTTTACCGCTTTATTGGACCCAATTCTTACGACAAAAAACCTAAGGGCATCCATGGTCATACCCGCAGAACGGTATTGGTTGAATTATCCGATGGCACTATTGGGATAGGTACAGTAGGGTACCGCCAATTTAATAAAAAGGTATTGGGGGATTTAAAACCATTGCTCGGAAAAGACATTTTTTCTTTTTACCAATGGAAGGAGGAAAGGATAGTTGGTGTAAGCCCGACCACCGAAAAATATTTTTTAGATTCTGCCTACGCTTGGGTGGAAAGTGCGCTTTTAGACGCTTTGGGAAAGGTAAAAAAACTCCCTGTCTATCGCTTATTCGGCGAAAGTGTGAAAGAAGGCATCGACCCTTACGATGGTACTTTGTATTTTGCGGATTTAGTTTATCCTGATACCAAAGGCGTAGATATTATCAGTCAAATTGGGAAGAGAATTAAAAATGACGGCTACCGAGCCATAAAATTAAAAGTGGGTCGCTGCGATAGATGGATGCCCGGAGAGGCTGGGGTAGAGCGAGACATCGAGGCTTTTATTGCCCTCAGGGAGGCCGTTGGTAATAATTTTAGTCTGATGACTGATGCCAATAATGGCTACAAAAACAAATTGGATTGGGCTTTGCGATTTCTGAAAGCTTGTGCCCCTTATAATATGTATTTTATGGAGGAATTAATTCCAGATAATACCGAAACTTATAAGCAACTCAGAGCGGCCTTGCATTCAGAAAATTTACATATCCCAATTGCCGACGGAGAAAGTATTTGGATGGAAGATATGATGGAGGTTTTCCATAATTATTGCGAATCGGGTGTTTATAGTTATATCCAGCCAGATATTCCCACCTGTGGATTTTCCAATATTTTACGAATCGCTAGAATGGCGGAAAAATATCCCCATGTTCGATTAATTCCTCACGTTTGGCAAAGTCAGATGGGCTTATTAATGAGTGCGCACGTCGCTAAAATTCAAAAAAATATTCCGTTTGTAGAGGATTCTCGTTATAATGAACACGTGATGGTGGCTCCTGATTATGAATTTTCTGCAGGTCAATGGTTTGTACCAGAAGTGCCGGGCTGGGGGGCCTATCTTGCGCCTGAATATGAAGAGTATGTGGAGGAAGCGCCTGTTGTTTTAGAGTGATTAGCGTAAAATACACTTGTATCGTTTTGTATCTTCCTAAAAAGAGTTGACAAACAATTTGCTTATATTTCTTTGTATTGAGAACTACTAACAATACCGTTTTTTTGACTACGTTTCCGTAAATAATACCATACTACTATTTCACAATGCTACGCTTACCCTTATTAACTATTTTATTGCTCTTTACGCTCTCCTTATTAGGGCAACGAACTCTTTCGGGCATCGTCAAAAGCGAAGAAAACCAAGAGCGCCTACCTTTCGCCGACATCATCATCAAAGGAACGAGCGAAGGCACTTCTACCAACGTGGACGGTTACTTCTCCCTAATTGATGCTCCTACCGAAGCACTCATCTTACAGGTATTGTACGTTGGCTACGCACCCGTAGAAATTCCCGTCGAAGCTGGAACGGATGACCTAGATAACTTGGTCATCGAGCTGTCTTCGGGTGTAGTATTGGACGAAGTGGTCGTCAGTGGGAAATCTTATAAAGTAATGAACGCCTCCGAAGGTATTAGCACGGTGCAGGTCTCGCCTGCGCAGTTGGCGCTGTTACCCAACGTGGGCGAAGTAGATATTTTTCGGTCTTTGCAGTTGTTGCCAGGTGTTAGTGGAAGCAATGAAAGTTCGTCGGGGCTATTCGTGCGGGGTGGAACGCCCGACCAGAATTTAGTCCTATTCGATGGAATGACGGTGTATAACGTGGACCATTTTTTCGGTTTTTTCTCCGCATTTAATGCCGATGCCGTCAAAGATGTGCAGTTGTTCAAAGGGGCGTTTCCCGCCAAATACGGTGGACGATTGTCGAGTGTGGTCGATTTAACGGGTAAAACGGGCGACCCCAATAATTATCACGGTAGTTTGGGCTTGAATTTATTGAATGGTCGAGCGAGTGTGCAAATTCCATTGTTTAAAAAAGGGTCGTTGACGTTCAGCGGGCGGCGGTCTTACACGGACATTATTCGGAGTGCTTTGTACGATAAAATTTTTGGCGTTTTCACGCAAACCGAAACGCCACCCGATATCGAAGGCTTAGAAATCAACACCATCGAACCCGATTTTTATTTCTTTGATGCCAATAGCAAATTGAGTTTTAATCCAACCGAAAAAGATGTAGTGGCCCTTTCTTTTTATACGGGTGCGGACCATTTGGTGGAATTTAACGACGTAAGTTTACCCCGTTTTGGTGGGGCCGTTTTGGTCGATTTAGACGTGGATGAAAATAGCGATTGGGGAAATAAAGGCGTTAGTGGTAAATGGTCGAGACAGTGGAATCCCAAATGGTATTCCAATCTGATGGTGGCCTCTTCCAATTATTTTAGCGAATACAAACGAGATTTGAACATCCGAGCCATTTTAGTCGAACAGGATTCGTTGGTGTCGGACCAAGATATTCGCACGTTTGAAGACAACGACGTGCGAGACCTTACCATTCGACTGGACAACGAGGTGCAAATAACGGCCCAACACAAATTGGAATTCGGTTTTTGGGGAACCGCCGCCGAAGTAGATTACACTTTTGTGCGGGATGATACCCTAAGTATTTTGGACCTGCAACAGCAAGCTAAATACGGAGCAGTATATTTATCCGACACTTGGCAACCAACGGCTAATCTGTCCATTAATGCGGGAATGCGAGCGACGTATTACGATTTGAGCGAAGAAATCTACTGGTCACCTCGCTTCTCTTTCCAATATAATCTGACCGACCAAATCAAGCTAAAAGGTGGCTACGGTAAGCATTTCCAGTTTGTGAACCGCATCGTCAATGAAAACGTGACGGAAGGGTCGAGAGACTTTTGGCTGTTGGCCGACGACGATTTGGTCAAAGTAAGCAGCGCCGAACATTTTGTCATCGGAGCAGCCTACGAAACGGACGGATACATCTTCGACGTAGAAGCCTACCGTAAAAACTTGGACAATTTGGCCGAATTTTCTCTGCGCTTCCAACGAAATGATATCGACCTCAACCAGCTATTTTTCTTAGGAACGGGCTACGCCGAAGGCATCGAATTTTTACTACAAAAAAAGCAAGGGGCTTACACGGGGTGGGGGACTTACACCTTGGCGAGAGTGCGCAATACGTTTGCGGACATCAATAATGGCTTCGAATTTTCGGCCCTCCACGACCAACGCCACGAATTTAAGACCGTTCACTCCTACGAGATGGATAATTGGCGCTTTGCCGCTACTTTTGTCTTTGCTTCGGGCAAACCCTTCACCGAACCTGCTGGCCAATACTCCATTGATTTGTTGGACGGCGGTACGAATAATTACATCAGCGTTGGCGCTAAAAATGGTTCCCGTTTGCCCGCTTACCATCGCTTGGATTTATCCGCGCACTATTTGCATAAAGTCGGTCGCTACGAAATGGATTTTGGGCTGTCGATTTTCAATTTCTACGACCGTCGCAACGTCTGGTATCGAGAATATAATTTTACCGAAAAACCGCCAATTATTTCCGAAGTGCAGTATTTGGGCATGACGCCTAATATTTCGGCAGAGATAAAGTTTTAGGTGAGATGTCAGAAGTCAGACCGTTCTTCGAACTGTCAGAAGTCAGACTTTATCTGCGTTCTGACAACGCAGTGTTCTGACATCTGACAGTAAAACGGTCTGACTTCTTAAAAAAACAACTATGCAACTCAATAAATACATCCTCTTTCTATTTCTTCTTACGATAACCGCCTGCGACGAAGAGAACCTCAACAACATCGCCGTCAACCAGTTCGTTGTCGAAGCCTTTTTATACGCAGGCGAACCCATCGACGACATTCGCATTAAAACCACGTTTCCGCTAGCGGACGAAGAAGATACGTCACAACCCATCAACGATGCGACGGTGACCCTCATCAAAGCGGGACAGCGCTATCCGTTGGTGCCGTCGGGCGAATCGGACGGCCGTTACCGTTATCCCAACGACGATTTGACGGTCGCCACCAACGATGTATTTCAACTAGAAGCAACCCACGATGGCATCACCGCTACGGCAGAAACGACCGTTCCAACCCCGACTCGTGGCCTCAATCTATCACAAGACTCCATCAAAGTGCCGGAATTGCCCTTTAGCTTAGGGCGCGATTCCATCGTGGCTGCCGTTACCCGATTTATGGAAGCCTCCCAGATTATCGCCAACTGGGACAATCCCGAAGCGGACCTCTACTTTATGGTGGTCGAAAGCACCAGCGAAACAATCAACCCCATTTTTCCCGCCCAAGTGACGGAAGCCCTAGCCCGTTTCCGCTTCGTCTCCGAACCGACGGACGAAAATACGCTCACCTTCTTAGCGGGTTCCCTCGTCTCTTTCGATACCTACGCCGTTCGCGTCTATCACATCAACCGAGAATACGCCGACCTTTACGAAAACCGCACCCAAGATTCGAGAGATTTGAACGAACCGCCGTCGAATGTGACAAATGCGTTGGGGGTGTTTTCGGCGTTTAATAGTGAGGTAGCGTTTTTTGAGGTGGTGAGGGGGGAGTGATTGGGACCAATCGACTATTCACTAGCATATAATTGACTACATGATGGACGACGGGTAGATTTTTGCGGATGATGAATTGATTGATGAGAATGGGCATTTTCTGTTTTGACGTAACTACTTACGCCCTATATTGAAAACGCCAAAACAGTACAAAATAGTCAACGCTACCGCTCGAAATAGTCAATGCTACCGCTCGATAAAAACTTTATGGACTCTATGAACTGTAAGGACTTTATGGTAAAAAGAGTGCTAAGTAGTTTAGTTAGGGATGACGAAATAAATAACCTACACATCTGACGGTTTCTTTTTCCGATTAGTTAGGCAAATTTTTTCAACGTAGCTAGGCTATGCTGAAAAAATTTGCCTAACTAATCGAAAAAATAATCTCGTCATTTTGCGTAGTTTATTTAATTCCTCATCCCTTACGTTTTGACTTAAGCTACCGCAAACCCCGTATCTATTCGTCTGATAGGTGCGTGAAAGCCCAAAACAATGTCTGACTTTGGAATACCTGCATCCAGAAGATACTGACCAACAATGAGGTCGGTTCCATCGTATTGTAGCCATATCTTTCCGTCGGGCTTGAGTTCCAAGTGGATAACGATACCGTAATAGCGAACATCGGCTTTCCAATGGTTGCTCAATAATAGATACTGACCAGTAGCATCGTCCAAAATTAAGTTTCTTCTATCGTCCTTTTCCGTACGTAATTCTTGGTAGAGTACCTGCATTATTTCTTTTAACTTTCTTTGGTATTGGTCTTTTTTATCCATTGGTCAATGCTTTTTTGAAGGACGTTATAGATTAGTAAATTGATTCGTTGATTGGCCAAAAGTTCTTCCACAAAGTCAGCGGTGAAAAAGTCTCGATAAACATCAGATGGTACAGCTAGATACAATGTTTTTTCAGGCATTTCCTTTTTCAAGGCCAATTCGTAAAATAAAAATTGTCCCAACGCTTTATAAAATTCGTGTAAGGTGCTAATACCAACAAAACTTTTTACTTCTACGGCTATTTCTTCTTTGCCTTTCTGTGCTATCAACAGCTTTTCGGCGGCTAAATCTATTTGCAGCTTCTTGTAGTTGGTTATTTCAATGACCAATGGGTCATCGGTAATCGTCCAACCATCGGCTTCTAAGGCAGTTTTAACTAAATCGTGGTATTTATCTTTTGCCATACCAACAAATTTAGTTCTAATTTTGGGGCCGAGCAAGTGAATCTGATTTTCAATTTTTGCACCTAATTACAAGTTCACTACTCTGAAATACTGTTCTTCCCCTGAATCCGTTTGCAAATACACCCAATAAATCCCCGACACTTCTGGCAACTCAATTGGTATCGTCGTTTCCCTAAGAAGAATAGTCCGACCTTCCGCCCACAATTGCTTTCCCGTGTAGTCGAGTAAATGTATTTCAATAGACGTTTTTTTCTTCGTTTGTATGGATAATTGGGTTCTATTAGAACGAGTCGGGTTAGGAAAAAGCTGAGTGGACAAAATAGGGGAAGGTAGGTCTTCGGTAGAAGTGCTGAAATCGAGATTTAACTGAACTAGGCTATCGCAGCCACTCTTTTGGGAGGCGAGGGTAAAGTAGTAAGTGCCCGGTTCCTGCAAGTTAAAATCTTTAGAACCACCGAGATTATTTACAGGCAAGCAGAATCTATCAAAAACCAAATAAAGTTAAATACATTTAAAAATTTTCACTATGTTTGTGCACCCGGCTAATTACTAACCTTTTCTTTTCCCAAACTGATTCTCACACATGAAAAAAGCGTTCCTTTTTTTAGTCGGTATCCTTTGCTATCTACCCGCCTTTAGTCAAACCAATAGAATTTTTTGGAGCGATGTTTCCGAAACACAAGCGCGCAGTCAGACGAATAAAAGTTGGATTCTTCCCAAAACCTACCGAGCGGTGCAGCTAGATAGGGAAGGTTTTGAAAGAAAGCTGCGGACCGCTCCTCCAACCAATAGTAGAAGTAGTACTACGCCTTTGGTTATTGTGATACCCATGCCCGATGGCACAAATCAACGTTTTGCCGTTAAGGCTTCTAACATTTTGCACCCAAGGCTGGCCGCTAAGTTTCCCGCCATTCGGACCTATTCTGGTAAAGGATTGGAAGATGCGAATGCTTCTATTCACTTGGATATGACTCCACAGGGTTTTCACGGGATGATACTTTCGCCTAACGGAACGGTTTTTATTGACCCTTTGTACCAAGGACGGGACGATTACTATGCGACGTATTATAAAAGAGACTTTGAACCAACGGAGAAGTTTGTACACACCTGCGAGGTTCGACAAAAAGAGGTCAGTAGCGGTTTGGTTCAAGACCATACGATAAAGCAGGAATCGCCCGCTTCGTTCGGAACGGCGAGAATGGCGACCATCAATATGCGAACTTACCGAATTGCTATTGGCGCCAATCGACAGTACACCGCTTTTCACGGTGGGACGGTACAAGGTGGATTGGCGGCTATTACTACCGCTTTGACGAGAGTAACGGGGGTGTACGAAGATGAATTGGCCGTAAGTTTTCAGTTGGTGGCCAATAATGACCAAGTCGTTTTTACCAATGCTTCTAATGACCCCTATAGTAATAATGCCAATGCCATTGACCAAAATAGAGGCGTGCTAAACAACGCTATTGGTAGCACCAACTACGACATTGGCCACGTTTTTACAACGGGTAGCGGCGGTGTTGCGGGCTTAGGAGTCGTTTGCTCAAATGATAAAGCGGCGGGAACAACGGGCTTGGGCCAACCAACGGGCGACCCGTTTTACATCGACTTCGTGGCCCACGAGATTGGACACCAATTTGGGGGCAACCACACTTTCAACGGAGACAGCGGTAGTTGTTCGGGTGGCAATCGAAATCGAAGTACAGCGTACGAACCGGGAAGTGGTTCTACTATTCAGGCCTATGCGGGAATTTGTGGCAATGATAATTTACAAAATAATAGCGACCCCTATTTTCACTTGATTAGTTTGAACGAAATGCGGCGACACGTCACGCAGGAATCTGGCGCCAATTGCGGAACATTAGGTAATCAGAATAATACAACGCCAGTGGCCAACGCTAATGCCGAGAATATTAACAATAAAAGCATCCCCGCACGGACGCCCTTCGAATTGACGGGGACGGCCACTGATGCCAATGGAGACGCCTTGACCTATAATTGGGAACAGTGGAACTTAGGCGCTCAGAGTGATTTGAATTCCCCCGCTTCGGGTGCGCCGTTGTTTAGGTCTTTTGAACCGACCACCAGCCCAACAAGAATTTTTCCAAAACTTCAAAACGTTTTAAGCAATACCAATTCTTCAGACGAACAATTACCGACGGGAAATCGGACGCTTAATTTTCAATTTATTGCACGGGATAATAATACAGCTGGGGGCTACGATTCGGATATGATTACGCTGCAAGTAGTCGGTGGAGCGGGGCCTTTTAAAATCAATTCCCCCAATAGTGCGACGACTTTAAGTGGGGCTACTACCGTAACGTGGGACGTAGCGGGAACCAACAATAGTCCAATAAACTGCAGTGCTGTTGATATTTTTCTGTCATTGGACGGGGGACAAACGTTCACGCAACAATTAGCCGACGATGTTGCTAATAACGGTTCGGCAACCGTGACGTTACCCAACGTCAATGTAACGACGGCTAGGTTAAAAATTAAGTGTGCCAATAATGTTTTTTTGGACATCAACGACGCCAATTTTACCATTGAACCGAGTAGCGCCAATCCTTGCACGATTACGGACTTGGCGGCGGGGAGTCAAACGGCCTGCAATGTGTCAACGGGCAAATATACGCAGCAAGTTACGGTGACTTACGCCGATGCGCCGAATCAAGGAACTTTGGTCGTAAACGGTCAGTCTTTTTCGATTACGGGAAGTCCACAAACAGTAACGCTGACGGATTTGACGGCGAATGGTAATTCCGTTAATGTTACCGCTAATTTTTCGGCAAATACGACTTGCAGTCGGACGGAAAATAATCTGTTTACGGCGCCAGCCTCCTGTTTACCCGTTTGTGCAATTACTGCAATTACGGCGGGTAGCCAAACCGCTTGTAATGCCAGTACTAATTTCTATACGCAAGAAGTTACGGTTACCTACGAAAATGCCCCTAATGGGGAAAATTTAGTGGTAAACGGCCAGTCTTTCAGTGCTACGAGTAGCCCACAAACGGTTACCTTGGTCAATTTGGTCGCTAATGGTAATAACGTATCCGTGACGGCTAATTTTGCGACCAGCACCTCTTGTTCCCTTACCGCTAACAACTTATTTCAAGCCCCCGCTTCTTGCACGCCCGTTTGTGCCATCACGAATATCACGGCGGGTGCCCAAACGGCTTGTAACACCACCAACAATACTTACGACCAAACGATAACCATTACCTACGTGAATCCACCGAGTACAGGTAATTTGGTGGTGAACAATCAGGAGTTTGGCATCACGAGTAGCCCACAGACGGTGACCTTAACGGGATTGAACGCCAACGGTAATACGGTGGACGTTACGGCATTTTTTAGAACCAATCAAAACTGTACGTTTACGCAGAATACCTTATTCACCGCTCCCGCTGCTTGTGTGACCGATTTGTGTCAGGAGTACATTGCAACGGACGTTCCAAAGAATATTTCTGCCAATGGGACACCAACGGTTACTTCTACATTGACGATTGCGCAGGCGGGAATTATTACGGATGTGAATGTCAAAGACTTATTTGGGGAACACACTTTTATTTATGATTTAGATATTTCGCTGACGAGTCCGAATGGTACAACGGTTCTGTTAGTTTCGGAAGCCTGTTTCGGGGAAATAGAAGATTTTGATTTGAATGTAGATGATAATGGTACCGCCAGTGGTTGCCCGATTACGGGCGGCGATACGTATGCGCCCATTGGAAGTTTGGCAGATTTTAACGGCGAACAGGCTTCGGGTACATGGACGCTGACGGTGGAAGATTTTTTCGATTTGGACGGAGGAAGTCTAGATGGTTGGACGTTGGATATTTGTACCGTAGCGGGAGGAAGCAATTGCGGTATTTCTAGTATTACTGCGGGCAATCAATTGTCTTGTGACCCCAATACCAATACCTTTAGCCAAGTACTAACTGTAACCTACGCCGACCCGCCAACAACGGGAACTTTATTGGTGAATGGACAAAGTTTTGAGATTACCGAAAGCCCCCAAGCGGTCACCTTGACTGGCTTATCTACGGACGGAGCGTCCGTAAATGTGACGGCCAGTTTTTCGGCGGCCAGTAGCTGTGCTTTGACGGTGAATAGCTTATTCAATGCACCCGTCAGCTGCGATACGCCCACCTGTACGGAAACCAATAGTACGGACACGCCCATTACGATTCCCGACCCATTTAACCAAGTTGTAGTGACTTCCACCATCAACATTACGGAAACGAGAGATATTGTAGATGTGAACGTTAAAAATTTGCGGGGGACGCATTATTATGTAGGGGACTTGAAAATGGAGTTAACTAGTCCTGCGGGAACAACGGTTCAACTTATCAGGCGAAAATGTAGCTACCACGAAGATTTTAACATGAATTTTGATGACGATGGCAGTAAGGTTCGTTGTCCATTGACGGGCGGTAAAACTTTTAAACCCAAAGGAAGTTTAGCGGCCTTCAACGGTGAAACGCCAACGGGGAATTGGGTACTCAAAGTGACCGACGTAGAAGGCCTTGAGGGGGGAACCTTGGATGGTTGGACCCTCGAAATCTGTACGGGGACGCCCGCATCGACGGTCAATGTCAATAATGACCCCATCAATCCCGATACTTATCTCTCTTGCGAGTATCTTTTTTCTAGTGGAAAAGTAGCAACTAATACCTCCGTTACGTTCCGTGCGAATACGGCCATTACCCTTAGCCCCGGTTTTATCGCCGAAGCGGGTTGTAATTTTTCGGCCGTCATTGATGATTGCCTAAACACTTTCGGTGCGCCCATCACCGAACTACAGCGTTCGACGATTTCTAAACGCCCCATGATTGATAAGCGACAATTGCGAGCTGCTGCCCTAGAATTGGTAGCCATTCCTAACCCTTTTCAACAACAAACGCAAATCAACTACGTCTTACCGAAAACGACGGAAGTAGCAATTCACCTGCTCGACATCAACGGGCGGATGCTTCAAAATGTGGTACCGCCGACTTTGCAAAAGGCTGGCCAATACCAGATTGAGTTGAATGCTAATAATTTGGCGTCTGGTGTTTATCTTTTGCAGTTGCAAACGGGACGGATGTTGGTGACGGAGAAGTTGGTGGTGCGGGGGGAGTAGTTCAGAAGGCTGTCAGCAATATTCACAATAGGTTTAGTGGTTACAGCACAAGAAATGGTGGAACCACATTAGATACGAAAAATTTAAGCAAAAACCCGAATAAAGGTTTTTAAATTGAGAATTGCTG
>JBCCQK010000189.1:0-13836 GCA_039024375.1 Bacteroidota bacterium
AATTCTTGCTGAGACTGATACAAATGTAGTCGATGCTACGCATCTTGACGCTAAAAGTCCCATCGGGACGACCACCTTTGTATCGGGCAGTTCAACTCGGCTCTTCAATTAGGTGCGTCGCACCGTCCACCTTTGTTGTTCTTAACCTGACGGCTATGGTCTGGAGACTTGATACATCGAATTCTAGCATCGAGTATCCAATCCAGAAACCAGAAACCAACATCCAGATTCCAGCATCTAGTCCCCAGCATCCAAAAACCTATCTATCATTTTGAGCATTTCGCCGTACTGCATTTGATGCATTTTGTACATCATACCCACGCCTACTCCCGTTAAACCGAGCATCGTTCCGTAAACGGCGCCGACCATTCCACCCTTTCCTACCAAACTCTCTAAGCCAAAAATTAATAAATGCAAACCGCCTAAAATACAAAGGGTGTAGATGGCGACGCCCAAAGCAGATAGGTGTACTTTTTTGTTCAGCTTTTCTTTGACCTGTTGTAAGAAACTTGTGGCGTCTTGGCTTTTTTCGTATTGTTCAACGGGCACTCGGTGCAGTAGGATTAATCGTAGCATCACAAATGCACCAATGGTAATTAGGGCAATTCCCAACATTGGTATCCAGCCTTTGTAGGCTTCGGTTACGTAAACCATCATGGCCATGACCGATAGCACGACAGGAATGAAAAAAGGAGTGTACTGCTTGGTTAATTCCTCCTCCCTTTTCAGTTTTTTATAAATCGTTTCAACGTTATTGGAATTGATTATTTGCCCCATTTCTAAGTGTAGGGCGTCCATTTTATTCCAAATTGTTTTTAAATCTTCCATGTTCTTTAAATTTTCTAGTTAGTAATTTTTTGATTCGATTAATTTTTACACCGATATAATTATTGGTTAGTCCCGTTACTTCGGCAATGGCGTCATAACTTAGGTTCTCCAAATACAAGATGATGATGATGCGCTCTTTTTCGGGTAGTTGTGCGATGAATTTTTGTAGTAACTGTAAGTCTTGTTGCTGATTTGAGGTATCCATCTCGGTGTCCATTTGTGCTTCTTGAATAGCTTTTATTTGAACGGTCGGCAATCGTTTTTTCCGCCGATACATCAAACAGGTATTGACCGTAATTCGATAGACCCAAGTGGCTATTTGAGCCTCGCCCTTAAACTTTTCCAAGCCTCGCCACAAATTGATACAAACTTCCTGCGCCAAGTCCTTGGCCTGTTCGACATTACCCGTATAGCCGAGACAAGTTTTGAATATTTTGTCTCGGTGCGTTTCGATGATATGTTGAATACTTTCTGACATTTATTCTTTAGATGCCTCTTTTTTGGAATACTTACACTTTTTTGGAAAAAACTTTTCTACAAATGAGGGGTTTTAGTAATCGGATAGAAGAAACCTATGAGAAAAACGTAAAACTACAAATTCGAGTAAGTTCTCTATGCAGGTTAGGAGACCTGCGGATAGCCGTATCAAGTCTGGAGACTTGATACATCGAAAATCAAGATTCTAAGTTTAAAAATTAACGAATACATGAGTAAGACAGCTTACATTACGGGTGGCTCCAAGGGAATTGGCCTAGGAATCGCCGAAGCCCTATTAGCTAAAGGGTACAAGGTAGCGATTACGGCCCGAACACAAAAAGATATTGACAGCGCCGTTGCCAGTTTGAGTAAAATTGGAAAGGGAGAGGTGTTAGGACTTCAATCCAATGTCCGAAATTATGCGGATGAAGCATACGCCATTCAGCAAGTGCTAGACACTTGGGGGCAGTTGGACATTTGTATTGCAAATGCGGGCGTCGGAAAATTTGCGACCATCGACGAAATGAGTGTGGAAGATTGGAATGCAGTGATTGATACCAATTTGACGGGTGTTTTTCACACAGTCAAAGCGGCGATTCCCGCTTTGAAAAAATCAAAAGGGTACATTATCACCATTGCGAGTTTAGCGGGCACCAATTTTTTTCAAAAAGGAGCGGCGTATAATGCCAGTAAGTTTGGTCTAGTGGGCTTCACACAAGCCATCATGTTGGACCTCCGACCTTACGAAATCAAGACCACAACGATTATGCCCGGTTCGGTAGCGACGTATTTTAACGGCCACACACCATCGGAAGCGGACCACTGGAAAATCCAACCCGAAGATATTGGACAGATGGTCGTCGATTTGTTGCAGATGAATCCACGGACGTTGCCGAGTAAGGTGGAAGTAAGGCCAACATTGCCGCCTTCGGCACGGAGATAGATGCTGGTTGCTAGATACTGGTCGCTAGATGCTAAAATCCAGCATCCAGAATCCAGCATCCAGAATCCAGAATCCAGAATCCAGCATCTAGCATCCAAACCAAAAAAGCCCCCCTACAACTGAGTGTAGAGAGGCCATCCCAAAAACCGATTTAAGTATATATTTTAACAGGACAACAAGATTTACAGGATTTTTTACAGGTCGTGTTCACTATTTTTCCTGTTTCTGCTATTCCCTTTTTCATTGGTAATGGATTAATTTTGCTTAGTCTTAAATCTTCTCTTCGGAACGCTGTTTCCTATTGGTTTCTTAAAAAAGTATAAGTCGTTTTCATTAGCTATTTGGCCGTACCTCATAAACCCTATTCACCTTATCCACCTCATCACCTCACGATAAAAAAAGATGGAAGGGAGCCGAGGCCCCCTCCCAAATGTTGGTATTATTCGATGATAATCATCTTCTTAGTCGCAACATTGTCCGCAGACTCTAACTGGTAGTATAGTACGCCAGTCGCACCTAGGTCATTCGCCTTCAACGTTACCGTGTTGTAACCCTTAGCGTAATCTCCTTGGATAGACTTTAATACTTTACCCTGTGCATCCATTACATTCAAAGTAGCTGCTCCAGCGATTGGCAAGTTGAAGCCAATAACTGTTTCGCCGTTGAATGGGTTAGGCGTGTTCTGAGTCAACTCGAAACCAGCAGTAGTAGCCGCAGTGAATTCGATGTTTACGTCCATCGTTTCGCCAGCAGCGTTGTACGCCTCAGCCGTTGTCAAATCAGAGCTTACACTTACCATTTCGCTCAACAATCCATTGCTAGAAGCAGTGAATGTCAAAGCGAATAATGCTTCGTCAGCCGTAGCTTCGCCGTTCCAAGAAGTAGCGATTACTCCTCTTTCCGCTGCTGCTAGGTTGAAGTTAGCTGCCTTAGCAACTCCCTCTACCAACTGAGCATTTTGTCCAGCAAAGTTCAATGTGAACTGATAACCTTGCGTAGAAGCGATGTCAGCAGCCGTAAATTCTACCGTTACTGTTTCGCCCGCCTCAACGAATCGGTCAGATGCGCTGATAGTCAAAGCACCATTTGTTGTACGAGATTCTGCACCCAATAAGCTGTTCGCTCGTGCACTTCCGTTTACGTCACCCACTTTCACACCGACGAAATCAAGGTTTTCCATGTTTCCGCTCAATGCGTTGATGTTATAAACTTCGTTGAAGTTCTCAGCCGCAGGATTAGCCGTTGTAAATTCGTAACTAGCGTCCACGAATCTCCAGCTATCGTTGCTTGGGAATTCAGAAGAAATATTCAAGATTAACTGTCGTAATTGTACCATGTCAAATGCAGTAATGGAACCTGACTTGTTGACATCCGCCGCAATATACTTGTATGGAGAATCAAACTGAGTGATTCCTAAGATATGCTTGCTAATCAATACTAAGTCAAACGTAGATACACCGTTCAATGGATTGATGTCCTTCTCAGGTGTTACGGTATAGTTCTCACCAGCAGTTGCGTTGAACATGAAGCTTCCGTTCGCACCAGTAGTAACGCTTTCTTGCATTCCACCACTGATAGATACAGTTACAGACTCAACGTTTTCTCCGTTAGGATTAACGATAGTACCCGCTACCATTCCATCATTGATATCACCCGTACCACACGCGTTCATGTTGTCTTGGATGATGACGTAAGTTTGAACGAAATCAAAGTTTCCTGCTTCGTCAATTGCGTAGATGTAAACAACGTTAGTTCCGATTCTATCACAATCGAAAGTCATTACTTTTCCTAGAGCCATGACACCCGCCAAATCGGTAGGTTGTTCACCTAGGAAGTCTGCGTAAATTCTCAAGTCTAACTTAGACTGGTCCGTACAGTTGTCGAAAGAACCTTGGTCAAGGTCAGTCGCCCATACTTGCACCATTCCAGTTTGCATGATTTCAACGGCAATACCGTTCAATACGTAAGGTGTAGGCTTCTTACAGTCACGGAACTTAACCGCAGGCGCTTTGTCTCCAGCTGAGTTACCACAACCGTCGTACGCCCAGAACTCTGCGAAGTAAGATTCGCCAGCAGACACGATGTAAGAAATTGAATTTGTCTTCGTTTCCTTAACCAATGCGCCAGTGTTAGCATCGTACAACTTACCAATCCAAGTAACGCTAGAAGAACAGTTGTCCACTGCAATAGCAGTCCAAGTCTTTTCTTCGTCACACTCGAATGGTGCTACACCAGGTGTCTGGTCTTCTTCTCCGTAAGGAGGTGCATCGAACTCAACACCCGTGATACAATCATCAGGATTGATAATGCTCACCGTTGGTGGTACGTCGTCGTGTACTTTCAATACTTGGATGTAGGTCCAGTATCCGTTCTCTTCGTTACCTGGGCTAGAGACCATTAGTCCTTCAGAGAAACCGTGCTCGCCTTCTACTCGTGCTAGCTTAATCGGGTCGCTACCCGCTACGTACTTACACCAGTTGATAACGTGGTACGTTCTTTCAATCTTGAAACAAGCGTCGCCGGGGATATTGAACGTATCCGCAGTTACTTCGAATCCTAGTAAATCACAAGGACCATTGACGATTTCGATAGCATCCGCAGGTGCCATGTCGCCACACTCGCCTTCCCAGTCAGCTGGGAACGTAATTTTCCAGTTTGCTTTGTATTCAACGGTGATGTTTTGAACCGCCCAGCTAGATTTGTTACCAGACCAATCAGTTGACCGATATCTACGCTTCGCTTTCAATTCACCACAAGGCCAAATAAGTAGCTGATATTCTTGCTCAATTTCTAACTCACCACATTTGTCGGTTTTCAAGTTATCTTCACATCGCTTCAAGGCAACTGGGTCACCGAACAATGAGTTGTAAGTGGCTAACAACGTACCCGTTAGTGGTCGATATTCGCCTTCTGACATTTTCAAATCTTCGTTCGTATCCGTAGAAGCACCCAACTCATCCGTGTGTACTTGGTCACAGTGTAGCGTGACTGGTGCTAAAGTATCACAGAAAGGATTAATCTTATCCTCCACGGTCAAGTCTAACCAACAAATATTTTGGTTTCCTTTCTTATCCGTGACGCGCATTTCTAATTGTACATCGGGGTGAACGAATTCACAACCGATGATTACAACGGTATCCCAAGCCGCACCAGAACCTTTGATTCTGATTTCTCGCTTGTCAATTCCACAAGCATCGAAACTACCCGCATCAACGTCTCTGACGTTAATGATAGCACCCGATTCGCTAGAAATAGATACATTCAATCGGTCCACACAAGCCGCAGATGGCTTTGTAACATCATTGATTCGCACCGTTTGGTAAAGCGTATCGTTCTTTAGTTGCTCGTGACATTCGTCTTTGGCAATCCATCTCACACAGAAAGTATCGCAATTCAACTTTGTCCACTCGCTCATAGCGATAGGCCACTTAGCACCACCTTCGAATCGATAAATACTATCAATACTAACCGTAGGGTTCGGGTCACAGTTATCCGTTGCTTTTGGCTTCGATAACTTATTGACATCGAAAGTACAAGAGAAGTGGTCTAATTCAATATCAATTGAGGTAGTTGTCTTATACTTGAATGGTAAATTTGCTACCATAATTCGCTCGGCTAAAGTATCCGTGAATAACGGCGCTTTAGTATCCGTATTTTCAATAAAGGTAGTATCAATTCGCTTCGGGCCAACTTTATCACACCAGTCCAAAACATCCCAGTAGCGGTACTTCTTCTTACCACAATCGGTAGAAGGAATATCTTCGTCGTTAGACACTAAGATATATCCGCAGATGTACTTCTCTGTACTTAATTCAACCGTATCTCGTACGCTGAACATGTTGTTACTCCATACACCAATCTTGATACCTGGCATTGGAATCGCCTTGTCCTCGTTACATTCTTGTTTCACGTTAGGCGTCTTAGCAACAAACTTAACGCTATCCAAATCTGGACGAATCATCGTAATGGTTCTCGTAGCAGTTCCTACGTTACCACAATCATCCACCGCACGGAAAGTAACCGTAGCAGTAGTAGTATCTGGCTTACCCTTTTCGTTAAAACAAGGGTCTTTTTCCTCAAGAACAACAGTGTAAGTTACTGGAACGTCTGTGTCACAATTGTCAACCCCTTTAGCTCCCAATAATTTGTCAAGACCAGTCGTATCGCAGGCGATTAACGTATCAGGCACATTGGTAACGCTTACCCATGGATTCTGAACGTCGTTAAATCTCAACGTCGTGCTGCAAGACAAAGATTGTTTGCCGTTGTTACAAAGCGTTGCTAAACTCATCGTTCCAGTACGTCCGTAGTAAATTCTTTCAATTTTTACAGTAGCCATGCCCCCACAAACCGACATTTTCGCTTTCTTGATGTCATCAGCAGTTACAATTGGATAAACGACGGGAGCGCCCGTATCAAATCCAGTCGTCTTCTTCACCACTTGGTCTTTTCCAGAACCTAAGGTAATGGTGATGTTATAATACATGGTATCTGCAATCGTATCACACGGTTGCTCTAGCACATCATCAGGCGTCAAAACAACCATACAAGCAGAACCCATTGGTACGACAATTTCGTCATTACATACCAGAGAAGGCGCTTGTACAGAGAACATCTTAGATGTTGTCTTTTCAGAAGATGAATCTGCTTTGATTTTAAACTCAACCATGTACTGGCCAATAGCAAAATCTTCGTTCGTTATAAACGCTGCTCCTGGCGTCAAATTCAAATTCTCAAAGCACGTTTCTCCGTGCTGATTCTTAACTCTACCAATCAAAGTAGTAGCGGTTGTCGTACCACACAAATCAACTGTTGGTGCGGTAATACTCTTAGTAGCAAAAGCAGGGTCAGTACATTTTAACTTACTGTCCGTAACTGCAATAGAACTGAACTTAACTGTCTTTTTCTCGCAATCTACCCAAGCGTCCCAACCTTTTCCTTTTCGATTGTCACCGTTAGTCTCGAAGACAAAAGTGATACAACCAGAAGGGTTAACCGCAGGGTCACAAGTAGCTTCGACCCATCCAGAACCTCCGCCTCTTAGCGGATTGACAATAAACTGAGGAACCCCTACACCAGAGCCAGAACCTAAGCCAATTGCAGCTGCTTTGGTATTCATAATACCATTAATTGGAGGCATCGAAAACGCATTTGCTCTGACTGCTACTCGATTTCCATCGTAAGCAAAGAGTGAATCGCCTGCCGCTAAGTCAAAATCGGTGAACACCACTTTTACGCGATGCCAAGCATCCTTTGGACAGAATTCTGTGGTATCTCGACGTCTATGGACTGGCGAATCGGGGTCCATATAGTTCCCGTCGTTTGTCCCATCGTCGGTAAACCGTACGCTTGCAGAAGTCGGTTCCCCATTACAGGTGGCCAGCTTTTCGGCGACGGAGGTAGTAT
The DNA here is from genome assembly GCA_039024375.1 of Bacteroidota bacterium. GTDB lineage: Bacteria > Bacteroidota > Bacteroidia > Chitinophagales > Saprospiraceae > JAFMDF01. The sequence goes on from JBCCQK010000189.1 coordinate 7,655, forward strand.
CGTCCTTCTTGTACTGCGTGACGACCACTTTTGACTGAGCTTCTGCCGACTGAATGCCTGCAAAGAAGCAGAACATCAGGGCAAGGCTCAGCGACCGTCCGAAGAAAGACAACCACCTAGATTTAGTAAAACCCATTTTTTTCATGAGATTAATTAATAATTTTGGTTAATGTAATGTCTTCGCCAAATGAGTAATGAACTAGCTTATAAGAACAAACTATTCATTGTAGCTGGCGACTACATTCTTAATAGTTAAGATTGTTAAAAAAGGGAAGCGTACCGAAGTACGCTTCCAAATCAATCTTATATTATTCGATGATAATCATCTTCTTAGTAGCTACGTTATTAGCAGACTCTAGCTGGTAGTATAGTACACCAGTTGCTCCCAATTCGTTAGCATTCAAAGATACGGTGTTGTAGCCCTTAGCGTATTCGCCTTGGATAGCTCGCAATACCTTACCTTGTACGTCCATTACCGTCAATGTAGCAGCACCCGCTTCTGGCAAGTTGAAGCCAATTACAGTTGTTGCATTGAATGGGTTAGGCGTGTTCTGATTCAATTCGAATCCAGCAGCAGTTGCCGCTCCGTTGAAGTCGATAGCAACGTTCATCAATTCTCCGTCCGTATTGTAAGCCTCAGCCGCCGTTACATCAGAAGATACAGATACTAACTCGCTCAATAGACCAGTTGTATTTGCCGTGAAAGTTACTGCGAACAATACGTCGTCAGCAGTTGCTTCGCCGTTCCAAGAAGTAGCAATTAAACCACGGTTAGCAGCAGCAACGTTGAAGTTAGCAGCCTTAGCTACGCCTTCTACGATTTCCGCAGCACCCGCTACGTTCAATGTGAACTGGTAACCAGTTGCAGTCGCAATATCAGCAGAAGTAAATTCTACCGTTACCGTTTGACCAGCTTCTACGAATCGGTCAGCAGCGTTCAAGTTTAATGTACCGTTAGTTGTACGTGATTCAGCACCCAACAAGCTGTTAGCTAATGCGCTTCCGTTAACGTCACCAATCTTAACGGCAGTGAAGTCCATGTTCATTAAGTTCGCATCCAAGTTATTGATGCTAACGAACTCGTTGAAGCTCTCAGCAGCAGCGTTTGCAGATGTGAATTCGTATCCACCTTCTACAAATCTCCAGCTAGTGTTGTTAGGGAATTCAGAAGTAATATTCAAAATTAACTGACGTAGTTGAACCATGTCAAATGCGGTAATAGAGCCAGACTTGTTAACGTCGGCCGCGATGTACTTGTACGGAGTGTCGAAAGTAGAAATGCCTAGAATATGCTTGCTAATCAATACTAAGTCGAAAGTAGAAACACCATTCAATGGGTTAATGTCTTTCGCAGGTGTAACTGTGTAGTCACCACCCATTGGCAATTCAAACTGGTAATAACCATCTGCGGAAGTGGTCATGTTCTTAGAGTCAGCGCCGTTAACAGCGATGGCAACAGATTGAACATTTTCTCCGTTTCCGTCAACGATTCTACCAGCAACCATTCCTCCAGCTTCATTTTGACCCGTACAAGCACCCATGTTGTCTTGTACGATGATGTAAGTCTGAGCGAAATCGTAGTTTCCTGCTTCGTCGATTGCGTAGATGTGTACATTTTGCGTTCCTAACTCAGTACATCCTAATGTCAATACCTTAGGTAGCGCCTGTACACCTTGTAGTGTTGTTGGCGCTTCACCCAACTGTGCGTGCCAGATTCTCAAGTCTAACTTAGATTGGTCCGTACAGTTATCGAAAGAACCTTGATTCAAGTCAGTTGCCCAAATTTGAATCATACCCGTTTCCATGATTTCTACGGCAATACCGTTCAATAAGTATGGAGTTGGCTTCTTACAATCCTTAAATTCAGTAGTTACTGGGCTTTGTCCCTTTCCAGAGTTGCCACAACCATCAAAAGCTTTGAATACAGCGAACAACTTGTCTCCAGGCTGAACGATATAGCTTAGGCTTGGCTCGTCAGATGTAGCTAGTAGCACGTTAGGTCCAGCACCTTGTAGGTCTCTATACAATTCACCTCTCCAAGTAATGGCACTTTGTGCAGAACAATCCGTTGCAGTAGCCGTCCAAGTCTTCAATTCGTCACACTCAAATGGTGCAGCACCAGGTGTTTGGTCTTCCTCACCGTAAGGTAAAGCGTCAAATTCAACACCAGTAATACATTCATCTGGGTCAACTACGGTCACAACTGGACCTTCGTCGTCGTGTACTTTCAAGATTTGGATGTACGTAAAGTATCCTTTATCTTCGTTGCCTACGCTTGTAATCATCTTTCCAGTAGCGAAACCGTGCTCGCCTTCCGTTCTAGCAATGACGATTGGTGTATCACCCGCCTTGTACTTACACCAGTTGATGATGTGGTATGTTCTTTCAATCTTGAAACAAGCATCGCCAGGTACGTCGAATCTCTTTTCAGATACCTCGAATCCTAGTAAATCGCACGCTCCGTTTTCGATAGTAATGTCTGGAGCTACTTCTGTCTCCTCACACTCTCCGTTCCAATCGTCGGGTAGAGTAAACTTCCAATCTGCGTGGTATTCAATCTTAACTTCCTGCGTTACGTAAGCCGATACATTACCAGACCAGTCGATAGAACGATGTCTTCTTCTGATTTCGATTTCGCCACATGGCCACTCGATTAACTGGTATTGCTCTTCTGTTTCTAACTTACCACACTCAGCAGTCTTCAAGTTATCTTCACACTGGAATTTGCCAAATTGTGCATCGTAAATCGCTTGCAATTCCGCAGACAAGTTAGTCCACTCAGAATCTTCAAACTTTCGGTCGCCGTCCGCATCCGTAGAAGCACCCAACTCTCCATTGTGGAACTCCGTACACTTTCTAGTTACTGGGTCTAGTGGTGTACAAATTGGGTTAATCTTATCTTCTACTACTACGTCTAACCAACAAATATTGGTGTTTCCTTTCTTATCTGTAATCCGTAATTCTAATTGTAAATCTGGGTGTACGTACTGACATCCGATGTTCACAAACTCTGCCCAAGGTTGACCAGCACCCTTGATTCTGATTTCTCGCTTTTCGATTCCACAAGCATCGAAGCTACCCGCATCTACATCATCAACCGTTACTCTTGCTCCCCATTCATTGGGTAAAGAGATATTTAATTGGTCCGTACATACTGCAGAAGGCTTCGTTACATCTCTTACTCGTACTGTTTGGTAAACGGTATCGTTTACTAGTTGCTCGTGACAAACGTCATCCGCAATCCATCTTACACAGAAAGTATCGCAGTTCAACTTAGTCCACTCGCTCATAGATAGTGGCCACTTAGCACCACCTTCAAATCGGTAGATACTGTCAATTCTTACTGCTGGATTCGGGTCACAGTTGTCAACTGCCTTTGGCTTAGCCAACTTATTCACGTCGAAAGTACATTCGAAGTGTCCTAAATCAATATCAACAGCAGGAATTTCCTTGTACTGGAATGGTAGGTTAGCAACAGAAATTCTCTTCGCTAATGTATCTAAGAATAGTGGCTTCTTAGTGTCCGTAAATTCGATGAAAGTAGTATCAATAGCTGATGGGCCTACTTCTGGAGTACACCAGTCAACAATATCCCAGTATCGGTAAATCTTTCTACCACAATCAGTAGCAGGGATGTTTACATCTCTCTTCTTCAAGATGTAACCACAGATGTAATCTGTTTCACTTAAGTCGATAGTATCGTGTACAGTGAACGTACTGTTCTTGTAAGTACCAATCTTCAATCCTGGTACGCCAGTAGTAGCCGAAGAAGCAGAGCAATCTACTTTCTTATTGGGTACTTTTGCTAAGTGCTCGTTCTCGTTTGGTCGAATGATAGTATAAGTCTCTGTCTTCGTACCAACGTTTCCACAATCATCTACCGCTCGGAAAACAACCGTTGCCGTGGTAGTATCTGCCTTTCCTTTCTCAGCAAAACATGGGTCCTTCTCTTCCATTGTTACAGTGTAAGTAACTTTGATATCATCATCACAGTTATCAATTGCAGATGCACTCAAAATCTTATCTAATCCAGTAGTATCACAGGCAACTAAAGTATCAGCTGTTGAAGATACTGTAATCCATGGAATAGATTGGTCAGAGAAGGCAATCGTAGTTTCACAAGAGTTGGCTACTTTACCATTGTTGCAAATAGTTGCTAAACTCTGTGTTCCTGTACGTCCGTAGTAGATTCTTTCGATTTTTACTTTCGCAGTAGCGCCACATACGCTCATACCTGCTTTTGTCAATGCGTCCTTAGTAATGATTGGGTATTCAACTGCCCCACCATTGTCTACATTCTTCGTTGTCAACGTCTGTGCATTCTTACCAGAGCCGAAGCTGATGGTAATGTTGTAGTACATAGTATCTGTCATGGTATCACATGGCTGCTCCAAGATATCGTCTGGAGTCAACACAATCATACATGCAGAACCTAGTGGCACGTTAATGTTGTCGTTGCACACTAAAGAAGGTGCTTGAACAGAGAACGTCGCCTGACGAGTCTTAACTGTGTCTGACTTCAACTTGTAAGTAACTAAGTAACTACCTAATGCAAAGGTATCCGTCACAGTACTAATCGCACCTGAGTTAGTTAAGCAAGTGTCGATACAAACATCTCCGTGTTGATTAGAGATACGTACAATAACAGAATCTGAAACCATGTTGGTGACAGAAGTCTTACAGATTTTAACATTTGGTGCTGGAATGGTAATAACACCGTACGCAGAACTATCACAAGTCAACTTTCGACTAACGATGTTTACTGCATCGAGTGTGATGTTTCTGTTTTCACAGTCCACCCAAGCGTCAAAACCTTTACCTTTTGAATTCGTTCCATCCGTGTAAAGGATGAAAGTCAAACAACCAGTTTTGTTAGAATCTGGGTCACAGTTGGCATCAATCCAACCACCGAAGGCTTGTGATACACCCGTACCCGTTGCAGCAACTGGTCGAAGTGCTGCTCTTTTTGTCAAAGAGTCCGCAGTACTCGTAAAGGGTCCTCTTAACTCAGACTTCTTACCTTGAAATGCGACCAAAGAGTCGTTTCCTTCCAAGTCAAAATCTGTGAAGACTACCTTCACCCGGTGCCAAGCATCCGTAGGACAGAATTCCGTTGTATCCCGTCGTAGGTGCCCCGTTGGGTCGGCGTAGTTGCCATCGTTTGTACCATCATCGGTAAAACGCGTACTCGTAGAAGTTGGCTCGCCATTACAAGTAGCCAACTTAAACGTTGTACAAGTGGTGTCATTCTTCGTGTACTTCATCACGACCTGCGCACTGGCGTTTTGTAACCCTGCTAGGCAGAGCGCAAAAAGCACCAAAAAAGCAGACCGTCCGAATAGTGACGACCACCTTGAATTAGTAAAACTCATTCTTTTCATGAGATTAGCAAATTTTGGTTAATTAAAAAAAATATGATTAATAAAATTGGATAAAAAGCCGTATTGAATTGCCGTTGGAATAGACAAAGGAGCGTTAGGTCTCATCAAGACGCATTGTCCTAAAAAGTGAAGCACTCATCTACCACGAGCAACAACATATATTGTTATATTCGTATTATATCATGTATATAGTAGTGGCCATAAGCGACCATAACGGCATCGAACCTTATATTAAAGCCGACATAAACAGGTAAGCAGTCTAACCGAAGTTTATTCTTCGGTCTTATTCCTCACTAGACGATATTCTGTATAAATAGAAAGATACTAACTACCGACTGGGGAGAAAAAACAGGGTATGGCAATTGTGTTAATCGCCGCTACGATTGGTAGTTATGAATACGTTATTTCGTGAAAAAAATTGGGGAGAGGTTTGGAGTGTCCTTGGCGTTCTTTGAAAATCAGTTTTTGTAGAAGTTTTTTTCATGAGATTGTGTATTAATTTTGGTTGTAAGTTCGTCTATTTCTTATCTATTAATTTGCTGTAGTGGGATTGGATAGCCTTTAATTAGCTACCTCTACTATAAACTCAGGAAACTTTGCTTTTTTGAAAAGCGTCTTTCTTCTTTTTAAGGTTAAGGACGTTCGCTTAAGAGTAGAGTGGGTGTGTTAGTTTCACCTACAAAATTAAGCGAATTTAATATACTAAGTTTACCTAAAAATAGGTAATTTAAGTATATCAAAAATCATTACACATAAGTTATTCTAAAATTGAGTGTTGTGTGTAAGTTGTCTAAATACAAA
>JBCCQK010000190.1:0-13814 GCA_039024375.1 Bacteroidota bacterium
AGATTGAATCGGAATTCCATGTATCTCAATTGGAGTAGCCTTTTAGTCTTGAATAGGGTGTGTGGTGAGATTCTCGGATGGGGAACAGAATAGTATTTTCAAAAAATGTGCCTAGTTTTTCTTCTGCACCTTTTTATTCTATTACTAGATTATTTTCGCCCGACCGATTAAGTAGGTTTATCTAAATCTGGCTCGACGAAGTAAGATATTAGTAAGCGCAATAAAGGGGACAACGAACTTAATTTTATGTGCCAATAAAGGTTCTAAAAAAACATTTTGACCCTACTAATGTTATATTAGCCAAACTAAAATTAAGAAAAAGAAAATATGGCACTACCATCACTATTCGATAATCTAAGACTACCCGTTATTGGCGCTCCTTTGTTCATTATTTCGGGCCCCGAATTGGTAATAGCCCAATGCAAAGCGGGAATTGTGGGCTCTTTTCCTGCCCTAAATGCTAGGCCACAGTCTCAGCTAGACGAATGGCTGCACCAAATTACGGAAGAGCTAGCAGCATATAATCGGGATAATCCCACCCAGCCTGCCGCTCCGTTTGCTGTCAATCAAATTGTTCACCGTAGCAATAATCGTTTAGAAGAAGATTTGGAAACCTGCGCCAAATGGAAAGTACCGTTGGTGATTACTTCCCTCGGAGCTAGAGAAGAGTTGAACGTTACGGTACACGGATGGGGCGGCATTGTGCTGCACGACGTCATCAACGACCGATTTGCCCACAAAGCCATCGAAAAGGGGGCTGACGGTTTGATTCCCGTAGCGTCGGGAGCGGGCGGACACGCTGGCACTACTTCTCCTTTTGCCCTGATACAAGAAATTAGGGCTTGGTTCGATGGTCCCGTTGCGCTATCGGGCTCTATTGCTTCGGGAGCAGCTATACTTAGTGCACAAGCGATGGGTGCTGACCTCGCTTACATTGGCAGTGCGTTTATTTCTACCAAAGAAGCTAGAGCCAGTGAGGATTATAAGCAGGGCATTGTGGATGGTAAAGCAGCGGATATTATCTACTCTAATTTATTCACGGGCGTTCACGGTAACTACTTAAAGAAATCTATCGAAAATGCGGGCTTGGACCCTTATAATTTACCCGAAAGTGACCCTAGCAAAATGAATTTTGGCTCTGGTGGCAATACTGCCGCCAAGGCTTGGAAAGATATTTGGGGCTGTGGTCAAGGAATTGGGAATATTGAGGAAGTGTTGTCTGCTGGGGATTTAGTAGCCAAGTTTAGCGAAGAGTATCGGACAGCTGTTGAAAGAATGACCAGCTTAGCTGCCTAATTATTAAAAACGGTTCTTTGACAATTTTTGCAAACAGTAGCTTGGGCATCTTGCCCGAATAGCTTTTTTCTTCGCAAATACTGCTACTCGGGCAGGATGCCCAAGCTACAAATTACATTTAATGCAAAAGTTGTCAAAGAACCTAAAATTTTTGCAGTTGTCAATTTGACCTAATTAATGCAACGCCGCCCGAATATCCAACCCGTTAATCACTTCCGCCTCTCGGTCAATCCACCAATGCAGTTGGTCATAAACGGTTTTACCATCAAAATAATTCATCGCCATTTTGACGAAAATGTGGCCGTGTTTGGCTTCGGACGTCCAAAGCATTTTGTAGAATCGCTTTAATTCTGGTTCTTCTAAGTGGTCGGCGACCATTTTAAAGCGTTCCGCACCTCGCGTTTCCAAAACGGAAGCAATTAGCAAGCGGTCTAAAAACCGTCGTTCTGGGTCGGAGTAACTTTGCTTGATGAGTCTATCGACGTAGAAGTCCTTGGTCATTTTGGCGGGTAATTCGACGCCTCGCTTTTCCATTAGGGTATAGACTTGTTGAAAATGCTCCAATTCTTCCACGGCCGTTTCTATCAACTCGGGGATAATTTCTACTCGATTGGGGTATTTGGCCACAAAGCTCATCGCCATCGACGAAGCTTTTCGTTCGCAGTCGGCGTGGTCTTGCAAGAAGGCGTTAAAGTCGGCCATTACGGCGTCTATCCATTCGGTTTTGCTAGGTACAGCGATTTCTAAGTTTAGTTTCATGATTTCTTTACTGTTTGTAGTTGGCTAGTATTTCTTGTTATTTTTTGTAACACAGATTTTAGGAACACAGCTTGCCCGTACGGGGAATCAGACGTTGAGTTTTTGTTGGTGTCTTTTGCCACGGATTACTTGTGTTTGGACAACGGATGCTTTGTTTGACGTTGACATGGACAGCGGATTTAGATGTTGACGGTTTTCCTTTGTCCCCCTTGTTACTTACTGCCACTGCCCACTGCTACTGCCTACTCAATCAACGTATTTTGGTTAAAAATCAAGCGCCACTTGCGGTCGCCGTGTTGAAAAATGAGCGTCAGATAATAGTCGAAAGAGTAGGGCCTTCCATCTGCTTGTTTGTCATTGTGAGTGATTTTGGTTAAAACAATACCGATATTCCCACTTATTTTTTGTTCGATGACTTGATAATTAATTCGCCAATTAGGGGCCGCAAACCAATCTTTATTCATCTTTTGATAATCCTCCTGTGAAGTAGAATATTTGCCACTCGGGAGAATCATGCTTACAGCATTCTCGTCCACCGTTTTGAGCAAAGCGTTCAAGTCTCGGGCGTCGATAGCTGCAAAATGAGCCGCTACGGTTTGGGTCAAGCTTTCTTCGGTGTATTTTGGGGAATTGGTGCAACTAGTCATAGCAAGTACTATAAAAAGTAGCGCCAATAGGGTAGAGGGGAAACGCATCATTTGAAAGAGGTCTAGCGAAATGTAAAATGTAAAATTACAAACTCAAAATCTAAAAATAGAAACAATCAAAGAGTGTAACTACTCAACACCAATGAATTTCTTTGATAAACCATACAAACAAAATTTCAAAATTTAAAGAGGAATTTGTCAAATCTACGCTCGAAAAGAACTCTATGTACTTTGTGAATTCCATCCCTTTGTGGTAAAAAATGAGTGCTGAGAAGCGCTATTTGTTTACTCCAACAAAAACAACTTCTTGGTCGTTATGCCCTGTTCCGTTTGCATAGTTAACCAATAAATACCACTTTTTAAACCTTCGTTTTGTAAAATTATTTGATTGGAACCCATTGGATGATTGGTCGCTTGGCGAATCACTTTAATAGTACGTCCTGTGAGGTCTTGGAGGCCTATCCATAAGCGACCCGTTTCGGCCATTTCAAATTCAATTGCTGTTTGTTGGCGGAACGGATTGGGGAAAATGCGTAAGGATTGATTTTGATTCGGGGAAAAGTTAGCAAGTCTAGCTTGGGCGATTGGAGGAACTGCATTATTAGTACTACTCGGAGTACATCCCTCAATTCTAGCTAAAAAATTACTACCCGATTCGGCGTGGAAACCAGGTCTTAAAGTAATGGAACTGCCCGCATAAAAACCCACCGAAGTACCCGTTTTGACGGTGCCAGAAGAGGTAATATTGTTATCAACTCGGTAATTGTCTGCGGTAATAGCTCCGTTTCCAAAATTATTATTTTGCTCGCAAACGGGCGCAAAGTTGATGCGGGTAGGTTCCTCTACGAAGACCGTACTTGTAATATCCCCATTACTAATTTGCGCTCTATTGAGTACGTTGACATTCAAATTGGTTAATTGAATATCATCAACGTACCAACCTTCCCAAGACACGCTAATATCAAATATCATATTCCAGCGAATGAGCACATTTTCGCCAGCGTAAGCTGATAAATCTATTCTGGTTTCTATCCAGCCACCAGAAGAGTTCGAGAAGGCATTGAAGGAGTTACGAACCAACTCCGTGTAGCCATTTTGGGTAATATTGGGACCTAAGTCCGTCCAGCTTACCCCGTTGTTGGTGGAAATTTCAATAATACCACCGTCCCATCTTCGTTCTATTTCGTAAAAATGATTGAAAATGAGCTCACTCTCCGACGTTAATTCCCGAGCGCTCGCAATGGTCAAAGTCGTTGAACTTGTTGACGGTACGCCAGGTGAAAAAACGGCCGTAGAGCTGGAAGCGAAACGAGTATTTTGCGGGGTCCAAGTAGCACTTGAATTACCATTCGAAACAACCGTCCAATTATTCATTCCCGACTCAAAGTCGTCGGTTAAAATAGTATCTGACGCTGATAGATTCTCTTTGACTTGGGCGACTAACGTTCGCTGCACACTTTGATTGGGCGCTAGGTTGACGGCGGGCCACGTGACGGTCTGACCACTGGCAGTACCATTATCGGAGGCTGACACAAAGTCTAAATAATTGGGTAGAAAATCGGTCAAAACGAGATTGCTGACTGTACTATTTTTTAAGTTCGTAGCACTGATAGTGTACGTAATATTTTCACCTAAGCTGGCTTCTTTTTTATCCGCAATCTTTTCCATACTAATGGTACAAGAAGGCGGTAAATCGAAGGATTCTTCGTTGTCCGTTTTGCTACTAGAAGAACCTTGAACGGCACTGTAACCCAATCCTCTACGGGTGAATACTTCCCAAATTAAGCATTGATTGGCGCCTCCATTTAGCGTCTGGTCCGCAGCGAGAATCGCATCTCGACCGTCCACAAAACCGGGCGAACAGGGTTGTAACTTTAATCCTTCGATGACTAGCGCCATGGTTTTATTATTACCGCCCGTTCCGTTGTATAAATCGGGGTCCCAACCGTACTCATCAATCATCGCCCAGGTCAAATCCCAGAGCATCGTAGCCCAGACGGAACCGACGCCGTGGGGCGCTCGGGTACTGCTCGATTTGATGGTGTTGTAGGTCATCGGGTTGACGCTCATGTCTGTATTGTAGGGGTAGGCGCGAATGCCTCGTCCCGATGCCGATTGGCGAAACAACCAAGTTCCCATCGGACGAGAATTGGTACCAACATCGCCCGGTTGAATGGTCATGATAAGACCGAAAAAATCGGACCAACCTTCTCCCATTTGTTCTTGAACACTAAAACCCAAGCAGGCCGAAGTGGAAGGACCGCCCGTTAGTCGAATGGAAATACCGTGACCGTATTCGTGGACGATAACGGGATTGTCAAAATCGCCATCTCGAACGGGACTTTCCGAAGGGTTGCTCGAATTTAAACAGTTATACATCTGCATCCGTGGATTGCCTCCGTCGGGTGGAGTGGACATATTGGCGTTGCAATTGCCCGAACCGTCTTGTGCCTCCGCATAAACGTAGTCGCCCGCATTGCCTTGCGTACCGAAGTTTTCTTCTTGAAAATTACCCGAAGCCTCGTCAAAGCCGTAGTTGTACCAAACGTCGTGAATGACGTTGTTCCAGTAAAACAGATTGGTAAGAGCGGCGTCTCGGTTGTTGATAGGATTAGTTGTGCTGAGGTCTAAAGGCGAGTTGAACTCCAAATTGGCCCCTCCGTTAGCTCTAGCGGCGTCCCCGTTGGTGGGGCTATTGGTGTTGTTATCGTCGATATAGGCATCGACGTTGTTCCCTCTAGTGGTAGTGTAGGTAGTGGAGCCGATTTGGTGCCAGCCGTTGGGTGAAGCGGTCGGATTATCGTTCCACGGAGCGGTTACGATGGACCGATTACCATGATTTGGGCTTTCAATCGGAATGGGAAAAACGTTGTAGCTATTGGCCATTTGGACTTTTTCGGAAGTACTTCTTAATTGTCCATTTTCTTTGTAATTATCTAGCACGGTTTTCAAGCGTTCGTGAATGCCCACTTCGTGTGGTTGTTTCTGGTCGTGATTACAGTTAGGACCGTGATGATGGCCGAAATCACACGAGATGGTCAAGTTGATTTCCGCTTCGATAGCTCCTGTTGTGGCATTGACCAAAAAGTTTTTGTACTCCGCACTATCTTTTTCATCAATAAAAACACTCCAAGCCAATTGTAAATCTTGTTCCTCGTTTTCTAAAAAAACTAATTTTAACGGAATGGTACGGTTCGAAATGTTATTGGCTTGAATTTCGGTAGGTTTTTGGGGCGCTTCTTCGTTTGCTGATAAAATAATGATTTCGGTTTGACTTAGTGGGTAATTTTTATCCAAAGCTATTCTAGCCACTGCCTCCAATGCTTGCACTTGAAATTGCTTTTTGATGTCTCTTTTCAACAATCCTTTCAAAAAACCAATGTTCGAGGTGATGACTTCTCCATCTTTTAGGTGAACGGCGGCACTAGTTCCATAAATACCAATTTGGTCAACGGTCTGCTGATAATAGATATGCGTAATGCCATTGGAGGTATAGTGGTCGGTAACGATGGGAGCGGCAATATCCGTTGGGGCGTACTTTTTTTCTTGACTAAGCGCAGTTAATTGTTCGTTGGCTAATTGCAACGCTTCGTCCTGTGCCGATAGCACCGTCGTCGTTAGTATAAACAAGAATAGAAGATGAAGGGAATCTCGCTTAAGCATCATCGGTTTTGATGTTGTTAAAGTAATTTGTCGATGGTAATGAAAGAGTGTGGGTAGATGAACGTCAAATTAGGTCTTTGTAAAGGAAGCCTAATGACGTTTTGGAGTTATGCTTAATACTCTTTTTCAGTTGGATAGTAAAGATTGGTGTAGAGACGTCCTGCGTGTTAGGTTTGAGATTAATTTTTGGACTTTTTGTATACAAATATGATTATTTTCAGTGGGTAAATCAACTATTTGGAGGGCTTTGTTTATATAACTATGTGTTTACTTGGGGCTCTCTTGCTGAATTGTCCGCTGGAGTTATATTTTCTGGCAGCTGCGTTCTTTACAGTAGGACAAAATTAACTGCACATCTTTTTTGACAGGATTTCACGATTGACAGGATTTACTTTAGAGTCTGTTTGACATGGTAAATTTATAAGGTTCTTCGGCACATTGCAAAAGTTCAATTCTTTCAAGATTTTCCCGCTAGGATTTACCCCAAATCTCCGCATTTCATAGGGTGTTATTCAAGTTTAATCACTTTCCATACCCATACGGGCAAGCAGGACACGTCTATGCATGATTGTTAGCTGTGTAAAAATTGTCAAAGACCCTTTTTATAGCTAATCCTTAGTCAGTGTTGACCACAAGTTGATGAATGCACGCAGAGGTTGTAACGTCCGCAGTGCATTGATTGCTTGTATTTCTGCGAACTTTGCGTTCTCTGCGTGCCATTTTTCTAAATATACTTTATAGAAGATAACGTTAAACGTCCTATTCCAAAGTAATCACTTTCTGATTGAAGACTTCCGTCTCCGTTTGCAGAATAATGAAATACATTCCCCCTTGTAAATTGTCTACAAAAATCTCTTCTTGGTAGTTACCTTTGTCTAAAAAGCCTCTTTGGATGTGCTGCACTTGACGCCCATCCATAGAAAATAAGGCTAAGTCCACTTTCTGAGCTTCATTGAGAGAAAAATTAACGAACGCCGAATTTCGAAAAGGATTCGGCCGAACCGACAAAGTAGATAAGGTGGGGGCTGTTGATAGGCTTTCCCTAGATTCGGCAGCTTCCTCCTCTGTAAGGTTCTCGGGACAGGCTTCGATGCGAGCGAGTAAATTGGCACCTGGTACTGCGTGAAAACCAGTTTTTAGCGTAATGGATTCTTCTCCAAAAAAGGCGACGAAAGCGCCCGCCATAACGGTACTGTTACTTTCGATGTTTGTTCCTCGGTAAAAACCACCACTCATCTGTATGCCATCTAAATTGCGAGACTCGGGACAAGCCGTTCCCGTGCAGTAATCGTGGGAGTCCGAAATGGTAAAACTCCAGTCAAACGAAAGAACATTATTCGCTTCATCCGTAGCGGTGAACGTAATGGATTGCTGTCCAATATCCGCACAACCAAAGCTAGACTGACTCAACCCGACGTTGACGTTCGAACAATCATCGTAGGCATCCACCACTAAGTCGCTTACCGCAAAATTAAGCATCCCGTTGGCATCTAAATCAATGGGACTGGAACCGAAAGGTGGCGCACTAGCTTGGGTATTATTTTTCAGATACTGCAAAATATTTCGACGAAGTGCTGTCATATCACCAGGCTGTCCCATCCACCATTGTGGGTTCAAAGAGCTAAAAATAACTTTTCCATCCCCCCAGTCGGTTTCTACTAATAAAGCATTTCCATCTTCGGATTCAATTAATACATTAGCGGTTAAGGGGCCGAAATCAACGTAGCTGTAAGCATAAGGCCTCCCAGCAAAAGCGGTAGTCGAGAGGGTATTGGGACTTTGTAGGATTGCGTGAGTAGGATTGACTACGTAGGCACTATCCGCTATGCTGTAGGCGAACCTAAATCCATTAAATCCGACATCAATAAACGACGTTCGATAAGTAGATATATTGATGTAGAGGGCATTCCCCTCGCTGACCCAATCTTCTATTAGTTGTTGGTGGGTATCAAGGAAAGTACTTAAAGCTAACGCACTTTCATCTACTCCATCTAGATAAATTACGTTGTAGGCAGAACTAAAAAGCAGGTTGGCGTTGACCGTTTCGTATTGGAGTGGTTGCCAATCAAAGGCGAAGACTCGATTCATGTGGTCCACTAAGTAATCATAATGAAAATATAACCTTTCCCTTGAATTCACCAAAGCTACATTGCGAAAACCTAAAGTATAAACGGGAGGAGGTGTTTCGTCCACCTTGGGTGAAATCGGGATAAAGGCTAGTGATTGACAAGTAGTATCGTCGAGAGACGTAGCCGTAAAGGTGTAATTGCTCGCCCTTAAATCGGTGAAATAGCCACCATTCTGATTGCGAAGTAGGTTATTCGTCGTATCAGATAGTTGATAATTGATACGGTGTCCACTTGCCGAAGCAACACTCAACGAAATCCGCCCATCTTCTCCGTCGGGGCAAGTCGGTTGGTCAACTATTGGATTAAAAATAACTAAATCACACGGAAGACTAGGGGACGATTCAACCAAGCGATAATTTCTGCTGTGAAGGGTTAAATCGGGAGCATTTGGGTTGGTCACTTCACAGGTATAAGTTCCCAAATCGGCATTGGTCGCATTCGTAATGGTCAGGCGGTTACTACCCATTATCGTCGTATAAGGGTTTCCATCTTTAAACCATTTGTATTCATTGTCAGAAATGGAGGCGTCCACTGCTAAATCAAAAGTATAGTTGTTCCCTTCGATTAACGCCTGACTACTATCCATTCCAATGCTGTCTTGTGGATTATAACCGAATCCTTGCCAACTGTATCGTTTATTGCCATCAATCAAAGTCTTATTGGCGGAAAAATTGGGGAGTAAGTCCTCGAAGGTGAATTTATTGGAATGGATGTGTAAAGTGCTTAGGTACGAAGCTGATGCGAAACTAGGTACTGTTCCGTTAAACTCATTTCCAGATAATTCAACTATACGTAAATTTGATAAATTTCTTAACCAATTTGGAATATTTCCTGATAATTGATTATTAGAGACGTATATGCTACTTAGTTGAGTAGCAGTACTTAAATCTGGAATCTGCCCTTGTAAATGATTATTTTCTAACCGAATATAGTATAAAGTAGTCATCGAACTTAAATCGGGAAAAGACCCTATCCAACCACAATTATCAGCATTAAAATATCCTAATTTAGTTAACTTGGAAACCCATGAAGGTATTTCTGTATTGAAAGGGTTTCTTGAAATATTTATGTCTATTAGGTTAGTCAAGTCTCCTAGATACGGAAGGGTAATAAACTCGTTGTTGTCTAAATGAAGGCGAGTCAAATTGGATAGGTTATTTAAAGTTTGGGGAACGATACTCAATTTATTGCTAGAAAGTGTCAAATAATCTAATCGTATCAACTGACCAATTTCGGTAGGAACTGCTCCGTTTAACTCTAAACCTTGCAGGTGTAGTTCACGTAAATTTGTCAAGTTACCTATACTAGAAGGAATAGTCCCCGTTATATTATCATTGGCCAGACTTAAGAATGTTAACTCTCGTAAATCACCAATACGAACAGGTAACGAACCACTCAGATTATTTCCACCGCCAGGACAAGATGAACAAGGAAAATAACCATCCAATTCAATACGTTCCACACAGCCAAATTGACTCAAAGTAACTCCATAAAAACTGTCCAATGGCTCAGTCAAATCCCATTGGTACGTCCAATTCGGCCCGTTTAAGGCATTATACATATCGACTAGCACCAAAGAATCCAATAGTCGGCAAGTATCGTTGGCAACTCCAAGAAATAGATTATCAATAAGAACTGGATTTCTAAAATGTCCATTGACCGAAATACGTAAATTTTGTCGCCCTGTAATATCCAAACTAGCCATATCAATTGATACGCTTCTTAATTCTGTACAATTAGGTATATAGGATTCACCGTTGCTATGACTACCGTCGTTAGTTGCCATTGCTGTTCCAGATATATGGTAAATGGTAGAGTACGACTCACAAATTCCACCAATTTCTACCGTCAGTTGGCTCACCATTGTATCGTTCTGTGGAACGTAGGCATAGTCAAAAGAGAAAATAGTTGGTGTCGCACTGTTGAAGTCGAGATTAAGCACCTCCAAATAAGCGGTACCAATGATATTGGTAGCAGGAAGAGCACTTCCTACTTCAAAAGTACAATCTAAGCAATTACCTCTTTGGGAAATACCTGTGTATTGACCATTACCCGGAATAAACCTCCAATTATCCTGTAACCGACAACTTTGAAGAGATTCTTGAAAATCAGCGGGATAAATTTCGGCCTCTATATTTTCTACTGTAAGTGTGAATGGTCCCTGGTTGGGTAGATATTGGTCAACTTGAATGTGATAAGTTACATTTGGCGTAAGGCAAATATTTGAAATCAGTGCACCGCAGCATCGAGCGGGATTGTCATCATTAGCTGCAATTAATTGGGCGTTTTGAAAAGGGTTAGGTGCGTCACAGTCAATAGCTGCATAGAGTGCAATTTTTGAATCAGAACCTTCCGTTCTTATATTGACCATACCACTTGCTGGAGCCGTAAAAGAATACCAAACAGAGCCGTGTAAATTGTCGTTGCACCAATGCCTTTGGCTACGACAATTACCACCGGGGGCTTTGGGTTCATTGGCTTCCGTCGTAGCTCCCGTAAACAGTCCATCGTAGGTTACATCTAATAAAATAGGGTACGCTTTGCAGACATCATCGGGAATAATGAGGAAAGACCTTGATTCTCTGTTGAAACAATTGTTCACTTGATTTTCGACTATATAGGTTAGTTCATGTACGCCGAGTTCAGTAAATGTATAGCTCAAATCTTTACTTGTCGCCACGGAAATTCCATCTACTAACCATTCAAAACTATCTCCCGATACGAGTCCAGTAAAATTTAACAATTCGTTTAATTGTGCCTCAGTTGGCCCATCAAAGGAGATTGTGCCCAAACAGGGTTGTATCGTAAAATAAGGGGATTCGTCCAGTATCAGCGGATTACCTAATCGTGGAATATTTGGGTCTCCACTGTCACTGACTCTAATGCGTACAGACGTTCCAGCTATATTCGGGATTGTCCACTCGTACGTCCCATCATTATCTACGCCATTTTCAATTAAATGCCATTCCACTTCGTTCCCTATTTCTAAGGCGTATTCCAATTTGACCTTTGATAGTAATGTTTCTCCCGTATTGGACCAAGTAATAGATAAGGTAGTACCGTTGGTCTCAACTTGATTTAAAACAGGCTGTGTCACCGTAATTTGCGGCAAGCAAGTCGTACCGACACCTACGGCACACCACGCTTCCAAAGTGGACAAATGCTGCTGCGAATTTTCTCCAAAGAGGTCAATTGCTGATTGAATGGCCCCGTCCCTTGCGTCGATAAATCGGGCGCGAGGACTCATGTAGGTCGTCAAATTGCGATAGGCAATGGCGGCGGCATCGTCCATACCGATACCCGTCACATTGTAGTCATACTGATATTCGTTGGTCCCCGAACCGCCATTTACCAGTAGATAAAACCAAAAATTCTGTACACCACTGTTGATGTGGACGCCACCGAAATCCCAAGCCTCTGTATGCCACAATTGACCGTAATACGTCTTGGGGTCGCCTTTATCGTTTGGATTGGACATACTGCGAAATCCCTCTTGGTTGACAAAATCGAAATCTTCGCCCATCAACCAATCTCCGCCGTCGGGGTCGTACGCAAATTCGAAGACGACGCCGAAAATATCACTGAAAGATTCGTTCAAAGCGCCCGATTCGTAGGAATAAACTAAACCGCCCAAACCATTGTTTTCGGTAACACCGTGCGCAATTTCGTGAGCAATCACGTCCAAAGAAGTCAAAGCCCCCCATGTATCTCCATTTCCATCGCCGTAGGTCATATTAACCCCGTTCCAAAAAGCGTTGACGTAATTAGTGCCGTAGTTCACGTAGCTCAACAACGGTGCTCCGTTCCCGTCAAAACTTTTTCGGTTGTGTTTGGTCAAAAAATAATCATAGACTTTTTCCGTACCCCAATGTGCGCCGACCGCCGTCGAATCGTCCTGCCAATCGTTGTCCACATCTCGTATCTCGGTTAAATTGCTTGTATTATCATTATTATTGGCCGATAGCGTATGTACTACTTGATTATTATCGGGACCTAAATTATTGGCTCGTAAAATATAATCCGTCCCCGTGAATTGGGTTGTAAAATTGACAATGCCATTGTTGGTGGAGACATAATTGGCCTTTCCCAAAGCGGGCGTATCGGCTAGACCCCTTCTTTTTTTAGGAATCTTCCTCTTTTTAGAAAACACATTAGTGGATGCCCTACATTTGGAAGTATGTTTCCCGTGGTCGTGAGCAAAACAATTGGTCAACATCAAATCGACTGTTTTTATCAATCGCCGACTGTGCGCATCAACGTAGTAACGCTTTTTGGCCAACGGTTCGAGGGTATAAATATCGAAAGCGTAGGCTAAGGTATATTCATTTTGTTCGGGGACTTCCGTCCAAAGCAAAGTGGCTTTGGGAAAATGCGTCGCTTCGGAATTGCCCGTTACTAGCTTCAAATCCCGCTCCATTTGAGGGTCGTCCCATGCGTATTTAGTAGGGGTAGGAATCTGGGGTAGGGTATCGAATCTTTGTGGCTCTTTTGGTAAAGACAAAACGAAAAAGAGTGCCGCTTCTTCGGACAAACTGGGTTTTGCGGCGACATCTGCCATATTGGGTTTGGCGTGCCCTTGGGCGACTGTTAACTGTCCGAACCGTTCGTGAAATAACCAATGATGATGTTCCACAGCGACGCCTTGGTAGGTCGTTTGGTAGATGGTTCGAGCAGCGCCGATATCATCTTTTTGCTGGCCAATTTGTTCGAAGGCAAAATCTTCACTAAGATTTAACCCACTATTTAAACTGCCCGCCAATTCTTTCACGGATAGCACATTATCCGACTTGAATTTTATCCAACCAGGGCGACTATCTTCGGTTATTTGGTCGGTAAAGTCGCCGAAAAAAATATCATTTTGTGCTAATAAATAAGACGTGTAAAAGACCAGTAGCAGGAGTACTATGGTCAAGCGAGTAAGCGCAAATTTTTTCATTGGAAAAAGTAGTTGTGTGTTTTGTTTTCAACGAATAGGGTATTCACTTTTATTATTTGGAATTACCTCAATTGAATAACAAAATCCAATTAAATAATAAGTGTACGCTGTTGCTCACTGGAACTGGCAAGTAGCGTATTTTGGGGCCGTTAGTAAAGGCAAGTAAAAACGAAAAAGGCGAGACGTAATTGATTATTTTCAGTCGAGTTTTTGGTGGTTACAATTAGTTTCTTGTCTGTCGCATAACTTGCTGCACACAAGGTAAGAAGAAAATGGGATACATTATTTATTTTTCTAGTTAATTTTTAAAAATGGGTAACTACTTAGCACTCTTTTTACCATAAAGTCCATACAGCTCATACAGTCCATAAAGTTTTTTCGAGC
>JBCCQK010000191.1:0-13751 GCA_039024375.1 Bacteroidota bacterium
AGCCGTTGTATTCCTTTGGATTATGCGAAGCGGTTAGCATGACGCCGCTTTTACAGCCCAATTCTCTAATGGCAAAGGACAATTCGGGCGTAGGTCGAAGCCCTTCAAAAAAATAAACGTAAATGCCATTCGCCGAAAAAACTTCAGCCGTCATGCGGGCAAACGTATCGGAGTTGTTCCGACAATCGTGGGCAATAGCTACCTTGATTTGCTCATCAGGATATTGCTTCAACAAGTAGTTACTCAGACCTTGCGTCGCCATTCCCAACGTATATTTATTCACTCGATTCGAACCAGCGCCCATGATTCCCCTCAATCCACCCGTTCCAAATTCTAGTTCTTTGTAAAAAGCATCGGTCAATTCGGTGACCGCGCCTTTTTCTACCAAAGTTCTGATTTCCGCTTTTGTGGCTTCGTCGTAATCGCCATTTAGCCATTGGTTCACATTTCTTTTAACGGTAGGTTCTAAATCTAAAACTAGCATAATTGGATGGTTAGTGGTTGGAAAAGTTGTTATGGAAAATGTAAAATTTAAAATTACAAATCCAAAATCTAAAAGTATTGACAACGAATAAGTTGAAATTTTGAAAATGTAAATTTATTTTTTCACTGTTCCTATGACAAGCAATTACGTTGCACTTTTGTAATTGTGTCGTAAATATAGGATTTTTGAATAAAAGCGAGGCATAAAGTATAAGTTGTGAAGTATAAAGTAGTCAGATATAGACTACCAAATAGTGCTGGGCTAATCCAAAAGTCTGTTAATATTAGTTTTGCAAAAAGAGGGTCTTTTTATTTACTTCTAGCTGTAAACCTTTCCTTTTTTTGTATCGGATGGTGAGGATAATGACCAAGGCAATCGTTACAATTCGAAATACATTGGAGTAAGTACCACCGAGTGCATTACTACTAACGGAAAATAATTCCCAAGCAAAGTTCATGAGCATGTGCACAAAGACGGGTACCCAGATATTGAAATCCCACTCTGTGTAGAGCCAAGCGAATAATATTCCTCCCAAGAAAGTAACCAAAAAGATGCCGACCAATTGGTTAAACTCAGTGCTTTGGTACAAATGTAAGGAGCCAAAATAAATCGCTCCGAACAAAACGGCTGGCAAAAATCCCAATTTTGTTTTTCTTCATTTTTAAGATTTGGATTACTTCTGCGCCCGAATCAACCGATAACTCTTCAATTTCTTTCGTCGCTGTTGCAACGTAATATTATAAACCCCCGATTGGTAATGTCCTACTTGAAAAACTCGTTTGGGCGTACCCGGTTCCAGTTTGACCGATTCTAAAACAACACCGTCCATATCGGTAATCATCACGCTAATTTCGGCATCAATGGGTCGAGCAAAGTCTAGGGTAAATTCGTCGTAGGAGGGGTTAGGATAGACAATGGCAGGAATTCCCAAGCGGCCAGAACTGCCATCTAAGAAGACGACGACTTCCGCCACCTCGGAGAAATACGTCTCCTCCATCTCGTTAAGGTATTTTACTTTATAGTAATTTTTACCAAAATTGGCTTGCTCGGTCATTTCGTAATTGGCACTGGCAACGGGACCTTTTCCTTCCATGGCCGTTCCTAGTACATCATAGTTTTCACCGTCGAGACTATGCAGCACTAGATAGTTACCACTCATCGTTTCGTTGCGAGTTGCCCAAGTCAACTGCACCTCTTTATTGCCTAAGGAAACGGCTTCCACCGCTACGAAGGCAAAACTTTCGCCACTACAATCCTGTACTGTATAATTAGCCGTTGTCGTGCAATTGGTCGCATCCGTTACGGTAACGTTGTAGGAATGAGGCCCCAAATTAAACTGGTCCTCGTCGCCGTACAAACCGCAATCCCAAGTGAAGGTATAGGGAGCAGTGCCGCCCGTTGGGGTCAAATCAATACTACCATCTTCTTGGCCACAAGTGGTATTTTTCACTACGCCCGTAACGCTGAGCGGTACATATTCTTCGACCACTAAAGTATGATTAACACTACAGAAAGAAGCATCCGACACAACACATTCGTAAGTACCGGGCGTCAAATTGAGGGCATCTAATGTAGTACCGACTCGATTTTCGCACACCCATTGATAGGGTCCACGTCCACCCGTAACGTTCAATTTGATTTCAACGGATTCACAATCAATAACCGTTCTGGTCTCTGTAACTACCAAAGGTCCTGGCGTTCGAACCACAATTTTTCCGTAGGCTTTGCAACCATTGGCATCCGTCACTTCGATGGTGTATTCTCCCGCCGCTAAGTTCTCGATTTTATCCGTTGTAGCACCGTTACTCCATTCGTAAACGTAAGGTGCTTGGCCGTTCATTACATCGACTTTAATGGTTCCGTCGTCGTCTCCATCACAAGTCAAATCAGTTGACTCTAAGAACAACATAACGTTGCAAGGAGAAGTCACAGGGACATCGCAATCGGGCTTGGTCAACGTAATGTGTAAAGTCAGCATACAGCGTTTGGCATCCATCACCATAACAGAATAAGTGCCTTCGGTCAGCCCCGTTGGATTTTTGATATTACCAATAGTTGGGTCACTCCATTCGTAGGTAAAAGGCGCCGTTCCGCCCGTTACAACGAGGTCAATACTGCCCAAATTTCCTTCACAATCGGGCGCTACGGCACTTCCAATATTCGCATCCAACGTACAGACTTCAGCACAGGAGGCTTCCCCAACCGTAACGGTCAGACTGCTTTCGCAACCACTGCCGTCTATGGTTTTGATAGTATAAGTACCAGGGGCTAGATTTGTACGGTTTTGCGACTGTGAACCGTCGGGCCAGATGTACGAAACACCGGGCGTTAAGATAACTTGCCCATTTTCTTCCCCACAATCAGCGGGTTTGACGGACGAAACGCTACCCGATTCGCCGTCTTTATTGCCAACGACCAAGCGAACCGTTTCGGTACAAAGAGGTCGATTAGCAAAGCTGACTTTCACATCGTAAGTTCCTGATGGTAAGTCCGTTCTTTCGTTATTGTTCGCTCCTTTGGTTCCCAAATTGGGACTCCATTCGAAGGAATAAAAATCCATATCGCCGTTGACCATAATCATAATGGAACCGTTGGCCTCGCCACATCTGGCGTTGGTCACCATATTTTGGTTAATCAAAGGGCTAGGACAAGCACATTCATCAACAATCGTAGCTTTCGCCGTAATTCGACAACCTTTAGTATCGGTTATCAGTACCTCGTAAGTGCCGACGCCTAAGTTCGAAAGGTCTTGACTCGTTGCGCCCGTATTCCAAAGGTAGCTGTACGTCCCAGAACCACCCGAAACGTTCAAATCAATCGAACCGTTGACGGTGGCACAAGTAATATTCGTCGTTTCGATGGTAGCCACAATTTCGGAAGCGGGACGAATGGTCGCCGAGCCTTCCAAGGTACAACCATTAGCATCCGTCACCGAAACGGTGTAGCGGCCTGCGGGAATATCCGCAATATCCTCAGTGGTCGCGCCGTTGCTCCAAGCGTAGCTGTACGGCTTCGTTCCGCCGTCCACTTCGATGTTGATACTACCCAAATCGTTGGGGCATTGTGGGTCGCTAAAGGTCATGCTTAAACTAATAGCGGGTGGTGTATTAATCACTGTCTCTGCCGTTTTGGTACAACCTTTTTCGTTTGTCACGGTCACGCCGTAAGTACCAGCAGGTAGGTTGGCCAAATTTTGGGTAGTAGCGCCATTACTCCAAGCGTACGTATAATTACCAGAACCAGTATTCGTTAGTAAAATTTCTCCATTCGTTTCGGCGTAGCAACGAACAGATTTAGGGTTCAAGCTAATAGTAAAATCATTAGGAGCGACTACGCTCACATTTTCCGAAAGCATGGAACAACCGTTAGCATCGGTCACGTTGACTTGATAATTTCCAGCAGGAACATTCGATAAGTCTTGCGTCGTGGCGCCGTTGTTCCAAATATATCGGTAGGGTGCAGTACCACCCATTACAGTTAAATCAATACTACCCGTTTCTCTCGGACAATTTGGATTCGTAGCCACCACGGTCAAATCCATACTTTCTGGGTTTTCCAACAAAGCATCAATGACTACTTTACAGCCTCTAGCGTCGGTGACCGTAACTGCGTAGAAGCCAGCCGTTAAGCCACTTATATCTTCGGTAGTCGCTCCGTTGGTCCAGTCGTAAGTATAAGGTGCTACTCCCCCCGAAACTGTTAAATTGATGAAACCGTCCGCTCCATCTACACAAGTTGGATTAGCGGTTCCATCTATTTGGATAGTAATGTTATCAATTAACTCGATAGTGGCCGAAGCCGTTTTGGAACAGCCATTCGCATCCACTACCGTTAAAGAATAAGCGCCCGCAGCAACGTTATTGAGATTGGCTTCAAAACTATTATTACTCCAAACGTAGGTATAAGGCCCCGTTCCACCCGTTACATCCACCGCTATATTACCCGTCGTTCCATCACAACCAAGATTGGAAGGGGTTGCTGTAACGGTCAAATCGGACGGTGTTATAATATTTTCGGATACTGTAATTGAACAGCCATTCGCGTCGGTAATTGTAGCAGTGTAAGCACCTGCCATTAAACTGTGAATGTCTTTGGTCGTAGCGCCATTACTCCAAGCGTAGGTCAAATTACCCGTTCCGCCGCTTGCCTTCACTTCTATACTGCCTAAACCGCCACTACAAATTGGATTAATCGCCGTTGCCGAAGCCATAATTTCGGGAGCAGGGTTCAATACAGCGGGACCAACTAAGGTACAACCCTTCGCATCGGTTACCGTTACGGAATATTCACCCGCAGGAATGTTGACTAAGCCAGCAGCAGCAGAACCGTTGCTCCAAGCGTAACTGTACGGCATAGTTCCCCCTTTTACCTCCAACGACAACGAACCGTCCGAACTATTTGGACAAGTCGGCTGCGTACCCGATACAAATATTTCAATACCGCCCGTCGATTCCACCGTGACTACTTCGGTTAGTTTACAATCATTGGCGTCACTGATAACTACGGTGTAAGTGCCGCCGCCCACTTTGGGCAAGTCTTCGGTCGTGGCGCCGTTTGACCACAAGTAGTTGTAGGGAGCCGTTCCGCCCGTTACCGTCAAGTCAATCGTACCGTCACCCGAACAATCTTGGTTGGTAATGCTAGTCGTAGCGGACAAGGCAGCGGGTGCCGTCAACGTCGCCGATGCAGTGGCTGTACAACCGTTCGCATCGGTAACCGTACCCATGTAGGTTCCCGCTGGAATATCGTTCAAATCTTCGGTAGTGGCTCCATTACTCCAAGTAAAAGTATAAGGGGCCATTCCACCAGCAACCGTGATATTTATTTTGCCCGTACCGCCAAAACAATCGGGATTATCCACTTCGGCTTCAATGGAGATGGCAGTTGGTGCATCAATGGTAAAGGTTTCCATCAATTCACATCCGTTGGCATCGGTCACGACCACCGAGTAAGCGCCGGGCATTAGACCAGAAACGTCTTTAGTGGTAGCCCCATTGGTCCAGTTATAACTAAATGGAGGTGTTCCGCCCGTTACGGTCAAGTCAATCGCTCCGTCCGCTACTCCCGCACAATCGGAAGCCGTCACCATTGGAGTAATCGATAAACCTGCCGTTGAAGTGACTTCGGCGGAAATGACTGTGCTACAACCCTTGGCGTCGGTAATTTCTATGGTATAACTGCCCGGTAAGACATCCGTTAAGTCCTCCGTAGTAGCATCATTGCTCCATTTAAATGTATAGGGTGCCGTTCCCCCTTGAACGGTTAAATCTATTTGACCGCCTCCGCCCGAGCAATCAGGAGCAGCAGCATTCGCTGTTCCAGTAATGGCCATTGGTACCACGATGGATGCCGTGGCCGTAGCAGAACAACCGTTGGCATCCGTTACCGTAACGGTGTAATTCCCCGTCAATAACCCTTCGACATCTTCGGTAGTAGCGCCAAAATCCCACATATAAGTATAATTGCCCGTGCCCCCCGAAACAGTTACGTCAATGCTGCCCGTTGCACCAAAGCAAACAGGATTTGTTGGCGTGGCAACGACGAATAGGTTAGCGGGCGCTTCAATGACGGCCGTTGTAGTGATGGTACAGCCGTTAGCGTCCGTTGCCGTGAGGGTATAACCACCGGGCATTAAATTATTAATATCTTTAGTCGTAGCGCCGTTCGTCCAAGCATAAGTATAAGGAGCAACCCCGCCGCTAATCGTTACGGTAATGCTGCCGCTCGCCTCTCCCGCACAACTTGGATTCGTCACCGAATTGCTAATAACTAGTCCCGCTGCACTTCCTACGTTAGCGGAAGCTGTCATTGAACAGCCGTTGGCGTCGGTAACCGTTACCCTATAGTTGCCAGGAGCAATATTGGTTAAATCTTTAGTAGTCGCTCCGTTACTCCAAATGTAGGAATAAGTAGGTGTTCCACCATTAACTGTTAAAGTAATTTCTCCCGCTTCACCATCACAAGCGGGCGCTTGTGTAGTTACATCAATTGTAATAGCGCTATAAATTTCTACCATTGCGCTATTTCGAATGGAACAGCCGTTGGCATCGGTTACTAAAACTTCGTACGTACCAGCAGCTACGCCAACCAAATCTTTGGTGGTTGCTCCGTTACTCCATTGATATGCGTAAGGAGTCGTTCCACCGTCAACACTTAGCGTAATATTACCCACTATTGCGCCACATTCGGGCGAAGAAGGAACTAAGTTGACCATCAATTGATTTGGTGCTTCGAGCGTAACTTCCTCCGTAGCGGAACAGCCCGTCGCATCGGTGACCATCACGGCGTAAGTTCCAGCGGGTACATTTGTAATGCTCGAAGTAGTTGCTCCGTTGCTCCATTGGTAAGAAAGTGGATTTTGACCACCAGAGACCGTTGCAGTAACACTGCCATTACTTTCGGTGGCACAGGTTGGATTAGTGCTCGCCAATTCAATAGCTATATTTCCAGAGTTGCTAATATCTATGGTCAAGCTATTTTCACAATCGTTCGCATCTTTAACAGTAACTGTATAGCTGCCTGTCGGTAAATTCGTTAAATCTTCGGTCGTAGCGCCGTTGCTCCAATTATAAGTGTAAGGAGCCGTTCCACCGCTCACAAAAATATCAATCGCCCCTTTTTCCCCACATTTTCCATTCATTAAAGTTTCTTGGATGGAAATGGGTTCGGGTTGCCCCAAAGTACCTGAAAGTGTAGCGGTACAATCGTTGGCATCCGTAACGGTGACCGAGTAGGGGCCGCCCATTGCGCTGAACAGGTCTTTAGTCGTTTGACCGTCGTGCCACAAATAAGTATAGGGTGCCGTTCCACCAATGATTTCAATATCGACCTGACCGTTCGTAAATCCGTTGCAGGTAGGCATGATTTCCCACAACAAGTTGGCTTTAAAATCAATACATTCGCAATTTTCTGGATTAGTAATATTGATGGCCTGCGCACCTTGACAATTATTAGCGTCGGTGAAAGAGACGATGTACTCTCCCGCAGCTAGGTTACTACGTTGCGCACCCGTTCCACCGTCACTCCAAGTATAAGTAAAGTTGGGCGGCGAAAGCGTCACCGTTCCATTAGCCGTAAAGCAGTCGGCTTGGGTTTGTTTGACCACTTCAATGGTTGAGGGCGTGGCCGTTTTCACGGTAAAATTATACGTTTCGCTACAAGGTTCTAAAGCATCATAATTAACCGTAACGGTGTAGTCACCCGGAGGCAAATCGTTGAACATATTGCCCACAAAATTGGTGCTTCCCGTGTTAGGCGAAATCGTAATATCGTATTTATTGATGTCCGCCGTCAAATCTAACGAAATCATTCCACCAACGGAACCGTCACAAGCGGCATCCCAGACCAAGGTTTTGCTCACCAAAGAATCGGGGCAAGTACAGTCTTCCAAAAGGGTTAGTTTTTGGGATTCGACGGTCTTATTTCCACAATCATCGTAGCCCGTCCAAGTCCGAACCAGTTCGTAGCCACAAACGCCTGCCGTCTGCGTTTCTTCGAATTCCACTCGCACGTACTCGTCACAATTATCCGTTGCCGTGACCGTATTGGCAACGGGTGGGATAAATTGTCCTTGGTCTAAATTGACCGTTACATCTTCGGGAATATTGTTTAGGGTAGGTGATTTGGTGTCCACTACAAAAATGACGATGTTAAACTCGCTACGATTGCCACAATCGTCTTCGGCAATCCACGCACAGGTCATTTTTACAATAAAGCCATCTTCGGCACAATCGCCCTGTTCGCGCACCAAATCCACAAATTTCACCTCCACTTCCGAACAGTCGTCCGTGGCATTCACGTCAGCGGCAGAAAATTCGGGCATATTGTCACATTCAAAAATGACCTCACCGCCGTCTTGTAGCCCCGCAATCAGTGGATTGGCAATAGTAATCACGGGTGCTTGCGTATCCGTCACCGTCACTCTTTGGGTGCGAATTGCCGAATTGCCACAATCGTCCACCGCTGTCCACGTTCTTTCAATGATGTAGGGGCAAGACCCTTCGTTGAGGATTCTTTCGGAAAAAATAACGTCGATGTATGGGTCACAATTATCTACTCCCTTTACCGTGGAAGGTGGATTCGGAATATCGTTACAATCCACCGTTACGTCGGGCGGCACGTTGAAAATCAACGGAGGAGAATTGTCAATTACTCCCGCATCTATATTTAGGTTACTCATTCCACTAGTAAGCGTAATCGCATCCGTTGCGCCCGACAATGGATTGACATCACTATCTAAATTACCAGCACCTCTATTTTTGGGTGAAAAAGCCAAGCCCGTCACGCCTTCAGGAATATCAAAATCCAGCGTGTAGGTTCCTGGCCTGGATACAGTAAACAAATATTTCCCCATGGAATTGGTCGTCATTTCCATCACGACGGGTGTCCCCAAATCGTTACTGCCTCGAAGCGTAATCGGCACGTTGGGAATACCCACTTCGCCTTCGTCTTGAACGCCATTTTCATTACAATCTTTAAAAACAAAATCGCCAATCATCACGGGGTCAACGGGTTCGAAAAATCCTGCATCTACATCCGCCCCTACTGAAATGACAAAGTTGAACGGGTCAGCTTCTTTGTTGGGATTGATATCGCTATCAATGTCATCGTTTTGATTATTATTGACATCTTTGATAGTTGGGGTCAAGTTCTCCAAACCATCGGAATTATCGTCGGGGTCAAACAAAACCGTTACCGTTCCTTCGGGAATACCACCGACGGAAAAAGAACCATCCGAGTTAGAAGTATTGGTATTAATTGGGATGCCATCGGAGGCAATGACCGTTACTTTTACCCCACCGATACCGGGTTCGCCCGCATCTTGTAAACCGTTCTCGTTGAGGTCGTTAAACACGCTTCCCGTTATGGTTCCCGTTCCGACAAAATACCCCGCATCGAAGTTTCTATCGCCATCAATTGGATTAAACGTAAACGTATCAGTTCGACCATTATCGGGACTAGCGTCGCTGTCAAAATCGTCGTCGCCCGCATCTTGAATGGTTCCTAAATAATTATCAATACTCGCCGTGTTGGTTGAAACATCAAAAACAATGTAATAATCGCCACCCATGATTTCATCAAAGGCGTAATTACCGTTGTCATCCGTCGTTGTATTTTCAATCGCCGTTCCATTGCCACTAAAAAGCGTTACCGTTACACCGCCAATCATCGGTTCGTTATTGCCTTGCAAACCGTCTCTGTTTACATCATCGAAAGCAAGTCCCATAATGTTAGCCAGAGGTAAGGTATAACCTGCATCGTATTCGGCACTACCACTGCCAGCATCAAAAGTAAATTCCACCGTTTGGTCGCTTTGCCGAATGTCACTATCAATATTTTCGTCGCTGCCAACATCTTGCAGGGTTACATCAAAATTATTTCCAACGTTGGGGTCATTACTCGCATCAAAAGTCAGCGAGTAATCGTCCGATTTTACGTCCGTAAAATTATAATTACCATTAGCGTCGGTCGTCGTAAAAGCAATGCCTAAACCGTTGCCATTCAACAGATTAACTCGCACGCCCGCAATGCCACTTTCCCCCTCGTTTTGCAAACCATTTTCGTTCGCATCGTTCCAAACGAAGCCCAAAATATCTGCGGTTGGTTCGAAGTAGCCCGCATCAATATCCGAGTTACCCACTAAAGGATTATGGGTAAAAACATCCGATTGTCCCGTCGAAGGGTTCACGTCGCTATCAAACTCATCGTCCCCGACATCCTGCTGCGTTCCTTCAAAATTGGAAATACCGTCCGTATTGGTGGCAACGTTGACGACAACGTAATAATCGCCCGCCATAACGTTATCAAAAACGTAATTTCCGTTGGCGTCGGTCGTAGCCGTCCCTACTTCTACGTCACTACTATTGAACAGTGTAACCGTCACGCCACCTATACCAGGGTCGTTATTTCCTTGCTGGCCATCTTGGTCCAAATCGTTGAAAACAAAACCTACTACCTGTGCTACGGGAAGCGTGTAACCCGCATCAAATTCTACGGGACCATTGACGGGTTCAAATTCAAAATCGACCCGTGCATCGCTTGGGGAAATGTCACTATCAACACTCTCGTCGCTACCTACATCTTGCAGCGTCACCGTGAAATTATCACCTACCGTTGGGTCATTGCTCGCATCAAAAACTAGGTAATAGTTTCTCCCTTCTACGTTTTCGAATAGATAATTTCCCTCCGAATCCGTTGCGGTCGAAACAATAAAAGTATTATTAGAAGCAAACAACGACACGTTGACCCCGACAATACCCGGTTCGCCCGCATTCTGCAGCCCATTTTCGTTCAAATCGTTCCAAACAAAACCCGAAATATTTTCAGTGATGGCGGGTACATCTACAAAAAAACCCGCATCGTTATCATGGGTGACTTCACCGACATTGCCTGTGGTTACTTGAATGGAAGGCCAGCCTTCAAAAGCACCGCCTAAAACACCCGCCATCGTTGTCATAGCGTCCGAGTCGTTCAAATCGGGGTTATTGCCCATACCATTATTAACGGTCGTCAGAAAGAAAGAGTCTAATAAAATGTTATTGAAATTATCGAATTGGTCCCCAAAACCGAATACTACATAGTAATCCGTATTGGGCGTAATGGCAGGAATATTTTCTCCACTTCCATTAAAATAGTATTCTCCGTTCGCATCCGATTCTACTACTTCGGTAACATCGCCCTGCATATTATATAAGGCTACTTGTACGCCCGAAAAAGGCGATTCACAAGGGTCTTGCACCCCGTTTTTATTAGCATCAACCCACAAACGGCCACCAATTTCAATGGGCGCCAAGCCGCACAAAGCGACTAAATCTCCTAATCCATTCGCTTTAGAAAAGGACGCTGGGCTAGAAGCGGACGATTGAAATACTCGGTAGCCGGGGTCTCTCCCCTCCCCCGTTTGGTTATTAAAGTAATTGACACCGCCCGCATTCACGGAAGTGCCAATTGGGTCTAAAGCTGTTGTAATGATTTGGCCCGAACCTTTAATTAAAGCCAGTCCACCCTGTCCCGTTTCTCGGTGAGGAATGGGAATATTTGGGCCTTGCGAGTAAAGGTCTTGGTAATAAAATTCTCCGCCGCCTGGACCTTCGCCGTTACCCGCACCCGCTGTGGTATTCGCACCCGCCGTTCCATTATTTTCAATGGTAAAACTACCATCGCTATTTCTACCCGCTTTTAATAAGTCTCCTCCCGTGAAATTGGAATAGGTTTGGGTAGTCCCCGTTGGGCCAAAATTGATAAAACCGAACTGGTTGCCCGTTCGGTCCGTAAAGCCCAGAATCATATTTCCCGCTGCGTCGAACTCTAGTGCCGATAGTTGCGGCGTTGGATAGACTATTCCCAAAGAAGAACCGACATTAATACAACTTTCTGGCACTTCCGTAATCCAAGGAAACCAGCCACCGTCAGCACAATTCCTTGAAGCTAAACCTTTGGTGTAGTCTAAGCTAAAATTCAATACTTCCGTAAACGAATTACCGTCCAAACGATAGACGATAGCGCTCAAATTGGCTTTTGATTGGCTCGTTTCGGCATCACAAACACCGCCAACGTAAACTTTGCCGTTATTCATTTTCACACCGAACGGGCGAAAGCTTCCGCCCGTGCAGCCTGGATTGGGCAGCGTAAAGGACCGCACATCACTCGCTGTCGGTTGTCCATTACCTAAATTGATGCTGTGTAATTTATTTTCCGTAAGGTTAACCAGATACAATTTCGAACCGTCTTCGGACATACAAAGTCCACCGATTCCTTGTTTCCCAACGCTAGTAAATGCTTGAGTATCGTTGTTCGGTAAGTTAACGTTAGCTGACAGTCCTCTTGCACTGTTACTCAGAAAGTCCCCTACGTTAATGCCAATGTCGTTGACGTCAATATACTGATTAACAACGGGTTGTGCGCCACTAATGTCAATCGAATAAATTCCACCTAATCCTAAGGGACCCAAGCCAACGTGCCGCTTTAAAAATGCCGAAGTGAAGATAGTTTGCGTTTCTTTGTGGTAGGCCACACCCCACGTTGCCCCAATTTCTTCGGCGATTGCCAAAACAGTAGGCTTTGGATTTCGTCCTTCAAAACTGGTTTTAAACACTACAAAAGCCTCTTCGTCGGCCGAACCCGAATTTGCCGCCAAGGGGTCACCGTTCACGTAACAAGGAATAGCCAAAGACGGGTCCGCTTCGCAGAAGTCAGCGGGATTGGCTAAACCAAGGTCAACTTCGCAACTGGGACTTTGCACAAACTGTACGGTGGTGCGAGAGTCGGCCCCATTGAAGCCCGATTGCAAATAACTTTTATCAGCAGGAATACTAAATTCGACGCGATAGTCCACTCCGTCGGTTAGCCCCGAAAAAAAGTAAGTTCCATCCAAATCGGTCGTTATCGCTTGTACCGTCTCACTAGAGCCGTCCGCAGCGCAACCAAAAATGGTCACTTCAATGCCCTCGATACCTGCGCCAACTTGGTCGTCTAACCCGTTATAGTTGAAATCTTGAAAAACCTTTCCACCAATTACGCCACTTCCTCCTGGACAAACCGCAGCTAGCATTTGGCTTGACTCAATCGCTGAAGTAGATTCGGGAACCGAATTACGCCAGTTGATTTGTACCTTTTGGCTAAATTGATGAAATGTTTTGGTAGGAAAAGTGGCAGGGTCGGCAAAACTGTTGGTAGAATAGCTCAAAAAGAGGATGAGGAAAAGTAAGCGCACTACAATCTGATGGCAAAACACAAACGCATTTGCGGTTTTACTTTCACTACAAGGCGCGGATGCCCTCAGTGTAAACTTTTGGTTCATAGTAGTCGTTTTTATCTAAAAACTATTACATTCAATTGGGAGGGATTCCGCATTTTGGTGGATCGGTAGGACAGCAGAATGGGTGGACTTGCTATCGTCTATTCCAAAAAGTAGAATCTCATGTTTGAACAGTTGAGATGTTATGAGAGGACAGAGGTCAAACCGTCCGTTCGGACTGTCAGAAATCAGACCAATCAAGGCGTTGACAGACGATTAGTTGGCGTAAGAACACTTAGTTCTGATTGCTCAACCTGGGTTAGTCTTACAACTTCTCGGCAGATAGGCGCAGCCTTTGACGAGAGACATGAGTATTATAATTTTTCGGAAACGAGGCTTCCGATTGGGGGGAAAGTCTCAACTTTAAACGGGGGGAGGATAAACGAAGAGAAAGCGAGTAATCGCAACAAATCAAAAGGTAGGAATTAGTGTGTGAGTGTATCTAAATTCGTAGTTTTTGTCTTGTCACAG
>JBCCQK010000192.1:0-13727 GCA_039024375.1 Bacteroidota bacterium
CAAATTGCTCCCCCTTAATATCTCTTTTGCGAGGCGGCGAAACTTGTCCCGCCGAAGGGAAACTTTAGTCGGGAGCCGCCGAGCAAAACACAGAGCAACTTTAATTACAGTGTACTAGATATTTCTCACTTTTTTAACCAACAATTTTTACAAAAAAAAATCATGAGCAAACTGCTGAAAAACTGTACGTATTTGACCTTTCTACTAGCCACTTTATTCGCTTGCAACCCCGCCGAACCCGTTGCTTTATCGGCCCAAAACACGGGATTCGAGGCCAATTTCAAAGGAAGTGGAACTGGTTTCTATACCATTGACAGCAAAACGGGACAATTGTCTTTTATGGTGAACTATGGCGAACAGGCGGGCCAATGGCTGCGCTACGGCAATCGATTTCGGGAAAACGGAACGTCCACTTTACACTTTAAAGCCATCGAAAGAGGGGCGAATATCGGTACGTCTTTTTACATCCTCGACGGCGGCACGGGCCAGTTGAGTTTTATGTTGGATTATGGACCCGGCGCTGGCACTTGGGCGGGCTTCGGCAATCGACTACGCAACGTCGCCGTTACCGAATTCGAAGCGAACTTTACCGAAGCGGGGATGATTTTTTACGTCTATGATGGCCACGCCAAGCAGATGCACTTTATGCAGGATTTTGGGCCGAAGGCGGGGGCTTGGCAGCAATATGGGGAGGATAAGAATTAGTTGTAAAATGGTAAATGTTAAATGAGGAAATGGCCAATTGGGAACTGTTCGAGTAGAGTAGGGTGGTTGAATAAAGAGACTAAAATCACGGGGTAACCCAGACGGGCACGGCGGGAAGTTACCCCGTGATAATGGCATTTATTACCGCTTAACTTCCCGTTACGCGGTAATTTTGCGGCTACTCTATTTTTAGATTTTGAATTTGTAATTTTACATTCCCCTTACCCCTTCGCCAAATAATAATACACCTCATTATTCCGAAGCTGCTGCTTAAACTCCCGAATACGAGTATGTTCGTCAATGACCACGAGTTCAATACCCGCCATTTCGGCAAAGTCCTCCAAGTACTCGACGCTCAAATTTTGACTGTAGCAAGTATGATGGGCACCACCCGCCAAAATCCAAGCGGCAGCGCCCGTTTTTAAATCGGGGTGGGGCGTCCAAAGCGCTCTGGCAACGGGTAATTTAGACAACTTTTCGGTGATGTCAACCGCCTCAACCTTATTTACTAATAGACGGAAGCGGTTCCCCAAATCAATCATCGAAGCATTTAGAGCCGACCCTGCCGCCGCGTTGAAAACCAACCGTACGGGGTCGGCTTTGCCACCAATGCCCAACGGATGAATCTCGCAAGTAGGTTTTGCTTGGGCGATGGACGGACAAATTTCGAGCATGTGGGCGCCCAAAACGGCCATCCGTTGCGGATTAAAATGGTAGGTGTAGTCTTCCATAAACGAATTGCCACCGTCGAGTCCCGTAGCCATGACCTTCATCGTACGGACCAAAGCGGCTGTTTTCCAATCGCCTTCGGCGCCAAATCCGTAGCCTTTAGCCATCAATCGCTGGACGGCGATGCCCGGTAATTGACGTAAGCCTGTTAAGTTTTCGAAAGTATCGGTGAAGGCGGTAAAGCCGCCCACTTCTAAAAAAGATTGCAGACCAACTTCTATTCGGGCCGCTTCTCGCAAAGCGGAATGTTGTTTTCCTTTTTTTCGTAGAGATTTGACCACTTTGTAGTCCGTCAAATACGCTTCCACGGTTTGGTCAATTTGTTGCTCTGAAACAGCGTCGATGTATTCTACCAAGTCGCCCATCCCGTAGCCATTGACCGAGTAGCCAAACTGCATCTGAGCGCTCACTTTATTTCCTTCCGTTACCGCTACTTGTCGCATATTGTCGCCCAATCGAGCAATATTCATGGTTTGGGTGGCTTGCCAAGCGGCGGCCACTCTGGCCCAAATGGCTATTTTTTCTGCTACTTTAGTGTCTTTCCAATGGCCAACCACAACCTTTCTATTCAGCTTCATTCGAGTCGTAATAAACCCAAATTCTCTGCCGCCGTGTGCCGATTGGTTGAGGTTCATAAAGTCCATATTGATAGTAGACCAAGGAATTTCGGCATTGAACTGCGTATGGAGGTGGAGTAGGGGCTTCGTCAAAATTTTTAAGCCGTTTATCCACATTTTTGAGGGGGAAAAAGTATGCATCCACATAATGAGTCCAATACATCGGTCACTTTTGTTGGCCGCCTTGCAGCATCGAAGGATTTCGTCGGGCGTCGTTAATAGCGCTTTGTATTTGATTTTGATGGGAATAATTTCGGTTCGGTCGAGCGCTTTGGCTATTTTTTTGGAATGTTTGGTGACCTGTTTTAGGGTAGCTTCGCCGTACAAATGCTGACTGCCCGTGAGGAACCAGATTTCAAGTTGTCGGAAGTTATTCATTTTGTGAAGGATGTCGTTAGTTGAAAAAAGAGGGTGTTGCTAGATACAAACTTATAGGAAAACTTAAAAATTAATCAGTATCGGTTTACTACCCTGCACTAGCAATACCTAAAAAGGGCAGGATAGTCAATGCTACCGCTCGAAATAGTCAAGACTACTGCTCGAAAAAAAACTGTATGCACTCTATGAACCGTGTGCACTTTATGATAAAAAACAGTGCTGATTAGTTACTTTTAATTTTAGATTCCATCTATGAGCGTAAATCTAAGAATTTTCAAAAAAGTACCTTTTTATTTTTAACTAACGTTAAATAAAACTATCTTTGGGCTAATAATAAATTTACTAATCAATCATTCGCTTCATTCAACAGTGCCCGTTTATAAAACATCCAAGGAAGAAATACTCAAAAAAGCGGCGGTTGTCTTTCGACAAAAAGGCTATTTCCACACCTCTATCGACGATTTAGCGAAGGCCTGTGGATTAAAAAAACCGCACTTTTATTATTATTTTAAAAATAAGAAAGAGTTGATGGAGGAGGTCCTGCGGTACGTCGATAGATTAATGGATAAATACATCTGCGAACTGGCCTACGACGAAAAATATTCGGCCGCCGAGCGATTGCAAAAGATGTTGGAACGGATGATGAAATACTATCTTACTGGAAAGGGCGGCTGCATTTTTGGAAATACGGTCTTGGAAACGGCCAACGTCAACGAAGATTTTAAACCCATTGTCAAAGCAACTTTTGACAATTGGGCGAAAGCAATTGCTCACATTTTAACGGATAAATACAGCGAACAAGAAGCGCAAAAAATGGCTTTCACCATCATTCAAGATTTGCAGGGGGCTTTAGTGATGTATCAGTTGTACGGGGAGGATAAGCATCTGGTCGTTCCAGTTGAACGTGCTAAAGCACTCTTGGAATAGTGCGCTGGTCGTTACCCTTTAACTACTTAGTATTCATTTTACTACGAAGGAATGAGGTCCACAGTGTGCTTTTTCGAGCGTAGTTTTGATAAATTCGTCCATCAAAGCTGCGCTCGAAAAAAAACTCCACGCGCTTTGTGGACTCCACATCTTTGTGGTAAAAAAATGATTGCTAAGTAGTGACGAAACGCAAATCATCGCAAACGAATAAAAATGGAAAAAATAGAACAATTAAAGTCGCACTTTCAACTCATTGACAAAGGTTTAGAAGTGGGTACCAAAGGGAAATGGGGCATGATGAATGCTCAAAACATGGTCGAGCACCTAAGTTTAATCATGGTAGCCTCTACGGGCAAATTTGGCAAAGCCTTCAAAGGAGACGAAGCCATAGCGGCCAAGAAAAAGGCTATTTTTTTTAGCCGAAAATATCCTTTCCCCAAAGCGGCCGTTATGCCGGGGATGAAATCGGGACAAGCGCCGCCACCGTTGCGTGCGAGTACGATGGAGGAGTCAAAAGCAATGCTCCGTAAAGCAGTTGACCAGTTTGTAAAACATTGTAGCGAACATCCCGATGACCAAGTAGGACATCTCTATTTTGGGATGTTGAACATGGACGAATGGACGCATTTTCACGTTCGCCATTTCGAGCATCACTTGATGCAATTTGGTTTGTTAGACGAACCGTTGACGCCCGAAATGGAAGCGGATTTGCAGGCAATCGCCAAGAAACTGGATGTAGTGTACGAAAAAGTGACGGACGATTGTCAAGGTAAATGGGGGATGATGAATGCCCAAGAAATGGTGGAGCATTTGGGGATGGTGTTTGTTTATTGCACAGGAAAGTTCGGCATTCCTTTCAAAGGCGACGAAGTGAAAGCAACAGCTATGTGGGAACCTTTTTTAGAGCAGCCCAATCCATGGCGGACGGTATTCCCGCAAATCAATTTTACCAAAGCACCACCCAAACTGCGCAACGAAACAATGGACAGGTCGAAGCGAGCCCTCAAAAAAAGCTACTACAAATACATTGATTATTGCAAAGAAAACCCTAACAAAAAGACTCCGCACGCCTTCTTGGGAAATATTTCCACTAAGCAATGGCTAAAGCTACACTTGAAACATATTGATTATCATTTGTCTCAATTTGGTATTATTCCAGAATTGAGTTAGTTATTAGTATCTAGCATCCAGTATCTAGCATCCAGAAGCCAGTCCCGTCAACATCTAAACTAGTCACTAATAACTAACAAAAATTTTCGTGAGTTTTGATAAAAAGCGTTGTCAATCTTGGCAGCGCTTCTTTTTTATGCTTGTTTAGTACTAATCAAAATCCTGTAAATCCTGTAAATCCTGTCTATTAAACTAATCATATCTGCAATTGCTGTCGAATGCGCCTCGCTTTGCGTATCGACCGAAAAAGTAAAAAGACCAATAAGGCCGCTATCCATCCTGCATATCTAAGTAAGCGTTGTTCTTGTTGTTGATAAAAAATCCAGCCAAAGGTGGCCGTGGCAATGAGCAAAATGGTCAGCAGAAGCTGCTGTCCCAAAAGTAGTAAAATCATCGTTTTCTCTCGTTGACCAACCACCTGTACTTCGATTTCTCCTCGCTGTACTTTTTTTAAGGTTTTGCGCAAATCACTCGGTAGTGAAAGTAGATTGGCCAGTGATTTCTGCACCAAGTCCGTAGCGTATTTGACAAAATCGCCCCGTTCGCCGAGGATAAATTTCTTAAAAAAGGGTTGAACGACTTCCAATGGATTGGTGTGAATATCCAACGTATTGCAGATACCCAACAAGAGGGTCACCATGCGATTGAGCAACACATAATCTTTAGGCACTTGAACAGTATTCGCCAAATTTTTAAAACCAATTTGTGTCGAGAGATTGAACAAACTGTTGTTAAATGGGTCCACTTTTACGTCTTTGAGACTCAATCCCTCAAATTTTACTTCATTTTGCAGAAAGTTGCGAAAGGCTTCAATCACTCTTTCCGAAATGCGTTCCGCTTGGCGTTCGTCGGCGATGAAACCTAGTTTTTTTAGGGCGTCAATAATCCCCTCCGTATTATTTTTGGCGGCCGCTTCGAGTAGTTCTAATAAGCCAATCCGAGTGTTAGGTTCTAAAGTGGCCGTTGCGCCAAAATCTATCAAGACTAGTGTGCCATCTTCTTGTACCAAAATATTGCCTGGATGCGGGTCAGCGTGGTAAAAGCCGTCTTCGAAGACCATCACGCAGTAAGCGTGTGTGAGACGATTAGCCAAATCTCGACCATCAATCCCCCACGCTTCGATTTGCTCCGTTTCACTGATTTTGACGCCTTCGTAAAAAGTGGTGGTCATTACCCGTTCACTGGAAAGGGCTTCGTGCAATTCGGGGATTTCGAAAAGCGGTTCGTCGCGGAGGTTGTGTTTAACGATTTGCATCGCTTTAGCCTCTTGCCGAAAATCTAATTCCTCTTCAATCATCTGCCGTACCTGCGTGTAGGCGTATTCCATCCCTTTGATTTCGTAGAAACGAGCCGCCAATCGGGTCAATTTTTCCATAACGGTTAAATCAACCTCGGCAATTTTTTCGATGTTCTGGTGTTGCACTTTGACGACTACTTCTTGTCCGTCGAAAAGGGTGGCTCGGTGCGCTTGCCCAATGGAAGCCGCAGCAATGGGCGTTTCACTAAAAGTAGCAAATAGATTCTTGGGCGAATCTCCTAATTCGGACCGAATGCGTTGTTCGATTTCGGAATAGGGGCGTGCGGGAATTTTATCTTGTAGGTCTTCGAGGGGTTTTTGAAAGGCTTCGGGTAAAAAGTTGGTCAAAATGGACAATAACTGTCCTACTTTAATGAATAAACCTTGTAGTTCGAGAATCGCATTTTTGACGATTTCGGCATTTTTGAAATGCAAATCGAGGACTCGCTTTTCGTAGTATTTCTTACCAAAAACTTTACTTTTTAGCTTCAACCAAAGATAACTCCATACGACTTTGAACGCCGTCCAATACGCCTTTCGAACTCTCCACCCTTTGTTATAAATATTTTTTGCCAGAATTTTAGTTTTAGTACCAAAAGTGGGGGATACTTACAAAGTATCCCCCACTTTTGTATCAATTTTTTATCGGACTACCCATTATAAGCTTAGATGTTGGCTATCAACGTCTAGACTAATAACAAATAACAAACAACCACCATAGCTACAAGTTTCCAATCGGGGCAGTTCGTTCACGAATCTACTCTCCAACCTCATCCCCCAATCTCAAAAACCGTCGGTAAATGCACTACGAAATACTGCAAATTTACAACACTCGCATTGATAAAATGAATATTATTTTTTTGCACTTGTCCTGCCGCTTCGTGAATGTGGCCAAAAATACAGTATTTTGGCTGCACTTCGTCGATACGTATTTTTAACATTTCGCACCCAGCTTTAATACCGTAAATCGTGTAGTCCAAAATGCCTTTGGGTGGCCCGTGCGTGACGAGAATATCCGTGTCTTCGGGAATTTTTAGCCAATGTTGGTCAATATCTGCTCCTCGATTGCGATTGAATGCCCAATCGCCGAAGCGGGGCGTGATGGGAGAACCCCACACCTTAATACCTTCGATGGTCGTCAATCCACTATCGTTTAGATAGGTAACACCGTCGGGAATCAATGCTTCAATTTCGGTAGCCGAACGCTGTTCAAAAAAGAAATCGTGGTTGCCCGCAATGAATATTTTGTACCGAAAGTCTTGGCGGTCGAACCATTGCAAAAAATCCATCACTTCGGATTCAGTGCCGCGCACGGAAACGTCTCCTGCATGAATGAGCATATCGCCTGGAGGGAGCTGGACTTGGCGGTGCTGACCGTGGGTGTCGGAGATGGCGATGACTTTCATAAGTAGTTGTTTTTAGTGCAATATTATAATATCGGACACCCGAAGAGGCTTATTTCACTAAAATTCTAAAAAAACCTCGCTCCTTTACGCTTTTAATCACCCATCAAAAATTTCATCAACATGAAAAAATGGACTGTATTAGCACTGCTAGTTGTAGCGAGTAACGCCCTTACTTTTGCCCAAACCGAATTGGACAACATCAATGCCGCCATCATGGATTACATCGAAGGCACCGCAAATGGCGAACCCGACCGCTTGAAAAAGACCTTTCATCCAGACTTAAATCTCTATTTTGTTAAAGATGATAAGATTACGGCGTGGTCGGGACAAGGATATGTGGGCAACGTCAAAAAAGGGGTTAAGAGCAATCGGATTGGAAAAATTATTTCGGTCGATTACGTAAACGATGCGGCGATGGCCAAAGTAGAGGTGGATATGCCCGCTAGAAAAAGGCTTTATACCGATTATTTATTACTGCTAAAAGAAGGTGGGCAGTGGAAAATTATTCATAAATCTTTTACGTACGAGAAGTATTGAAAAGAGAGGTCAGAGGTAAGACCATTTTATTGTCAGAAGTCAGATTTATGATATTGACACACCTCAAGTCCAAAAGCCTAGAATAGACAAGAAATGCTATTACTTAATATAGAATAGCTTTCTTTTATGTAATGTACACAAAGTATTAAGCATCACTAGGCCAAACTACGCTCGAAAAAAAA
The DNA here is from genome assembly GCA_039024375.1 of Bacteroidota bacterium. Classification (GTDB taxonomy): domain Bacteria; phylum Bacteroidota; class Bacteroidia; order Chitinophagales; family Saprospiraceae; genus JAFMDF01. The sequence continues at coordinate 7,949 of JBCCQK010000192.1, forward strand.
ACTTTGTGTGCTCTATGTACTCCATACCTTTGTGGTAAAAAAGACTAGGTAATAAGTAGTCAAGTTATCTTTACGCCCTCGGAAATTGCACCTGAATATGCGTCAACTCTTCCAATTGATTACGTTGTAATTGAGCCCGATTGAGGGACAACAATGTGTGTAATTTCTGAGGTGCCAAGTCGGTGGGTTTTGCTTCGACAACGGACAAAGATGAAATATTGCAAAAAGAAGGCGAAACGGGGTATTTTAATTGAAATAAAATGGTATTGGCATGAGATTGTACGTCTAAAAGGATAGTCTCTTTTTCGGGAACGGTTTGTAAAGCTTCCTGCATTAAATTTTTCAAAATCAACATGAGCGAATCGAAATCTGCGCTGACGTGAGCGGCAGTATCTAACTTCGTTTGTAATAAAATATTTTTTTGCGACGCAAGTGGCTGGTAAATAGATTCAATCGTGTAGAGAATATCTTTGACAGCAATAGGCTTAAGTTGGTAAGGAGCGCTGCCTTCGTGGATTTGCGACCAACTCAGCACGTTTTCACAAAGCAAAGTTAGTTTGACTGCTTCTGCCTCTAACTGTCCGCCAAGTTTGCTTAACACTATGTATTCTTCGGCGTCCAGCAAAAAATCTATTTTCCTAGAGAGTCCTCGGAAAGTTAAGATGGGTTTGCGTAATTCTTGTCCCAATACCAGAGAAAGTCGGTCTTGTACTTCTTGTAGGTGTCGTAAAGACTTTTCTTGATTATCTATTTTTGTTCTTGTGGTTCGAACATACCAAAGGAAAGCAGCCACAAGGCCAATCGTGGCCAATAAAAAAAGGTAAAAAAGGATTTGGTAAGGATTCAAAATAGCTAGTGTAGTGATTAGTAATCAGTTGACTAGTGACTAGTTAGACAGAGCGCCAATTCCCAAATCTTTGCGCTGACAGCGAATTGTGTTCGTAACTCGAACCACTGACGCGTAGATTTGATTTTGCGAATTTAATCATTTTTGATTTGCCTGGTTGAATTATTCGGTGAATGGCAAGCCACCTTCCGTGAATGGTACGACACGGCAGGTGAATGGTGAACGCATCCAATTAAAAGTTGGCAAATTTATCTTTTTTGGGTTGGGTAAAAGTCCTTACCTGTAAATAATTAGAGTGTGTTACATTTCTATTAATTTGTAACACACTTTTTTCATTTATACCCTTTTTATACAACTCCTCGCAACTCGTATTATTTAATCATATTCAATTGCTGCAAGAGCGTATCTTTTTTGCTGCGACTGATTGAGATAGATTTTCCCTTAATCATCACAAAATTATCTACTGGGTCAACGCTTTCAATTTTTTTTAGGTTAATGATAAAACTTCGGTGGATGCGCATAAAGGGACGAGCTCGCAAAAGCGTTTCCATTTGGGAAAGTCGTTGAGAGGCGATGTAGTCTCCCTTTTCTGTATGAACTAAACAGTAGTCGCTGTTCGCTTCTACACTGCAAATGTCTTCGATTTTAACTCTTTGAAAAACACCTTTCTTTTTAAAGAAAAGATAATCTTTCAACGGCGAAGTTTCTTTTGCCGAAATACTTTCTCCAGTTGACATAGAAGCCTCGGTCGGTTGTATGGCTCGGTCGGGAGTGCTATAAATTTTTTGAAAAGCCAAGTCTAACGCCGACCGTAGAGAGTATTTATTGATAGGTTTGACCAAATAGCCCACAAAATTGGTCAATTTAGCCTTTTGGTAAAAATCCTCTTGGCCAAAACTGGTGATGAATAGAACGGGAATCGGCAAGTGGCTTATCTTCTCCGCAATTTCAATACCCGTCAATCGACCCTTAATGTCAATGTCCATCAAAATGAAATCGGGCGATTGAGTCAAAATCATTTCTAGTGCTTCGGCCGAATTATCCACCCTACTTGCTACGTTGTACCCTAATTCTCTCACTAACATATCTAGTTCGATGGCAAAGGACAAATCGTCTTCCACAATCAAAATGGAAAGCGTCTCAGAAATCATATTTTTTGTGTTGTTATGGAACCGATTTTTTCGGAACTTTTGTCTAGGGCTTTGTACGAGCATTTTGTATTATTGTAAATCTATGAAAATTGAGAGATAATACAAATGTAGATATTACAACAAGAAAAATATACCCCATAAATATGGGGGTATTGTTTGGACGGCCTTGTAAAAACTTATTTTTCTATGAAAATTTTAGTAACGGGTAGTAACGGACATTTAGGCGAAGCTTTAATTCGGCATTTAAAAACTACGAAACACGAAGTGGTTGGAACCGATATTTTAGCGAGTCCGATTACGAAATATGTAGGAGATTTGAAGGATGCTACTTTTGTGGAAAAGTGTATGTCGGGTGTAGAGGCGATATTACACACGGCTACGTTACACAAACCTCACGTCGTTACTCATTCCAAGCAGTCGTTTATTGATACGAATATCTCGGGGACGTTGAATTTGTTAGAGGCGGCTAACCGACAAAACGTAAAGGCATTCGTTTTTACCAGCACGACCAGTACTTTTGGCGATGCGATGCAGCCCACGCAGCAAAAGCAAGCGGTTTGGGTGACGGAAGATTTGACGCCTATTCCTAAAAATATTTACGGCGTGACCAAAGTGGCCGCCGAGCAACTGTGTCAACTGTTTCACCGCAATCACAACTTGCCCTGTCTAATTCTACGAACATCCCGCTTCTTTGCGGAGGTAGATGATAATCCAAAGCTCAGAAATCAGTATGAAGATGCGAATATCAAAGTGAACGAGTTTACGCACCGTCGAGTGGACATCCAAGATGTCGTAGATGCACATGTATTAGCTGTTCGAAAAGCACCTATCATTGGTTTTGGAAAATACATCATCAGCGCAACGACGCCTTTTGATGAGTTAGACTTAGTAGATTTGCAAATAGATGCCGTTAAAGTATTGCAACGAAAATACCCGATTTTCGAAGAAGTATATCGAGCCCAAGGCTGGAATATGTTTCCTACTATCGGCCGAGTCTATGTCAATCAATTAGCAAGAACAGAATTAGGGTGGCAACCGAAGTACGATTTCGGCTACATCTTGAATCGTTTACACGATGAAAAAGCCTATCGAAGTCCACTGTCCGAATTGATTGGGGCTAAAGGCTATCATTCCGAGTCGTTCGGAGAGGCGCCTTATCCCGTTTGAATGCCTAAAATCTGTAAGCATTGGTCGAAAAAAGAAGACTTATTTTAGAGCTTCATGCAATTTCGAGCTATATAAAATTTTTCGTGAGGTAAACCGTGTACCGCAACACCGTGAACCGTGAACCGAATAAAGCGTATGGAAGAAAACTTGTCCACAAAATCTACTAAAGCCCACTATTTACCCTGCCCATCCTGCGGGTCACAACTACGGTATTCCGCCGAGAAGAAAAAGATTACTTGTAATCATTGTGGCTATCAAGAAGAGGTGGATAAAACGAACGACCAAGTGGTGGAACAAGCATTGGAAGATGCCATTGCCAAGGCTCCCAAATATACCGCGGACGATTGGGGGAAAAAAGTTATTGATTGTCAGAATTGCGGGGCTCACTTCATGGTAGATGCCCAAAAGGTAAAAATTAGTTGTGGATTTTGTGGGTCCATCAAAGTAAATACAGAAGCCTTCGAACAGCAATATTTCAAACCACAGGGCATTATTCCTTTTTACGTATCGAGAGCAGAGGCGCAAAAGGCCTTCGAGAAATGGATAAAACAGGGCGCCTTCCACCCAAGTAAGTTGAAACGATTGGCCAAAATGGACAGCCTACACGGGATTTACATCCCTTTTTGGACCTACGATGCGCAGACCGAATCGACGTGGAGTGGGGAAGCGGGGACGAGAGTGGAACCTCGTCCAACGACTAGTCGAAGTGGCCAGTTGCAGCAGGCGGTGACGCAAAATATTCAATGGCGAAGTGGTTCGGGACACCTAAGTCACTTCTTTGACGATATTCAAGTGGTCGCTTCGGGCGGTTTGCAACAACGGCACATGAATAAAATTCTGCCTTTCAACACCAACGAAGTCGTCAATTTTGACCCTCGACTGATGGTGGATTGGGAAGCGGAGGTATATAGCGTCGATGTGCAAGAAGGCTACGTTAGGGCCGATGCCATCATGGACCAAAAAATACGTAACATGTGCGCTGCGCAACTGGGGGGCGACGAACAGCGCAATCTGCACATCAATAGTACCAAATCTGGCTTGACTTTCAAGCACATTCTGCTACCTATTTGGATTTGTTCTTACGAATACATGGACAAAATCTATCATTTTACCATCAACGGCCAAACGGGCCGAGCGGGTGGGCAGAAGCCGATTTCTTACGTAAAAATTGGGTTTATGATTGCTGCTTTTGTAGGTTCCCTCGTTTTTCTGTGGTTTTTGAGAATTTATTTACACAGCTAGGCGCTAGCACCGTTGAGTAGGATTCGGGAAAGTAGAAAAGAGAGGTAAGTGCTTTGGGTCTACTATAAAACGAAACTAAATTGAAAGAGATAATAGTAAAAAGAGGGGAAATAATTCAATCGAATGATTCTGCCGCTTCCGGGGCAATAATTGGACAACACGGCTTCAACTTATTTTGGATTGGCTGGGTTACCCTTATCTGTGCATTTTACATTTGGAAACACAATAAAAACGCTATATTTCTCGCAGCTATAACGGGCGGATTGGCCGATTTAGGTTATTTTTTGTTCATGGATTTGGGCGGGTTTGTAAATTTTGTACCCGGCACCGTAATGACCTTAGTATCTTCTGCCGCAATTATCTTAAGTTTCTATGCTTACTTCAGAATTGATAAACTGAGAGCGTTTAATGAGAAGGCCTAGTCTGATATTTCAAGTATTGGTATAAGCAGGCATGAACCAATGATAAAATAGCCAATGCAAAACAAATTCCCGTTTTTTCAACTCTAAATAACTAGTTTCCCAATCAATCAACGTATTTCTGAAAGCAGAATGAACCTACGCATTTCTTTTTTACGGCTTTCTTTTTTTATCGCATTTCTTATATAATTTCCTCCTATTCTATTCTCTTTTCCTGTCAAAGCGCCCAAAATTTCTACCAAAACCACCATTGTCCAACTCCGAGGAACTTTTGTCCATTCTTTTAGGTCGATAATGCCTGCATCTTTGCCCTGTCAATTTAATTAAATCACCGATTCATAAAATTTAAAAATCATGTCAAACTTCATTCAAGTTCCAACCAGAGACCAAGTCGATGCTAAAGCACAAGGTATTTTTGATAACCTACAAAAGCAACTTGGTACCGTCCCTAATCTATACGCTGTGATTGGCCATTCGGGCGACGCCTTAGCTAACTTTTTGACTTTCAGTAGCCAAGCGGGTGGTAATAGCTTTACCAAAAAAGAAAGAGAAGCGATTGACCTAGCCGTTTCCGAAGTGAACGGTTGCACTTATTGCCTAGCAGCGCATACAGCTTTGAGCAAAATGGCGGGATTTACCGAAGCGGAAATCATCGAACTAAGAGCTAGAACTATCGCTGACCCAAGACTACGAGCTATTACCCAATTAGCCGCCAACATTACCGAAAACCGGGGCAAGGCGGATGACCAATACGTACAGGCGTTCTTCGACCAAGGCTTCAACGAAAAGGCATTGATTGACCTACTAGCGGCGGTGACGGCTATCACGTTCACTAATTATGCGCACGGATTGACCAAAGTGGCGGTCGATTTTCCACAGGCGCCAGCTTTGGCTGATTTGGCGACGGCTTAAATAGGTAGCTGGAAGAGGGAGATTCCTTCAGGGAATCTTCG
>JBCCQK010000193.1:0-13705 GCA_039024375.1 Bacteroidota bacterium
AAAAAAACATCCTCTATCCCAAAGACTTAGCATAGCTTTTGGGATAGAGGATGTTTTTTTTCTCTCCTATGACTCTGACGCGCACTTTTGTCCACTTGTAGATGATTAATAAAGTTGGACCAACTGTCATTCCCAAGACTAGTGCTAAAGTCGGTTGGAAAAATAGAATACTGAGTAAGATAATTCCCAAAATGACTATTTCTGTAGTAAATGCTAAGGTTTGAAGGAAATAGTTCGAAGCAAATATATTTGGGAGGGTAACTAGTTTATAAGTCTTTTTGCCCGAATCATCTTCTTGGATGTTAAGATAGCCTTTCTGATAGTAATGATGGAATTGTTTTTGACTCAATCTTAGTGCGATGTCATAAATAAATTTAGTCTGAACGTATAGAATGGCTAGACTTAGAATATTTTTTAATAACAAAGCAAGGAAAACGCAGATAGATAAGATAAACAAAAATGTAACCTCATCGCTTACTCCAAATAATTCATATAAAAAACGTAAATAACCTTTCTCCTGTATATTACTAAAGTTTGAAGCCGCATCTACCAACGGAAATATCGCTGCAAATCCAATTACATCGAAGCAAGCATTGACCAAAAGCAATGCAAACATCCACGTTGACTGCTTTTTGTGGTCTGCGTCGAGGAGGTTATTGATATTTCTTACCGCATTAACGTAAACGTTATTTCCCAGTAAACTCAAATGTGATTTTTTTAATGGAAATAATGGTTGACCAACTTCTTTGAAAGTGGAAAATATCCGAGTTTGGCATATCTTGACGAAAACCGTTTATGGGACTTTAATGAAGTGAACAGCCTGAATGTTATTTGATTGCTATTTGAGTGGTTAAATCGCTGATAATGTACACTTTATCTTTTTTTATTTTGATAGCTTCGCCACTGAAAAGTCGGAAATTTCTGATTTTTCTTTGTAAAAAATTGCGCAAAACCCCAAAAATCAGAGGTTAAAACGATTATATAAGGTTAGATGTTTCATGCAAGGATTTAAATTGGAAGGTATGACCATTTCTTAAATAATTTACACCACTATCCAATAACTCACCTTCAACACCAAAGCCCGATTCTTTATCCCAAACTGCTCCACCGCATAATTATCCGTCCACACCAAGAAAATATCCGACATCGGCGCAAAGCGCCACTGAAAACGACTGTTAATGTTAAAATTGTCCGCTTGAGTATTGTACTGTAGGAAAGTCGTCCAAAAAAGGTTTCGGTGGAAATTAATTTCGATTTTAGGACTAAAGGCCCAGATGGTGGTTTCGCCAAATTCGTCGGGGAAAGATAGTTGGTTGTATTCGACGTTGAGACCAAAATTGCCCCACGGTTGTTGTCGGTAATTGAATTCCGATTCTAAGCGATGCAGTTGGCCATTGTAGAAACCACCCGTACTGAGCTCCAATTCGGCGAATAGCTTTTTTCGGTTATCTGTATTGTAGCCGATAGTGAAACGGTTGGCGGAATAGCGTCCTTTGGGTAAAGGAGTGCTATCGGTGAAGGAAAAGGGAAAGCGCAAGTCAGTAACGGTATTGGTGCCGCCGAAATAAAAGCCACTACTGTTTTTAAATTCAAAGTAGTAGCCCATTTCCGTGTTGCGCTCCAACAAATCGAAATCAGGGTCTAGTTGCGTAAAGGATTCGAATACCAAACCGTGTTCGTTGATGCGGCTGCCTTCTTTTTTGGGAATGAAAGTAAAGGAAAGTGGTACGTAAATTAGGTTGACGCCCTGTCGAATGGTTGTATCCCGAACTGCGTCGTAGTTATCTAAAAAGTTAACAAAACCGACATCGGCGAAGTATTCGGTCCCAATGTGTGACCAATCCACCGCACCGTTGAAAATTTGACCGTTGTAACCGCCACCTACGGACGAAAAGGTGTTATCCCCCCCAGAAATACCCGATTTGTAACTCTTGTGATAACCCGACCAACCTTGCCATACCCCATCCGCACTATTATAGTTGAACTCCAAACTAGCATTTCGGTTGTAATCGTCGCCCACAAATTCGCCATCTCCGTAAGCCTGCCGATTAACAAATAACCCTTTGATGCTGGAGCGACCAAACACTCTTTGGTCGAACGAAGCGGCGGTGTAATTCTGGCCCAATTGGTCGTCATTGGCCTTGGTTTGAACATTCATTAGGCCAATTCTCGTGCTGCTAGTGACATTTCCAGTGAGTCGGGCGCCAAAAGCAATAGGAACTGCTTGCCCGTTGCCATCTAAACCAATCCGTCGAGAGAAAAAAGGCCGAGCAGGCGGAATGCCAAAACTGGAAAATATATCACTGTTTTCAATGAAAAAAGTCCGTCGTTCGGGTAGAAATATGCTGAATCGGGTGAGGTTGGTCACTTGCTGGTCCACCTCGACTTGCGAAAAGTCTGGATTCACCGTCAAGTCCAAATTCAAAGAAGGACTCAAAGCAATTTTGGCGTCCAATCCTACGTCGAACCCGTTGGTTGTAGTACCATTATCTTCAAAATCTTTGGCCGTATTGGCATTTACATAGGGGATGACTGAGATATTGCCGTTTACTTTTTTAGGAGCTGCGTCCCATTCCATCCGCCCCGTATAGCCCAAATCTATAAACCAAAACTGGCGTGGAACGGCTGCCCAAGAATCTTGCCGATTGTTCTTTTTGTCATTGCGAAAAAAGTTAATACCCCAAGTGGTTCGACCTGCTTCGTAGCGCAGCGTTTTGAAAGGAATGGCCATTTCCATCGTCCATCGGTCGTGAGAAATATGGGTTTCGACGTACCAACGGTTGTCCCACTCCTGTCCGTATTGGTCAATACCAGTTCCTCCTCCCAGTAACACATCGGTTTGTACCCCCGCCGTGGTTGTACCAAACATAAATCCCGTTGTCGCTTCGTTCAGTGGGTCCAATATAACGCCGACGGCATCGTCGTCCCAAAAGCCAATATCTCGTTTGAGCGTTGAAACAATATGGTTGGTACTGTCCATACAAACGGCGGAAATATAAAGAAAATTATCGTCGTAGGTGAGTCGGAACTCCGTGTGTAAGACCGCTTTGGTTCCAGGCTTGGGCGTTTTTTGGGTGAAATTGGTGCCAACGTCGGCATTTACCCAAGATGGTTCGTCAGGAACACCATCCAATCGAATAGATTCACTCGCTTTTTTGATTTGAACACTATACTTTTTTTGGTTTTCTCTGTCGTCATTCCAGCTAAAAAGGCTGGTTGATAACGTGCAGAATAGCAATGTGCTGAATAAAATTGGTAAAAATCGTCTCATGTCAAAGGCATTTTTCAGCCGTTTAAACAGAGGAGTTATGTATTTAGTTTCTTTTAATTGGAAAATTTACAATTCGTTTGTAAGTACAACTCAGTTTGCCCAATAATCCAATACTAAAACATCATCTAAATGCGGCTTTAAAACTTCCACAAAGGCCTGATGGTCAGGGTGGGGGAGATAGACCGCTCGGTCGGCTTCGTTGCTGAAGGTCACAAAAAAACAGTGAGTAAAACCTTTGTCTAAGCCTTCGGGGCTATTATTAGTTCCCCACTCGTAGGCCTTAATTTCTTTGATTTTGTTGGGTAGGTCAGAAAAAGCAGTTTCTACTCTTTTGATGTCTGCTTCGGCCGTCCCTTCTTTAAACTTAAATAGTACCACGTGGCGAAGTTGCTTTTCTAAATTGGCGGGTTTATTGATGGCTTTATCCATGCTAGCAGTGACTTTTGCGGTGGTAGATTCAGTACTAGATTGGCAGCTAAATAGGAGAAACACGGGTGCTAGTAGGCAGCAGAAATATAGGTTTTTCATTACTTCTATTTTATTGGCAAATAGCAATTTCCGTAAAGGTAGTTAACTTTTCGAGTAACTACCTACCATTCACATCAGAAACATTTAGAAAGAGTAAAATAGTCAATGCTACCGCTCGAAAAAAACTTTATGGACTTTATAAGCTATATAGACTTTATGATAAAAACTAGTGCTAAATAGCTGACTTTTTGAATAAATTAGCTGCCACTAGCCGCCATCATTTGTTTCTTTCTCGCCCAATCTTCTTTTTTGATAAAAGTAATCGGTACGTAATGCTCGTTAGGGTCACCGATGAAATAAATCATCCAGTCTTCGTCGTAGCCTGACAGCATATTTTTAATGCACTCGACTCGGTTAACAACGGGAATTTCGCAGTCTTCCCAATAGAATACCTCTACTCGATAGTGTAATTGCTGTTTTTGTCCATTGATGGTCATCTCGATTTCGATGTCTTGCTTTCCGCTACCGGGCGGAATTGGAATGGCGATGTGTGACATATTTTCTCCTTTTTTTGTAAATAATGGAATATTAAAATTATACAAAAAGCAAAATGCCACGTTTGTAACTAATTGATAGCGTGTTGGTTGTCTAAAAAGTAGTTTGATTTTTCTCTAAAAAGTGTCCGAAAATGGACAATGATTGTTCGAGGTTGGACGGTTAATACTTGACAATGCCTAATATTCTTTGGTATATTTGCCTAAGAATTTTAGGTATTCCTTCATCACTGATTGTGAGTACTCAATTCATTCCTTCACTAATTCAATTCTTGCAACTATTTATGTCGAACAAAAAACTATATCGTGGTTCTTTAAGTACCATCATCCTTAAAATGCTGGGCGATAATGGTCGAATGTACGGTTACGAAATTACTCAAAAAGTAAAGGAGTTGACCCAAGGAGAATTACAGATAACCGAAGGCGCTTTGTACCCCGCCCTGCACAAATTGGAAGCGGGAGGGCATTTACAAGTTGAGTTCGAGCAGGTAAAAAACCGTATGCGGAAATACTATGCGTTGACGGAAGCGGGGAATAAAGAATTGGCCAACAAATTGTCAGAAATGGAGCAGTTTCTGCAGACCATGCAGCAACTCATTAATCCTAAAATTGCTTAACTCCAAATCCATCTGTAAAAATGAAAGAATTATCTAAAAGTGACATCCAGCAACTTTTCGACTTCACCCAACAACATCGAGTACGCCACTTAGATGTACAGATTGAACTAGTGGACCACCTAGCCTCGGCGATTGAAGTGAAAATAACCCAAAATCCGAATCTTTCTTTTCAAGAAGCACTTGACCAAACTTACGCCGAGTTCGGTATTTTTGGTTTTGGAAAATTAGAGCAAGAGAAGCAAGATGCGGTCGAAAAGCAAATTCTCCGAAATGTCCGAAACTATGTGCAATCCTTTTTGACGCCGCCCAGAATTTTCTTGACCCTTTTGGCAATGTTACCGGTCTATCAATTACTAAATCAGGTGCCCAATCCATTATTGTTTACCCGAATGCTGTTTGGTGGATTGTTTTTTGCAGGTATATTTGTTTACTATTATTGGTTGATTGTTAAACGAAAGATGATGCGAACCTACTTGGAAGTCAAAACAATTATCAGCACGGTTGGACACGTATTAATTTTCTTTCATGTTGCTTTAACCTTTTGCCTGCAAGAGGAAACCATGACCAGACCTTTGGCAGTTATCATTGCTGTTTGGACGGTTCTATCCATCGTTGCTACTATTGGGATGTTTCAGTATGCCTATTTCAGTGTTAAAAAGATTGAAGAACGGTACGTTGGGATGGTAAACCTTTCTATTTAGACGTCTCATAAAACAATAAAAAGCGCTATCTTTATTCAAAAATTTGTATGAAATCACAGACATTCGGAGAAAAATTAAAAGAATTGAGATTGACTAGGAATTATTCCCTCAAGTACGTAGGGAGTGAAATTGGCTATAGCTCAATCTTGTTGAGTAAGATAGAAAAAAACGAGCGGAAAGCACCAGAAAGAATAATCAAAGATTTAGCAAAGTTATATCGTGTTTCTTACAAAGAATTGATTGCGAAGTACCTAAGCGAAAATATTTATTATCAAATTCGTAAATATGAATTTGCAGACGAAATCCTAAGTACCGTTAAAAGAAGAATAAGAAAGGAGGGGCAGGGTACACAAACGGATAAAAGCAAGGATAAAATTTTTGCCTCGATTAAAGATTATTTTTCTGATAAGCCCATTGAAAGAGCCTATGTATTCGGTTCATTCGCTAGAAACTCCTCGGTAAGTTTAGATAGTGATATAGATATTTTAGTTGTCTTTAAAAAACCCAATAAGATTACCTTATTAGACATTGTTCAAATGAGAGAAGAGCTGTCAGACAAGACTGGTAGAGCAATAGATTTAGTAGAAGAAGGGCAAGAATTATCATCTATAAAAAGTAATATACAAAAAGAAAAAGTCTTAGTCTATGCCAGCTAAACCCACTGACCTTGAAAGGGTTAGTCATATGATTCGTAGTATTAATAAAATTTTTGCATACACTAAAGATTTAGACGCCAAATCATTTTGTGAAAATGAATTAGTAAAAGATGCTGTTGAAAAGAACTTTGAGGTAATAGGAGAAGCGGCCTACCACATTACACCAGAACTTAAAAAAGCATGGTCAAAAATCGAGTGGAAGAAAATTCAAGGAATGCGGCACGTTTTAGTTCACGATTATTACAAAGTGAATCCTAAAATATTGTGGAACACAAAAGTTGAATTTCTTCCAATTTTATTATTTGATTTGGAGGATTTAATGGAAACAGAAAATAAGAGTCAAAGCTAAAAAGGATTGACCAAATCCACATTTGCCAAAGTAAAAATTAAGCACCCTTTCCTCTTTCAGTAATTCGTTAATAAGTTTAATTCTACTTATTTCTTCCTTAATCACTCCGTCCGCAAGGACGTCACAGGATTCCTCGTCGCCGCTTTAAACGACTGAAAACCAATCGTTAAGAACGTAATCAAAATCGTGATGGTTAACGCCAGTACAAACACCCACCACGCTAACGGGGTTGCATACGCAAAGTTTTGCAACCATTCGTTCATGCCGTACCAAGCAATTGGAGTAGCAATAATAGCAGCAATAAAAATTAGTAGCAAAAAGTCTTTCGATAATAGGAAAACGATATTGGAAACGGATGCGCCGATAATCTTGCGAACGCCAATTTCTTTCGTCCGTTGCTGCGTCACGAAATTAATTAAGCCCCAAAGTCCCAAGCAAGCAATGAGAATCGCGATACCCGCAAAAATTTGGAAAAGATTAAAAATTTGCCCTTCGCTTTCGTACATTTCTGCAATGCTTTCGTCGAGGAATTTGTGTTCGAATAGTGCATTGGGGAATTGGTCCGACCATACTTTTTCCACGTGTGCTAAGGTTTCTCCTAAGTTCTCCGTTTTAATTTTTAATCCCGCTTCGTAATACAAATAAGGAAAATTCATCAATAGTGTAGGCATAATTTCTTCGTGTAGAGAAGACGTATTAAAATCTTTGACCACACCGACTACTTCGGCAGTAATACCCGCTACGGCAGTAACTAATTTCTTCCCTAGAATTTCTTCAGGGTGGGTAAATCCAAGTTGTTTAGTCAGTTTTTCATTGACAACATAGGCGTATTTGCGGTCTTTTAGGTCAATGCTCGGATTAGTTGCCTGCCTCTCCTCTTCTTCAGTTACCCAACGACCAGCGACTAATTTTAAGCCATAGGTGTCAAAGTAAGCATGGTCAACCGTCTTTAGGGCAATCCGATGCGATTCGGAAGCCTGTTTTCCCTCTTGGTAAAAAGTGGTATTGATATCATTTAATGAAGTCGGGGCGCCGATATTAAAGGACACTTTTTCTACATTGGGATTTTGTAACCATTGGGTACGCAAACGGTCAAAATGGTCTCTTTCGGGCATCGCTATATTTATGATGGCCTCTTTGCTAAACCCTAAATCCTTATTTTTTAGAAATTGAAGTTGTTGAGAAACGATTAAAGTGCCAATAATGAGCGCAATCGTGATAACAAACTGCGTGACTACCAATGTGCGTCGTATCCACAAGGTGTTGCGATTGCCCGCCGTGGTTCTGGATTTGAGCACTTTCATCGGTTGAAAATTAGCAAAACTTAGGGCAGGATAAATTCCTGATAATAGACCAACTAGTAAAACCGTACCTAAGAGAAATAGCCACAAAGTAGGCTCGTAAAATAGGGTATCGCTAATTTTTTTATCTAATAATTCGTTGATGAAAGAGAGCGAAATTTGACTCAAAACGGCCGCCAAGACACCCGAAAGGGAGGTCAAAACGAGTGCTTCCCCCAAGATTTGCCCTACCAATTGCCCTTTGTCTGCACCCAATACTTTTCGAACGCCCGATTCTTTCGAACGCTTTAAGGCCTGCACGGTAGATAGGTTAACAAAATTGAAAATGGCAATCAGTAAAATAAAAACACCAATGCTACCAAAAATCCACAGATAAAGCGGTTTGATGGTGCGGTTGGTTAAAGGATTGGAGTAGGCGGCTTCAAAGTGAAAGTCCTTCAACGGTTGTAAATATAATTCCTTGGTAATCGCTTCGTCGTCGGACATATATTTTTCTACAAATTGGGGTAATTGCGCTTCGTAAGTTTCGATACTTTCTCTTTCATCAATCAAAATAAACGTCACGCCTCCAACCGATAGTCCCCAATTGTCGATGGGAAAACCCAAAAATTCTTCGCTAAACGACTCGTAAGACACGTATAATTGCCCCAACAAACTGCTATTGGCGGGATTATCCTTCATCAAACTACTAATCGTTACCTCAATCTTATTGTCGATTCTAATGACCTGACCTACTGGATTTTCGGCACCAAATAACCTTTCGGCGAGCGTTTCGGTAATGGCCGCTTGATTAGGTTGAGTTAATGTAGTCTGTAAATCACCATTTACGACGGGTAAATCGAAAATTTTCGTCAGTTCGGGTTCGGCGTAGATAATATCATCTACACTAAATTTTTGTCCGTTGGCTAGTTTTATTAGGGACTCACTGTGGTGATGAATGCGTGCGACTTGCTCCAAACCGGGCATATCTGTCCGTATGGCAGGTGCCGTTGGGTAGGGGGTGCCACCCGAATAATTCAGCCCCGTTGATTCGTGGTCAATTTGACAAACCTTGTAAATGCGGTCGGCCTTGCTGTAAAAAGTATCAAAACTTCTTTCGTGTTGGATGAATAGATAAATGAGCAAACAACAAGTTAGCCCCAAGGTCAATCCTGTAATGTGGATAAGCGTAAAGGAAGATTGCTTGCGTAGAGTCCGTAGGATAAGTCGGCTATTATTCTTTAGCATCATTGAAAATTGTAAGAAAAGTGGAACAACATCTTACGGAAAATCAAGGCGTGTGCCAAAGAAATAAAGTGCTGATAGTGAGTTGTTTAAAAAATGATTTGGTAGATTAAGCTGACCTTTAATGTCCGAAAATGGACGGTCATTGTTCAAGATTGGACAGGAATAATAACGTACCTCGACTCTCCAAGGTCGTAATGTATCTCGACTCTCCAGAGTCGAACCTCCTATTGCTAGTGGAGAAAAGAAGGATAAGAAAACTATCAAGACTCTACAACCATTTCCGCTGCCTTTTGGTCAGACAACTGCTTCCCCTTCCCCAAAATAGCGTTGGCGTAATTCTCCCAACTCATTTTTTTCGTGGTTGCCTCAACGTTGTCTCTATCAATGGGTTGTTCCAAAAACCGTAACATCTGTTGTGCCATCGAATCGGTGTCTTCGGCCTCTGCTAAATAGCCGTTGAAACCGTGCTGAATCGTTTCGGGAAAGTGACCCACTTTGGTGGCCAAGATGGGCATTTTGAAATTATAGCTCAAGGACTCTACGCCCGACGGAGTGGCATATTCGTAAAATAACAACACGGCATCGCTAATCTGAAAAAACTTATTCACGTCTTCGTTAGCGATAAATTCGTTGCGAATGAGCGTTTTATTCTCCAAACCCAATTCCTTTACCAATTGTAATGGTCGATAGTCCCCTTCGTTGTCCTTGCTCTTTAAAAAGATACTTTTGGCAGCACCGAATAAGGCTTTTTTAATTTTGGTGGATAATTTATTCTGGTCTAACGTTTTCCAGAACGACTCTCCACAAATGACTAGAGAAACATCGTCTCGTTGGTCCGCCACTTTTTTGAACGCTCGAATGGCGTGGTGCAAGCCCTTATATTTTCGGATGAACCCAAAGAACAAAAAGACATTCTTTTTCAATCCATGTTCTTGCTTAAAAGCGGCTACGTCAAACTGTGGGTCGGGCTGGAACAAATCGTAAATGGGGTGGTACAACTTTATCACCGTTTGCTGCCCATTGGTTGCCCGTTTTCCCGTTTCGTTGACCACAAATTGCTTTTGGGGATATAATTCCCGCAGTTCGTCCACCGTTTTATAAGCGTGGGTCAAGTAGGTATGCGCAGGTTGAATCCCGTAAGCCGTAAATTTCTTGTCCAACGAACTGCTTTCCTTCTGAATCACAAAATGTAAATCAAAAATGACTTCAATGTCCGTATTTTTGCGCAACATTCGAGCAATCCGTCCCAACGGAATTCCCTGTATCGCAATCGCCCACTGAAAAATTACTTTATCGGGCTTTAATTCCTTGATAAATCGATACGTCTCCGTCCAAGACAATGGATTATTATAATTCGTGATGTATTTCACTTTAATCTTCGTCCCTTCCAAAAAGTCCGTCTTACTGGTCTTGTCCACAAACTCCCGTGGAATAATCGCAGGGTACTGCTGCGTCCAGGACACAATCGTCACATCGACGTCCTTCATCTTGTCAAAGGCTTTCGCCAATGAGGTATTATAATTCGAAATTCCTCCTTTGAACTTTGGGCCGGGGCCGAAACAGACTATCTTAGTCATTTGTTATTCGTTATTTGTTATTCGTTTTGACGTTGACCAATCCCAAGGAACTCAATTTTCATCATCGGCTTTTCCTCGCTTGGACTTTCTCAAGTATCTAATGTAACCATTCAATAGCATGATACATGCTTCGTGCTTTTGTTTAAAACCTTTCAAGAAATCGGCAGAAACGTATTTTTCATCATAAGCAGTTACTAGATGTTCCAGTGTCTCTTCCAACGAACCTCGTGCTATACGGCAAAACCGAATATTATCTTGATAGTAATAGCGACCATGCCCTTCAGCAATATTCGCCGTAATTGAACGGGAAGCATCTAGTAATTGTGCGGTCAGTAAAAATCTTTCAGAAGGTGGGAACTTAGTTTTTATGACTTCGGAAACGGCTATTCTAAGCCTTCGGCATTCCTTATACACCGTAAGGTCTGTGTATTTTTGATTTTCCATAGTAGTTGAGTTATTTTATTCCAACTCTAACATACAACTTCCAAATCACTACACAAAATATTTTGGTACATTCATTATTAGTTGTTATTCGAGTTGTCAACGTCTAAACGAATAACAAATAACAAATAACCAACAACTAACACCCCAAATCATAAAAAACATTCAACAGTCATACGACTTCCGCCGCTCGTTCCCGTTCCAAAGCCGCTTCGTAGATACGAGTCATGCCTTCTTTCAGACCGATTTTCGCTTCCCAGCCCAATTTCTCCTTCACGTAGTCCATGTTGCAATAGCGAGAGTGAACGCCGACGGGCTTATCAAGTAATTGCTTAATTTCGGGTTCGTAACCAGCAATTTCGCAAAGTGTATGAATAATTTCGATAAAAGAAGTTAATTGACCTCGACCGATATTGAAAGCCGAACCGTCGGTGATGGTCTCCATACCAACGAAGATACAATCCAGTACGTCGTCGATGTGCACGAAGTCTCGACCTTGCTTGCCCGTTCCCCACACTTCAACGGGGTTCTCTCGGCGAGCAATTCTAGCGGCAATGGCTGGAATTGGATACGTCAAATCTTGGTCTTCGCCGTAGCCAGAGAACGGTCGAATACAAGTTACTGATACGCCGTAGTACTTAGCGGCAATGTGCGCCAAATATTCGCCCGTCAACTTTGACCAACCGTAGGTCATATCGGGTTGTCCCATATTTTTGAAATCAATATCTGATTCGCTCAAAGCGATAGCGCCCGCTTCGGTTTGCTTATCCACGGGATAGGCCGCACTCGAACTTGGGTATAATACTCGCTCGGGCTTATGACGCGTAATCCAGTAGAAAAATTCGGCGTCGATGGACAAATCTAAGGCTACTTTCATCGGGTCACCGTCAATCATCGCTCGACCACCGACGATGGCGGCAAAGTGGAAAACGTCCGTAAATCGCTCAAAATCTAAATCGTATTTCTCTTGAATATAGCGAGGATTATCCGTCATGTACGTCAGTAATCGACGGAAATCTTCGTTCAAAAACAACAAGCGTCCTTCTTGGCCAAAGACCTCAATATCCTCGTTGTCGGCCACTTTCTCCGCTTCCAACCAAGTAGAAGGATGCGTTCCCACCAATAAATTATCGACAAATAAAATGGTATCATTCGTCGTGTTAAATAAGCGCTTGACCATATTTCGGCCAACAAAACCACATCCACCGGACACTAAGTGAATTTTCATAAGTTTAGATTTGTAGTGATTAGTGATTGGTGACTAGTGATTTGTGATTAGTTCGTTGTTATGGGAAGATGCAGAAAGACCTTCCAGCACTTCAAGTGCTGGAAGGTATCTACCGCCTAGCTATTGAAGTCGTAACTTACTCTGTACAAATTGAATACTACGTCACCAAATTTTTCAAATATTGAACAGCCATTTACTGACTGCGTTACGCTGAAATACCTATACGGAGAAATTTTATTTTGGTTATCCCAAATGAACAGTTTTCCCCTTTCAAAAAGTTATTGATAAGTTATTGACCAATTATCGACCTAAATTGCCACAAAGGTGCTACTTTGCGTATTGAGCAATTAGCAATGTACAATTACCAATCAACCAAGCTGCGCTCGTAAAAACTTTATGTACTCTATGAACTCCATGAACTTTATGGTAAAAAAAGCGAACTAACGCTCGAAAAGGCTTCTGCGCTTAAACTAAAAAAATAAAAAACCACCAACCATGCAGCAACAAATCAAAGAAACCCTCAAACAATCCGTTCTTCTAAAGCTGCAAATTATTGATAACGAACCCATTATTAAAGCCGTCGCCAACATCGCCAAAGAACTGACCTATATTTTCAAAAACGAAGGCAAAGTCCTTTTTTGCGGCAATGGCGGTAGCGCCGCCGACGCTCAACACCTCGCTGCCGAATTATCGGGTCGCTTCTACCTAGACCGACCCCCGCTATTTGCCGAAGCCCTCCACACCAATTCCAGTTTCGTCACCGCCGTCGGCAACGACTACGATTTTACCGAAATCTACGCCCGAGCGATACGGGCGAAGGGTAGGGCAGGAGATGCCCTCTTCGCTATTTCCACCTCTGGCCACTCCGACAACATCCTAAAAGCCATCGAAGCGGCTAAAGAACGGGGACTGCTGACCATCGGTTTAACGGGTAAAAGCGGTGGACAAATGGTCGATTTGTGCGATTATCTAATTAAAATTCCTTCGACGGATACGCCTCGGATTCAAGAGGCGCATATTTTGGTGGGGCATATTATTTGTGAGTTGGTGGAGGAGGGGATGTTTGGATAAAGTGACGTTGGTCTCTAAGCAAAGTAGGTATTCCCTAAATAAAATGGAAACACGTCAGTGATTTTGTCTATTAACTAATGTGTCACTAAATCAAGAAAGGTAACATTGACATGATAGTAAGAATCAGTTGTTTGTTATTAGTTTCTTCAAGGCTACCACTGTATCGTTAATTGACATATATCTATAAAAAGACTATTTTATGACATCAAAAACCGTAATTTTGTTAACGAATGACAAAGGCAAG
>JBCCQK010000194.1:0-13675 GCA_039024375.1 Bacteroidota bacterium
AAATGTCAATTTATTTTTTCTCTGTTCCATATTAATTTTGACAGAGAGAAAGTTTTATTAAAAATTAAATTTATTTTCTTTGGATGACTTAAAAATGTAAAACTACAAATTAAATATCTAAAAAGTATTGATATTCAGTAAATTATAGTCTAAAAATAGACTTTTTATTTTATGGTTTTCTTTAAAAAAAGGGCTTTGGAAAGTAAATAAGTTTATTTTTTTAAAAAATATGGAGTCGGTTGTGCGATTCTTGAAAGTTCAGTAGTCATGGGGGTGTATAAATTATTTTATTAACTTTAAACAAACTATCATGACAACTTCCAATGCAATTTTTCTTGTTTTAGCAACCGTTTTAGCAGCCATTATTTTTTTAGGAGTGACGGCCGAACGGCACATCGAAATTAAATTGACTAAATTTATCGACGCTGACCTAACAACCGTTTATGACCAAATTCGCCACCTCGAACGATACACCGATTGGTCGCCTTACAAAGTGCAAGACCCTGAACAAATTACTTCCGTCAAAGGCACCGATGGTACTGTCGGAGCAACCTTTTTCTGGGAAGGAGCCGCCGAAGAAAGCAAAGGGTCGATGGCGTTAATCGAGTTGAACGAAGCCAATCGCTTAACATTCGAATGTAACGTAGAAGTACCTTTCGAAGGACAGTCTATCTTTTCGTACGAATTGGCCGATGAGGGAAACGGGACTGTCGTCACCCAAACGTTCACTACCGAGTTAAAATTTCTCGTCAATATAATCGGTAAACTAATCGGTCTTCGCAAAGAAATGGAAGCCACCAATCAGCAAGGGATGGACTTGTTGAAAAAAGTGACCGAGTCGCAAGTGGTGGCTGCTATTCAAAATTGAAATTATTATCATTCATAGCCGTGTGTAGAGTATCAATAAACGACTATTTCGAACAAAAGACAAATTACGGCAAACCATTCAAGAACTACAAATGCTCGCTGAAGAGGAGATTCCTACTAGATTAGCCGCTGTACAGCAAGCCATTACTATGTTCAATAAAGCGCTAGAAGTGGTGAAAAATGAACGGGAAAGACACGTTACTCTAGAGCGATTAAAACGAGTAAGGAAAATGTAAAATTACAAATCCAAAATCTAAAAGTATTGACAATCAATAAGTTAAAATTTTTGAAAATGTAAATTTATTTTTTCACTTTTCTTGGAGGTAGGAACATAATTTAACGATTCACAATAAATATTATGAAAAAAGTAACAAGAATCCTTTTTTTGCTTGTCGGTAGTATATTTCCAATTGTCATCGGCGCATTACACACGGGCGTACACTTTAAGGAACTAATTAACCCCGAAATAAGAACCTATTTGCAGAAAGAATTCCTCATTTTAGGAACGGCACAGCCGTTGTGGAAGACGTGGGGAATCGTAAGTTTTATGATGGGCGCTTCCTTCATTATCATTGGACTACTAAACATTGCCGTACTGAAATCTACACCGAAGGTGAAACCCATTCCCACTTTACCAATTATTGCGGTCTTTCTGTACCAGTGTTGTGTAACCTACGTTGGTTACGAATTTAGTCAACCTTTTCAACTGTATGGCGGTCTTTTTGGACTTTCTTTGATTATAATCGTTTTGATTCTAACACTACAAATCAAGTCATAGCTATGTTACGTTTTGTACTCATTGAAATCTGCTACTTTTTTACAAAAAGAGACATCTAAAAGTTAATCTATTCGAAAACCATAACAAGCAACAAACTGTCTCGTTAAACAGCTAGTGCTTATTTTTTATCAATCACTTGCTAACTGTTATAAACGATTTAATCTCATGCGAACCAGTTTGACTTGTTTGTTTATTTTACTTACCGCTGCGCTGTGGGCGCAAAAAACCTACAAAGTTACGCTTGAACCTTCCCAACTTTCCTTTTTCGACCGAGCCTTTCACATCGAATCAGTTGTGGATAGCCGAATGAATCAACAAACTATCGGCTTTGTGCAGAAAGGTTTAGCTAATAAGCGTTTGGACGCCGTGTTCAGCGAACCTTTAGAATTGCATTTGACGAAAACCTTCCAACGACTGCTACCAGCTAAAAATACGGTACCCGTTGTGGCCAATGTTAAAAAGCTGTACATTTCGGAACGAACGACCGCTTGGAAAGAGTTCGGTAAAGCGGAGGTCAGTATTGAGTTTATGACGGCCGACACCCTTCGTAGTTGGGGTACTTTTTTTGCGGAGGTGGAACAAAATGGTGCTGATGTAACGAAAAAACACGACGAACGCATCCTGCAAGCCATTACTATTTGCCTAGAACAATTTGCTGACAGTTGGGGACGACAACCCGTCGAAGCCGAAAGCATCGAATTGGTAGCATTTGACCCGTCCCAGCCTTTAAAAAAAGGCTTTTACCCCTCTTTTTCAAGTTTTACCCAGCGTAAACCAGTCCTTAATGAAGTGTATGAGGTACGTCCAAACAAGAAAAACCCCGATTGGGCAATTGTTACCAATAAATCGGACGGTAAAAAAGCGAAAGACCTTTTCGGTTTTTACGATGGAAAAGACTTCTATCTGAGTGCTATTCAGTACTCTTACCAACCGCATTTTGTAAAGGCGCACTATACTGGAACTTATTACTATTTCGAAGACCGAGTAAGTGATACGGGAGCTGCGTTGGCCTTTGGATTGATTGGTGCATTGGCCTCCAATAAAACCAAAGGATTTGTACTAAATACTAAGACAGGATTGGTCTCTGAACTCAATCGAGACTACCTAGCGGTTGCTTTAAAGGACTATCCAGACTTGAAAAAATGGTATAATAAAAGTGGGAAAACGGTGGCGGATAAAAAAGAGGTACTGCGGATGTTAAACGATAAATTAGCGGCGGAGGGGTAATGGTAAAAAATAAGCTTGACTTGTTCAGTTAGGTCTAATCACGTGGCCGTTGAACAAGTATTCTCATGGTTCGTTTTATGGAAAAATTAGTAAGGGATGAGGAAATAAATAAACTACGCAAGATTTCGTAGAAAATTTGGATTTTATCAAGGCGATTTTTTCGAAGAATAGCGGGTTATTTTAGAAAAAAATCAACGAAGAGAAAATTCAAATTTTCAGAAAGATGCGTAGGTTATTTTTTGCGAACTCCCTAACATGAAAACTAAGGGAAAAAAATTGATAGGGGGCGTGTTATCTGTGATGGGTATTGCCTTATTTATTGTAGGATTAATAGAAATTTTCAGTGATGGACAAATGTTCTCAAATGTAGCTTGGCCGTTTTTTGTCCTGGGTATTACTTTTTCAAGATTTGGTGTTGCCATGGTGCAAAAAAATGAATCCCCCGAAAAAGCATGAAATAATTTTTACAGTATCATTTTTTTGTTCTCACAACGGTTGTTTGGCTTTTTGCTCAAGATTTACAGTTGATTTTGACCATCAATATGAACATAATAAAAAATATAACCGAAGCAGCGTCCTCTCAGTGTCAAAAAGAACGCACCAACTATCACTTATCCGATAAAATCACTCGAATAGCATGCTGCAAAACATCCACTGCCGCTACCAACTCTTCCTCGTTTAAAGAAGCAAAACCCATCCGAATTGCATTGAGCGACTGGCCATTACCATCTTGAAAAACTGACCTAGAAATCAATAATCCTTTGGAGACGGCCACTTCTCGAAGTTCCGCCAATGGAATTTTTGAATTAAAAGTCACCCAAGCCGCTAATCCACCTTCTGGTACTTCAAATTGCACGTACGCCCCAATTTTTTCCTGCAATAAAGCACAAAACAAATCTCTCCGCTGCCGATAAATTTTCAACGATTTTTTCAAATGGCGACGAATAATCCCTTCCTTAAAAAGCGAAGCCATCGCTTTTTCTAAAGCCGTATTTCCGTGACAATCCAAAAAACGACTCAATCGAGATAATTCTTTGACAAAATCAGTTGGGGCTACGATGAATCCTAAGCGCAGGCCAGGCGCTACCGTTTTGCTGAACGAACCAACGTAGAGGACAACGCCGTGGTGGTCCGAACTGGCCATGGGTAAAATCGGACTACTCGCATAGTGAAAATCGTAGTCGTAGTCGTCTTCCACAATGGCAAAGCGATAGGTTTCGGCGAGTTGCAGTAGTTTAACTCTGCGGGCGGCGGTCAACGAAACGGTAGTAGGTTGATGGTGATGCGGCATGACGAATACCGCTCGAATGGTTTGCTGTTGACAAATTTTTTCGATGGCGTCAATGTCCATTCCGTGTTCATCTACGGGAACAGGGACTAATTGACCTTGGGCAATCCGAATAATATCTTTGGCCACCCGAAAGCTAACGTCTCCAACAATGACCTTATCGCCCGGCGTCAATAGTACTTTAAAAATACTAGAAAAAGCCATCAAACTACCTCGGGTAATAATCAAATTGTCCAAGCCAATATTAATCCCCCTCGACTCGGCTAAGTATTGTACGACCGCTTGCCGCAATTGAATATGTCCGTTGAAATCGGCCGCATAGTTCATGATTTTGGGGTTCTGCTTGCTCATCAGTACTCGACCCATACTCTGGGATAATTCCTTTAATGGCGCCAGTCGCACATCGGGATAACCTGTATCAAAAACGTACTTAATCTGTCGCAAATTAGGTGGTGCGTAATAATCCAAAAAATCGAGTTCGTCATTTAAACCAAAATGACTTTTAGACAATGGCTTCACAGTGTTCTCAATAGGCAAATTTCGATTTCGACTAATGGGAATTTCCGAACTAATAAACGTACCTTGATTCGGTTTGATAACTATCCATCCCTGCGCTTCCAATTCCTCGTAGGCCAACATGGCCGTCCTTCGACTCACCTCCAATAACTCCGATAATTTTCTTCCACCTGGCAATTTTAACCCAACTGGAATAACTCCCTGTGTAATTTTTTGAATAAAGGCATTAGAAATCTGCAAGTAGAGTGGTGTCCGTAATTGTCGGTCTAGTGGCAGAATAGTTTTAAAAGGTAACATGGAAACCGGTATCTAAAGTAAATAAAAAGCGGACTATAATTAGAGACCAGTTAAGATATACATTTGTAGGGTAATTATCAAAAATATTTTCACCTTTCAAAATATACGCCATGCGGATGACCGATTTTCGAAACAAGATGACTTTAGTATTAATCTTGTGTTCCACTTTTTTTCAAACACAGGCAACGACCGTCGAAATATCGGGAACGGTTGTGAACGAACAAAATCAACCTTTAGAAATCGGCAATGTACTACTGTTGTCTCCAACGGATTCGACCTTGGTCAAAGGAGAAATAATTGTAGATGGACAATTTACGATTGCTGAAGTAGAAGCGACCACCTACCTGCTAAAAATATCCGCATTGGGCTACGAAGAATTTTATCAACTATTAGAAAATAAAACGAAACAAGCGAAGATAGAATTACCCAATATTCGATTGAAAACTACGCTGTTGAAAGGTGTAGAAGTGATTGCTCAAAAGCAATTGTACCAAAAAAGAGGACAGAACGTCGTGGTGAGTGTTGCTAATACTGCTTTGAGTAGTGTAGGAACTGCGATGGACGTGTTACGAAACTCCCCTAAAGTGGTGACGAATAGCGGTGGTGGTATTTCGGTCATTGGAAAAGGGGCCGCCTTGATTTATTTGGACGGTCAGCAAGTAACGTCTTCCCAGATTTTAAACACCCTATCTTCGGTGGACATCAAGGAAATCGAAATTATCGAAAACCCCTCGGCTAAATACGATGCGACGGGGCAGGCCGTCATCAATATTATTACGAAATCCAAAACCCTGGAAGGCTTCAAGATTGGCTTAACCCAAGAAATCGCCCAACACAAATATTTTCGCTCTTACTTCAAAGCTAACACCTATTTTCGGGCGGACAAAATGATGTTTCAAGCTAGCTACGGTATTCGCCCCTACATTAGAGGGGGACGAGAACACTATTTTAGAACTTTTGATAACCAGGGCGAACCGACCGAAGTGGACAACCGACTGTATTACGCTAGAGATATTTTGCTGCACGATTATAATTTTCGAACGAGCTATCAACTAGACGGGAATAGTAAAATTGGTTTGCAATATACGGGAAGTATGCTGGATGCGGAAAAAGATGCTCTGAATCAAAACATATATGACCAAAACGGCAAAAATGTATTTCGTTTGAATACGAAAATAACGGGGCCTTATAGCCAGCAAAACAACGTGGTAAGCCTATTTTACGAACGCACATTAGACACTTTAGGGTCAAACTTTTTAGTCTCGGGGCAGTATTCGGATTATCAACTGGAACGCCTCGAAAACATCGACCAAACGCTACTACAACGGGATGATTTTTCGACCTTGAGTCGGCAAACGTTTAATACCAATGACATTGACCTTTTTACGTTGCAAGCAGATTGGAACGCCCATTTTCAAAATGGTACAAAATGGAGCAGTGGCCTCAAAAACGCTTACGTAACGAACAAAAGTTTATTGACTTTTAAGCGAGAACAAGAAGGCGGTGATTTGATAGCTGACCCTAATTTTAGCAGCGACTACGATTACGACGAAAACGTTATGGCGGCCTATTCTCAGTTGGTCATTCCTACCAAAACGGTTAAAACAACCATCGGCTTGCGTACGGAATGGACTAAAACCAACGGTGCCTCCACCGCTTCGGAAAATGGAAAGTTGTTCGAAAGGAATTACATCGACCTTTTTCCATCCGTTTCTGTTCACAAAACTTTTTCTCCTAACACCAATGCAACGCTCAACTATAATTATCGAATCCAACGTCCCGCTTTTCAAGACCTAAATCCTTTTGTGTTTTACGTAGATTCGTTGGTGTCTTTGCGGGGAAATGCCAATTTGGTTCCCGAATATACCCATACTTTGTCTGCGAACGTAACCTACAAAACACTTTCGTTCGATATCAACTATTCTTATACCAAAGATAAAATCAACACCATTATCCAAGTGGAAGATATTAATAATCCGAACGTTTTCGCCTTCGTTCGAGAAAATATCGACCGTGTAGATTTATGGTCGGCGACCGTTTCTTTTCCCATCCAAAGAGGTTGGTATTCTTCCTACACGACGCTCGGCGTGCGTTCCGAAACGCATTACGTAGCGGACATTGAGCAACAACTAAGGAACCATCAAGCGGGCTATTATTTGCAGACGCATCAATCTTTCCAATTGCCCGCTAGCATTAAATTTGACGTCCTATACAGCTACACTTCGCCGAGAGTGGACGGCATTTATCGAGACCGCCCGATTTCCTACTTACACCTCGGTTTGAGTCGCTCTTTTTTCAATAATCACTTGCGGGTAAATCTTTGGGGCAACGATATTTTGGATACCTATAAATTCCGAGGAACGGCCGCTTTTAACCAAAGCAATTTTAGTTATTTGTCCGAAGGTGATTGGCACTACGTCAAACTGGCGCTCAATTGGGATTTTGGAAAATTGGGTGTGCAGAACTTTCGAGAAAAGAAGTTGTCGAAGTCCGAATTGGGGCGGATTAATCGGGAGTTTTAGAGGGGAAGGCGGAGAGGTTGAAGGGCTTAGAGGTGGAAAGGATTGAGTGGTCGTTATCATAAAAAAATTAAGTGTTTGCGAAGTTCTTTTTGACGCTGAGGGACGCTGCTTCGGTTATGTTTTTTGTTATGTTCTTTTCTATCAAACTGAATACGATAAAGTGGGAAACATAAAAATTCATAATTTCAAACAGCGTCCCTCAGCGTCGAAAACTAAGCATTATCAAGACTTCCTAAACACCTCAAAAAAATAAAAAATGTACATTCAAGACATTCAAGAAGCGGAGTACGACGAATACACGGCCTATTATCTAAGGCTAGTTCCTAAAAGCGTGGAGTTCTTCGAGGCACTTGACGCTTCTACCCAACGAACTATCCAATTTTTTAAAAATATTCCCGAAGAGAAACACGAATATCGCTACGAGGTGGGGAAGTGGACACCGAAAGACGTCTTACAACACCTAATCGACGTTGAACGCATTTTTGCCTACCGAGCGTTGCGATTTGCCAGAAAGGAAACGGCGCATTTATCTGGGTTTGAACCCGACGACTACGGACAAATGGCTTTGGCCAACCGAAGAACGATGAACAATTTATTGGAAGAGTACCATATTACCCGAAGAAGTACTCGACTGTTACTCCAAAGTTTCGATACTGATATGTTGACAAGCACTGGCGTGGCTAGTGGCTTGTCCATATCGGTTCGTGCGATTGGGTTTAAGCTGATTGGTCACGATAGTCATCATTGTGGTATTGTGGAAGAGCGTTATTTGTGAGACTGGACGCTAGATGCTGGACGCTCGATGTACACCTCAAAAAAAATAGAAAATACTATTTAGAGCGTCAGATAAATAGTTGGTATTCTTCGAAGTCGAAGGTGGGGTACACTTTGAAAGTGTGCTCCACCTTCTATTTACAAATCTACCCAAATCGCCTTTTCTTTAGTGTAGAGGTCAATCGCACTTTTCCCCATTTCTTTACCAATGCCACTCTGCTTGAATCCACCGAACGGCACGGCGGGGTCGAACATATCGTAGCCATTTATCCAAACCGTACCTGCGTCGACGGCGTGTGCAAAGCGGTGACCTTTGGAAATATCCTTTGTCCAAACGGCGGCCGCTAAGCCGTATTTCGTATCGTTCGCACGGGCAACAATTTCGTCGAAAGAATCGAAGGAGGAAATGGCCACGACTGGTCCAAATATCTCTTCTTGCACAATGGTCAATTGGTCGTTTTCGTGGGCAAAAATGGTGGGTGGTAAAAAGTAACCGTTGGCCAAATCACCATTGAGTCGCTGACCGCCCGATACCAGTTCGGCACCTTCCTGCTGTCCCTTTTCAATGTATTTTAAAACAGTGTTTAATTGCTGCTCACTAACCATTGGTCCTAAATCGGGACTAGATAAACCAACCCCAACCGTTAAATCTTCGGCGCTCGCTTTCAAATGCTGAACGACCTGTTCGTAAATGGGGCGCTCGACGTAGAGTCGGGAACCAAGTGTACATTCTTGCCCCGTATTGTAAAAGCTGCACCAGTGCACGCTTTCTAGAACGGATTCTAGGTTGGCATCCGCAAAAATGACGTTGGGGGACTTACCTCCTAACTCTAAACTTACCGCTTTCAAATTGCTTTCCGCCGCCGCCGACATAATTTTTCGACCGACGGCCGTTGACCCCGTAAAACTCACTTTATCAATATCAGGATGACGGGTAATGGCATCGCCAGTGGTGGGGCCATCGCCCGTCAGTATATTGACGACACCCGGCGGAAAGCCCGCTTCGATGATTAAGTTACCCAAGTATAAGGCCGTTAAGGAAGTCTGTTCTGCTGGTTTTAGCACACAACAATTGCCACAGGCTAGGGCAGGGGCTAGCTTCCAAGCGGCAATCATCAACGGAAAATTCCAAGGTACGATTAGGCCAACTACACCGAGTGGTTCCTTTCGAGTGTACACCAATTTATCATTTCCGACGGGAATACTACTACCTTCAATTTTCGTCGCCCATCCAGAATAGTACCGAAAATGATTAATGACGCCGTTGATGTCGTAGGCTGCCTTGTCCAATGGCTTGCCATTGTCCAACGTTTCCAACTGTTGGAAAATGGCCAAATCTCGTTCAATCAAGTCAGCTAATCGCCACATCAATTGCGCTCTTTGAGCGGGCGTATAGGCCGACCAGCTACCACCAAATACTTGTCGAGCGGCGGAAACGGCCGCATCTACGTCCACTTTTTCGGCTTGCGGTAAGGTCGCCAACAACGTACCATCGGCGGGGTTTCGACTCTCAAACGTTCGTCGATTGGCGGGCGTCACCCATTCGTTATTGATGAATAGTTGCTGCTCTTTTTCTAAGAACGCGAGCGTTTTGGCGTTGAGGAGTTGTCGATGTGCGAAAGTCATATGAAGAGGTTATGATTGGACAAGTATGTGTAAAGCATACGAATAAACTCATATCAAATGAGTGCTTAAAGATAGTTGAATTGGTGGCTAAATGGTTGGAATTGTTTGATTATTAAAATGGGTAATTGAATTAATGCGTCCAAGATGACTTCCTCTTATTTGTAGAACGCAGAGAAACGGACGTTTTAGTAGAAAAAATAAAAGGGATGCTACAAAAGTAGTAATCCCTTTTATACTTCATTCAATGCTAGTGTGTGCCTCATATACGTTTGCCTCCATCTCGCTCCCATTTAAGAGCGGTCAATCTACAAACTTTAGAGCCAATCTTAGTGATGGTTACATCGTTACCGTAACGGCGGCGGTGTTCACCATGCCTGCGGTCGAGGTCGTTTGTAATTCCTCGATGAAGAATTTGATTACCTCTTTTGATGTGATACCGACTGGTATCTCTTGGACATGCCATGATTATTGAAAATTTTAGTTACTAAATCAGGAGGTAAACTATGTGGTGCTTCCTCCCCAAAAAATACATTCGTCTGTTGCAATAATTTCACCGTATTCATCTCTGTTTTTTTATGTCTTTACTTATACAAAAATAAAGGAAAATTATTGACAAATCAATTTTTTTTTATAAATTTGTCAATAATCATTAGTGGTATTTATCTTAAGTATTTGTTAATCAAAAAAATATACGTAAAAATATTTCTCCTTATTTACAATTTCGCAAGACCATGAATATATTTAGTGAATTCCTATTATTTGAATCCCTTAAATATACCTCAACATGATAAAAGAATATTTTCCAGAACGCTTAAAGTCTGCTCGGCAAATGCGAGGGTTATCCCTTCGTGAGTTGGTGGACTTAACTAGTGGAAAAGTCAGTCGGCAATCTATTAGTCAATACGAAAATGGCGCAATGTTACCCACTCGTGACAACATGCTGCATTTATGTGAGGCGTTGGAGGTAACTCCCGAATTTTTTAATCGTCCTGCTATCGTTTTACAGGAAGTGGAATTTAGAAAATTAGCTAAATTGCCCATTAAGGAACAAAATAGAATAGAATCTTCTTCTGCTGATTTCTTGGGTCGGTACTTGGAGTTGGAAACATTACTGGGAGAGGAACAGCGTTTCGACAACCCAATCGGGCACATTAAAATAAATACCTACCATGATGTAGAAAAGGCAGCAATGGAATTACGCCAGCATTGGAAACTAGGAGAAAATCCACTACCCAACGTCATAGAGATGCTAGAGGATTTTGGATTGAAGGTATTTGAAGTCGCTGCCAAAAGTAGCTTTAGTGGTATGGCTGCCGAAATAAAAGATACAGATGGGGTGGCACTCATTGTTATTAATAATAATCCCGAAGTGGAAAAGGTCAGAAAACGATTCACTGCTCTGCACGAACTAGCCCATGTTTTGTTGGATATATCAATAGATATTGACGAAAAGACCAAAGAAAAATTTTGTCATTATTTCGCTAGTGTGATGCTCATTCCTTCCGAGGTGTTGGAACAAGAGTTGGGAGGGAAAAGACAACGCTTACACGTAGGAGAATTACTGGCCATCAAAGAACAATACGGTATTTCTATGCAGGCTATTCTCTACCGAAGTAAGCAAATGGGGTTGATTTCTGACTATCTTTTTCAGCAAAAAATGCGAGAATTTACCCGCAGAAAATGGAGAAAGAAAGAGCCTGGAGATTTTGCAGGAAAAGAACAATCACATCGGATGCTGCAATTACTTTACCGAGGGGTTGTAGAGGAGATTATATCCACTTCTAAAGCAGCGAATTTATACGGTACCAATTTAGCCACTTTCCGAAAAATATTGAACCAACCTTTCAACGCCTAGCATGAACATCGCTGTAACAGATGCTAACATTTTTATCGACCTCTACGAACTAGCATTACTTCCTTTGCTCTTTGAACTGAATTTAACAATTCATACGACAAAAGAAGTAATGCTAGAGTGTGACAGCGCCCAAAGAGACCAACTTTCCATTTTTATTCAACAAAAAAAGCTTCATATTCATACCTTAACGGATGGCGAAGTAAAAGACCTGCAATCCTTGTCTTTCAGTCGAAAATTGTCTTTTTCCGACCAAACGATTCTTTGGTTGGCCTATCAACAAAAAAGTAGGGTACTAACAGGAGATAAATTGATAAGAAAATGGTGCGATAAAAATGACCTAGAGGTTCATGGCATTTTATGGCTACTAGACCAGTTTACCCAAAGTGAACTTCTGACCATAACGGTAGCTATCGATAAACTAGAATTGCTAATGAGCGTAAACGCTTGGTTGCCCCTAGAGCTATGTGAAAAAATGATAGAGCATTGGAAAAATAAGGTGTAATTCACTACGCTCTTTCTCACTATCAAAGCAACTAGCTACAAAAATGTACTACAAAGCTAATTCCAATACAGCGTACAACAACACATTCGCCCCGTCAATCACATCTTCCCGTTTCGCACTTTCCAACTCATTATGGCTCAATCCATCTTTACACGGAATAAAAATCATACTCGTTGGTGCTACTTTGGCGACATAGACGGCATCGTGTCCCGCCCCGCTGACCATTTCTTTGGCGGGAATCCCTAGCTTTTGCGTCGCTTTTCTGACGGCGTCGATACACTTTTCGGCGAAGATAACAGGTGGTGAATACCAAACATCTACCAATTCCGCTTCTACTGGACTATCTTCTATTTCTTCCGCAATGATTTGTCGAAGCAAACGGTCCATTTCCGTAAGGGTCGCTTCGTTGGGATGCCGAATATCAATCGATATGGTTAGCTGTCCAGGAACCGTATTTTTAACGCCGGGCGTTGCCGTCAAATACCCAACCGTCACTCGTGCGTCGGGTGCAAAGGTCTCGGCTAGTCCATACAATTTCTGTAAAATAGGTAACGCTCCTTTCACGGGGTCAACGCGGTAACTCATGGGAGATGGCCCAGCGTGGGTTTCCTTTCCCGTCAAAATCAAATCGTACCAGCGAATGCCTTGAACGCCCGTTACGATACCCACCGAAAGTGCTTCCGCTTCTAAAATGGGCCCCTGCTCGATGTGTACTTCAAAAGTAGCCGTGTAAGGGCGATTGCCAACGGGTAGCGTACCTTTATAACCAATTTTGTCCAGTTCGTCTCCCAATTTATTCCCTTCGTTATCGGTTCTATCATAAGCGTACGCCAACTCAAACACGCCCGCCAACACGCCGCTACTCACCATAGCGGGCGCGAATCGAGCACCTTCTTCGTTGGTCCAAGAAACCACTTCGATGGGATATTCGGTGTCTATTTGGTGGTCGTTGAGCGTTTCAATGACTTCTAAGCCCGCCAACACGCCATAAACACCGTCGTATTTTCCACCCGTCGGTTGGCTATCCAAATGACTGCCCATCATAATGGGGGCCAAATCGGGATTCTTTCCTGCTCGACGGGCAAAAATATTACCCATTTGGTCAATTTCGACCGTACAGTTCGCTTGTTTGCACCATTTAATGAATAAGTCCCGACCGATTCTGTCTTCTTCCGTTAGTGCCACTCGACAAACTCCTCCTTTAGGCGTGGCGCCAACTTGCGCCATTTCCATTAACCGATTCCAGTGCCTTTCTCCGTTTATTTTGAGCATGGTTTAGTGACTGGTGATTAGTGACTGGTAATTAGTGACAAGTGACCAGTTTAGCCAACGTCTAATCTAGTCACTAATTACTAATCACCAGTCACTGACCTCATTTATAAATTCCCCCGAACTTTTGCTTTGCGTAGCGCATGAAATACTT
>JBCCQK010000195.1:0-13617 GCA_039024375.1 Bacteroidota bacterium
AAGAACTAAATTCTTAATAGTTTAAATCGGCGTCTTTTTTCGTTATGCTGCGTTATTTATTTTTAAAATAGCAACGGCTATTGAAAAAATAAATGCCTTGCCTAACAAAAAAATACACTCGATTAAACTGTCAATTACTTAGTTCTTGAACCACTAGTAACAATCACACAGATGATTTTTTACTCCGACGAGCTATTCACTTAAAGTAGATTTTTTAAAACCAGCCCAACCCTATCAAAAAAATACATGGCAGAAAATTATAACTGGAACGTTGGCGACCAAGACCGAGGAAAAGGACTACTAAAAAAAACGGAGTATGCCGTTTTGGTAGGCGTCATTCACGGCCACCAAACCGAAGAAAAGGTCGAAGAATATATGGACGAATTGGAGTTCTTGGCCATGACGGCGGGCGCCAAAACGTTAAAGCGTTTTACTCAAAAACTACGTAGCCCCGACCGACGCACCTTCGTTGGAAAGGGAAAAATTCAAGAAGTATTCGACTACGTGGAAAGCCACGAAGAAATCTCAATGGTCATTTTTGACGACGATTTATCGGGTAAGCAAGTTGGTATTTTAGAAGAGTTTTTAAAAGTAAAAATCATCGACCGTAGTACGCTCATCCTCGATATTTTTG
Source organism: Bacteroidota bacterium (assembly GCA_039024375.1). Lineage (GTDB taxonomy): Bacteria > Bacteroidota > Bacteroidia > Chitinophagales > Saprospiraceae > JAFMDF01. Next base: position 635 of record JBCCQK010000195.1, read on the forward strand.
CTAGCCGGGCACAAACCGCACAAGCTAAAACGCAAGTCGAATTGGCGCAAATGCAATATCTACTACCTAGATTGAGAGGACTTTGGACGCACTTAGAGCGACAGCGTGGGGGTATCGGAATGCGAGGACCAGGGGAAAAGGAAATCGAAACGGATAGACGGATTATTCGCGATAAAATCTCCAAACTCAAAGCCAAACTAAAGGTCATTGACCAGCAAAACGTAACTCGACGAAAATCTAGAAGTCAGATGATTCGAGTAGCTTTGGTTGGCTACACCAACGTAGGAAAGTCCACGATTATGAATTTATTGAGCAAATCCGAAGTATTTGCCGAAGATAAACTTTTTGCTACTTTAGATACCACCGTTCGAAAAGTAGTTTTTGACAGAATGCCTTTTTTACTTTCCGACACCGTAGGGTTTATTCGAAAATTGCCACACCATTTGGTCGAAAGTTTCAAATCGACGCTCGACGAAGCTAAAGAGAGTGATATTCTACTACACGTGGTGGACATCGCCCACACACAATACGAAGACCATATCAATACCGTCCAACAAACGCTCAAAGATTTGGACGCCATTGACAAGCCAACTTTGTTTGTTTTCAACAAAATGGACTTATACCGAGAAAGAAATTTTGACGATTTTCTGGACGAAGAAACGAAGGCGGAAATTCTTGATGAACTGACCGATAACTTAAAAAAGCGGTACGAAGGCGACCACGTATTCGTATCAGCCATCAATAAAGAAAATATTGAAGAGTTAAAGGCCAAAATTACTAAATTGGTAAAATCACAATACGTCACTCGCTACCCTTACCAAGCAAAACAGTGGTAAAAGTGGCGGTGGCAGTAAGCAGTGGCAGTGGCAGTAAGCAGTGGCAGTGGCAATAAGGTAGTGGCAGTAAGTAGTTGCAATGAGCGGATGCAGTAGCAGTGGCAGTAAATAGGCAGAAAGTCAACGTCTAAATCCGTTGTCCAAGTCAACATCAAGAAAAGTATCCGTTGTCCCAAGAAACCAAATAAAAAAGTAAAAAAGTCAATTCCTAATGTAATAGGTCAAAAATCTAACTTAAAAGGTAACTACTTAGGTCTTGTGGTCTTATGCCAGTCCACTAATGGGATAAAATCTTATTCAAAAAAGTATTTTCTCTTCAAAACCGATGCTACCGTAAAATCAAAATACCATAGCACTTGAGTAATTAACTTGAAAGAACTTAGTATGCAAAAAATAAAAATACGTAATTAAACTGTTGAAAACTTTTCTTTTAGTACGATTTGAACTATTTTTATAAAAAAGCGGAATTACTCTCCAGATATCTACCTCATCTATCTTCATTACAACACAGTACCTAAACACACAATTCGGTTTCGAAATACTGATAGAACTCAAGCAAACAGAACTACTCTAATTTTTTATACTAGGGACTTTAAAACAACTGCAAACAACTGTTTTTAGACATTTGCAAGAGATGTAAAATAAAGACTATGAGCAATTTTTATTCAAAGCTGTGGCTCTTTGCCACCTTGCTTGGGATAAGTACCAATACCTTTTCACAAGCCAAATACCACATCCAACTTGCCGCTTTCACCACGCCCGTGTAGTCCTCTTTCTGGAAATACGCTGGTTTTTCTAGCGTTGAAATGCAAATAGAAGAATACCAAATCTATCGGTACGTTTGGGGAGATTTTACCTCTTTCGAAGGGGGAAAATCAACATTAGAAAAACTACCAGAGCATCTTACTTGCAAACAAGTAATTACGAATAACATCGCTTCTTCGGTGGTTGATTCCCCTTCCTCTGTCCGATTAACAAAGCCAGACCTAACAAAGTTAGCCAACAAATATCCATTATTCAACAGACAAATTTCTTTGAGTACGGACCAATTAAAACTAACAAAGTTGAGCATTGCTCAATTGGACGAGATAGTAAGGATTTTGGTAGAAAATCCAACGTTGAAGTTAAGACTTCTGCCTACTGCCCTTCCGCAAAATGCAACCAAAGAAATCGTAAGAACACCGACTAGAGTGATTCGAAACTATCTCCTCGCTCAAAATATTCCTGCCTATCGCATTAAAACTTTGTCAAATCCAGCGGCCGTAATTGTTCCGCATTCGGGCCAAGAAGTTCGCCTACTTTTAGTGGACTTAAAAGAAGAATTGGTCTTAGACCGTTTTGGCCCCGACGGAAATTTTGTGGAAGAAAAGTCAGCTACCTTTACGAAAAATTTCATGGAATAAGTAATCAAGTAGAGGTGGTATAGAAAAGGTATAAACAATCAGAATTTGAACTTATAGTTAGCGTAATGGCTGTATGGTTAAATAGCTATATTATTACTTGGCCCCATAACAATACAACCATCCAGCCATCCAGCAATTTTGACCTTAACTACACAAATGATTTTATTTAATTTGATGACTTCCTCACGCATCCCCCGTTAAATCATCTCCTCTGATTGTAAAATTGATACTACCATAGAACAACCATCCAGATTTCTGATTTTTATTGAAGAAAAAAGGTAACTACTTACCACTCTATATTGAAAACGCCAAAACAGTCAATGCTACTGCTCGAAACAGTCAATACTACCGCTCGAAAAAACTTTATGGACTGTATGGACTTTATGGTAAAAAAGAGTGCTAAGTAGTTACGAAAAAAGAATGTTTAAGTAAATTATCTACCATTGAACATAGCGACAACAATTGAAAAAGATACTTCACGGGAGGCGACCGAGTTTTTGACCCAATTTTATCAAGAGACACAAAAAACGGAATTAACTAAGAGATTAGGTGAAGTACACACAGCGATTGCTCAAACTGGCACCTACGAACTCACCCAAGAAGAACTCACTTTCGGCGCCAAGCTTGCTTGGCGCAATAGTAATCGTTGCGTTGGTCGGCTATTTTGGAAAACACTAAAAGTATTAGATTTTAGACACGTACGCACTAAACCAGCTTTTCTTGGAGCAATTCGTAATCACTTAATTATCGCCGATAGTGGCAATAAAGTCAGAAGTGTTATTTCGATTTTTCCTTCCCAACGTCCAGATATTCGTCCTCTTTTCCGCATCTTCAACTATACACTGATTCAATACGCTGGATACCAACTAGACAATGGCCAAATTATTGGCGACCCAAAGCATCTTGAGTTTACAAAATTCTGTCAATCGCTCGGTTGGAGTGGAGAGGGAACTCATTTCGACATCTTACCGGTTGTATTTCAAGTTAGACAGCAACCAATTGAATATTACGAACTTCCTAAATCTTTAGTCACCGAAGTCTCTATTGAACATCCCACTTTAGATTGGGTAGCAGACCTTGGCCTAAAATGGTATAAACTGCCCATTGTATCAAACATGAAGTTATCCATCGGCGGTATTGATTTCCCAACGGTACCCTTCAACGGTTGGTATATGCTCAACGAAATAGCGACTCGAAATTTTGGCGACCAAAATCGGTACAATTTACTCCCCACTATTGCCCAGAAAATGGGTTGCTTTAAGACCTCTCCTTTTTGGAAAGATAAAAGTTTGCTAGTTCTAAACGAGGCTGTTTATCACTCTTTTCAAAAAGCCAACGCTACTATCGTGGACCACCATACCGCTAGTGAGCAGTTCATGCAATTTGTCGAAAGAGAGCAAAAATTCGGCAGAACCGTTACGGGTGATTGGGCTTGGTTAGTTCCCCCAAATGCAAGTTCTACAACGGCTATTTACCACTATGATTGGTCTAATGAAGTGAAGACACCTAACTTTTTTTACCAAGCAAATTCTCTGCAAGATATTTCTTCAAACAAACAAGAAAAGTCGATAAGTTGTCCGTTTCTCAACGCCACCGTGTAAACATTTTAGTGAGACTAACAAATTTTGTCTATTTCTCGTCAATATTTCATTAGTACTACGGTAAACCTTAGTGCAAGACCCGATAATTTTATAGATTTGGCCTCCCCAAGAACAAGAAACTTATAGTCTCAATTATAGATAATTAAAAGTTTCAATAGGAGACAATAGTTTGAAATTTAGCACTTTGTAGAACTAATCACTAGTACCGAATTACTAATCACTACACACTTCTCCAACAAGAAAACTAGACAACTTTTTGAATTAGCGCATGAAGATATTTTTGGAAACGGAAAGGCTCATTTTAAGGGAATTACTACCCTCCGATGCGGCTGGAATGTTAGAATTGGACTCCAACCCCAACGTACTACAATATCTTGGTATTCAACCCATTACTACGTTAGCCGAGTGTAAACAAACTATTCGTCACGTCCGTGACCAATATGCTAGAAACGGTATTGGCCGTTGGGCCGTTACGCTCAAATCAACGGGCATTTTTATTGGCTGGGCGGGACTCAAATACATCGACGATGCCATCATTAATGGTCAACGCAACTTCTATGATTTGGGCTATCGGTTTATTGAAAAATACTGGGGCAATGGCTACGGCTACGAAGCCGCACAAGCCAGTGTGGACTTTGGGTTTAAATTTATGAAACTACCAAAAATTAGTGCCTATTTAGACCCCGAAAATGAAGGCTCTATGCGGATTCTAAAAAAGTGTAATTTACAATACGTAGAAACGTTCCAAGAAGACGGTTTTACTTATCATTGGATGGAGGTTTTTAATCCTCAATCTGTTGAAAAATAATCCTTTCTACCCCTTTGTAAACATTAAACCGATTATCCCTCAAGAAACCAATTAATGTCATCCCTGCCTCTTCGGCTAGCTCAACCGCTAAGCTGGACGGGGCACCAACCGCTGCTAAAATCGGAACGCCCGCCATCATCGTTTTTTGAACCAATTCAAAACCAATCCGACCACTTAATACAACGATATAATTGCGCAAAGGAACTAAACTACGTTCCAAACTCATTCCAAGCAATTTATCTACTGCATTGTGTCGGCCAACATCCTCTGCTTGTAGCACCAACTCACCCGTTTCTGAAAACAATCCCGCCGCATGAATGCCCCCCGTTTGATTGAAGACAGATTGCGCTGCTGTTAATTTGTGAGGTAACCCGTGTATCATACTCGACTTCACCAAAGGTCGAAGTTGTTGTGGAAAAAAGCAACTAACCTTCTCCAATCTATCAATAGTTGCTTTTCCACAAATTCCACAGCTTGAAGTGGCGTAAAAATTGCGTTCCGTAGTTTCTAAATTAACCGTACAATTTTCAAACAACTGAATCAATAGTATATTGCTTTCAAGTTGAGTAATAGAATCTACCGATGCCTTATTAGCTACGATTCCCTCAGAAAATAAAAACCCCAATGCTAAAGCTATATCGTTTCCCGGTGTCCTCATAGTGACCGCCAATGACTTGGTAATCCATTTTTGCTGGTCAAAAAAGCGAAGTCGAATCTCTAACGGTTCTTCTACCACTATTCTATCTGTCACCTGCTTTACCAGTTTATTAGTCAAACGATGGACAGACAAGTTTTTAATTGCCCTACTAGTCGCTTCTTCCAAAGGAACTTTTTTCATCCAATTTGCTTTAACTTTTACGAATCAATAACTTTTGGCGGGGTTTCTTTATCCAAAGAAAGCCGTATTTTTGCACAATTGTTGTTCTCTCATTTACATTTTACCAAATAGTAATCAAAATGGTCAAAATAGGCGACGTTGAACTAGGGGAATTTCCATTATTATTGGCACCAATGGAGGATGTCAGTGACCCGCCGTTTCGTGCTTTGTGCAAAGCGCAAGGCTGTGATATGATGTACACGGAGTTTATCTCTGTGGAGGGCTTGATTAGAGATGCGACCAAAAGCGTTCAGAAATTGGACATCTATCCCGAAGAACGTCCCATTGGTATCCAGATTTTCGGTGCAGAATTAGACTCCATGATGCGCGCCGCCGAAATTGTGGAAGAAGCCAAACCAGAAGTATTGGACATCAACTTTGGTTGCCCCGTAAAAAAAGTGGTTACCAAAATGTGTGGAGCAGGAATTCTACAAGATATTCCTCGCATGGTCAAACTCACCGAAGCCGTCGTCAAATCCACTAATTTACCCGTTACCGTTAAAACGCGACTGGGTTGGGACGAAAAAACCCAATATATCGAGGATGTTGCCGAACGCTTACAAGACGTTGGTATCAAGGCATTATCAATTCACGGACGAACGCGCAAGCAAATGTATAAAGGAGAAGCCGACTGGACGAAGATTGGCAATATCAAAAAAAATCCTCGCATCAAAATTCCTGTTTTTGGAAATGGCGACATCAATTCACCCCAAAAAGCGGCCGAATATCGAGATAGATACGGAGTCGATGGCATTATGATTGGTCGGGCAAGTATTGGCTATCCTTGGATTTTTAGAGAAATTAAGCACTACTTCGAAACGGGGGAAATACTTCCTGGTCCGACGGTGGCCGAACGAGTGGCCGCAGCTAAACAACATTTCCAACATTCCATTGAATGGAAAGGAGTCAAGTTAGGCATCCTCGAAATGCGGCGGCACTATACCAATTACTTCCGTGGTTTTCCACACATCAAGCCGTACCGTAGCAAACTAGTCACGAGTCACAATCCAGAAGAAATTATGGAAGTTTTTGACCAAATCGAAGAACGGTACTCCGAAACTTATTCCGTTCCAAGTTTTGCTTAAGTTTCCAATTTCCTCATCTTCTTCCACCAATAATTAGCATCCTTGGTCTTTAACATTCAACCGCACGAGCGAGAAATTTTTTCCATAATTGAACAAACGGCGACCGAACTGGGCTACCCTACCTTTGTAGTGGGTGGGTATGTCCGCGACCGACTGCTAGCTCGCCCTTCGAAGGATATGGATATTGTTTGCGTGGGAAGCGGTATTCGCTTGGCGCAAAATGTCGCTACTAAAATGCGCCCCATCCCTAGAGTCGTCGTTTACAAACGATTTGGGACGGCCATGCTCAAATGCAAGGATTTAGAGGTTGAGTTTGTCGGTGCCCGAAAAGAATCTTATCGTCACGATTCTCGAAAACCGACTGTTGAAGAAGGGTCACTCGAAGACGACCAAAATCGACGCGATTTCACCATCAATGCCTTGGCTGTGGGGCTAACGGGAAAAAATTTCGGTCAAATAATCGACCCATTTGGTGGTTTAGCCCATTTAGAGGCTAAAATCATTAAAACGCCTTTAGAACCTGGAAAAACCTTCTCGGATGACCCTTTGCGGATGATGCGTGCCATTCGCTTTGCTACCCAACTAGGATTTAAGATAGAGGAAAATACCTACAAAGCGCTCTCAAAGTACAAAGACCGAATCCATATTATTTCCAAAGAACGCATTATAATAGAGTTAAACAAAATTATCCTTTCTCCTACCCCGTCAATTGGGTTTAAAATGCTTTTCAAAACGGGATTATTGAAGCTTATTTTCCCTGAAATGGCCGCCTTGCAAGGGGTAGAATTTCGTAATGGAAAAGGCCATAAAGATAATTTTTACCACACTCTAGAGGTGCTCGATAACATCTGTAAAAAAACGGATAACCTTTGGTTAAGGTGGGCGGCAATTATGCACGACATCGCTAAGCCGCCTACGAAACGGTTCGACCCCAGTCACGGCTGGACTTTCCACGGTCACGAAGCGCTCGGTGCTACGATGGTACCTCGCATATTCCGTCGTATGAAATTACCAATGGACCACAAGATGAAGTACATTCAAAAACTGGTTCGATTGCATCTTCGTCCTATTTCTTTGACTAAAGAAAATATTACCGATTCGGCCATTCGCCGACTTCTATTCGAAGCGGGAGAAGATTTGGAAGACTTAATGACCTTGTGTTCGGCAGATATTACTTCTAAAAACCCTAACAAGGTCAAACGCTATTTGGCTAACTACGAGTTGGTCAAAGAGAAGTTAAAGGAGATAGAAGAAAAAGACCATATTCGAAATTGGCAACCTCCAATAACGGGAGAGTTGATTATGGAAACGTTTAATATCCAACCTTCTCGCCAAGTTGGTACGATTAAAAATGCAATTCGAGAAGCAATTCTAGATGGGGAAATCCCAAATAATTACGAGGATGCTTATCGGTTCATGCTTGAACAGGGTAAGAAAATAGGATTATTATGCGCAAAATAATCCCTACTATTTTCTTTTTTTTGTTGTTACCAATTACTCTATTAAGCCAAGAAGTATCTCCAATCTCTATTGATTCGCTCGTTAACGACACCTTGGTTCCAGTAAAAAAAACGAAGCGTAAAGTTTCGTTAAAGCAATTTTTCAAAAAAGATTACCCTTCTCCTAAAAAGGCAGTTCTACTTGCTATCGCCCCAGGTATGGGTCAGATTTACAATAAAAAATATTGGAAATTACCCTTGGTCTATGGCGCCCTTGGTGGCGTTATTTACGCTATTGACTTCAATAGTAAAAATTACAATCGTACCTTACTATCTCTAGAAGTCAAATCGGGTACCTCTTCCGAAATGGACCCTTTTCCAAATACTCCGAGAAGTGCCGTAGAGTCTGCTAGAAACTCTTTTGATAAGAATCGACAGCTTTCTTGGATTGGACTGATTGGTTTTTACTTAATTTCAGCGGGAGATGCTTTCGTCGATGCTCATCTAAAAGATTTTAGCGTGGACGATAATATTAGCTTTAGACCTATCTTAGAAACCGACTTCAACAATCAACCCTTCTTAGGTGTCGGTATTCAAATACCCTTATCCAAGTAATTTTATCATTACAGAATACAAGTAACACGACGCTCCAGAGTCGTTACCAACTGCCCCATAATTTTCACCATAGTGCCAAAAAGGAAAAGCCCAAGTAGAACGTACTGTACTACTCGGGCTTTTTTATTAAAATGTAATCGCTTCCGTAATCAAAATTACTTCTCCACGACCACTAATTTTTCGAATCTAGAACTACCGTTACTATCAATGATACCAATGATATAAATTCCAGCATCACCAATAGGGTTATCTAAGGTTAAGTTACCTCTTTGGCCAGAGACTTCTCTTTCCAAAAGTAGTACGTTATTTGGACTGTAAAGTCGAACCGTACCACCTTCTTCGGTAGAAAACTGATAATTTAAACTAGGCGTCAAGGTTAAGCTAACAGGATTAGGATAAACATCAAATTCGGGACGCATCTTCGCCATAGTGCTTTCATTCAAAGCCCCCAAACTAATGAAATCATAATCGTTCGGTCTAATTACCTCGTCAGTAGTAATAGACCCTTTAACAAAGTCAGCAATTTCTGACCCCATTTTACCATCAGAGTCACTTTTATCTAAGATGAATCGGTCAATTGAAGATGGGATAATTTCCCATTGATTGCCTCTCCATCCGATAATCGTCAACCTATTCAAATTTCCGTCTGTCAAAGTCTCTACACTACTAATAGCATCCCAAGTCAGTGTAACCTGTGTTCTGTTATCACCATCTATATCCCAGTATTCCGAAGCGCTAATCTTAGTAAGGGCAACCTCCTTTTCGGAAGTTTCTCGACCATCAATTGCGTTTGGATTACTGTCGTAATAAGCGGCACTAGTACGAGAAGCTCCAGAAATAGCAATAGGTCGATACCGACTATTGGCACCGATTGGAAACGTAAATGCGTCATCATGAAACACCTTTACGTAACCGTCAACGTGCTGCATATCCGAAGCATCAATCCAACTACTTCCCTTAGCGAAATTGATGTATCCTTTCTTATCGGTACGCTCGGTAGCAATTACCCCAGGATACATGCCGTTACTTCCGTCGTGAAAAGTATGCTTATTAAAGATGGAAATCGCTGCTTTATTAGGAATAAAAACTTCACCGAAGGACTTTGATGACTGTGCGTTTAACTGCACACCCGAGGCCCCTAGAAAAATTAGTAAGGCTCCTAATAATGATTTTTTTGTGCTAAGCATATTAATATTTTTTAATTCTAAATTAATAATAAATGTTACCTCTCTTCCCAAAGAAGAAAGTAAGGAGCGAACAAATTTGTCCGCTCCTATCTATTACTTTATTTAGAAGAACATTGAATAGTAGAAGCTATATACGTCAGACCACGCACTTTCGCTATCCATTCTCGTAATGTTCACTTGAATAGAACTAGAAGTGGCCTTCTTGATATTAATCGAGAAATTCACTTTACATCTAGCACTATCGTGGTATCTATTAATCGCTTGAATGAAGTTGCTCACAGCGGTTTTGTTCATATCCTTAAATTTATAAGTGATAATCATACCCGCGTGATTTGAATTACCAGAAGCATTCAACGCATCAATAGTCCAAGAAACAGTACCAAAGCAATCATCTTGGAACTTACCGAGATTTCCTACAGCAACCTTATCCCAAGCTGGAATTAAGAATTCGCCTCGCTTCGTACTCATTCCTCCTGCTGGACCTTGAGGACCCGCTGGACCCTGTGGACCCGCTGGACCTTGTAAACCAGTAGCACCTTGTGGGCCTGCTGGGCCTTTAGCACCATCTTTACCCGCTGAACCTGCTGGACCAGGCATACCTTGGGGACCCGCTGCTCCTTTAGGACCAGTTAATCCTTGGGGACCTTGTGGGCCAGCTACCCCTGCAGGGCCTTGTGGACCCGCAGCGCCTGTTGCTCCAGTGTCTCCTTTAGGGCCTTGAGGACCTGCTGCTCCTACTGGACCTCTTGGACCGATTGGTCCCGTAGCGCCAGTGTCTCCTTGAGGACCTGCTAGGCCTGCTGCTCCTGTATCACCCTTAGGACCTTGTGGGCCAACTGCTCCTGCTGGACCTTGTGGACCCATTGCTCCTACTGGGCCTCGTGGACCGACTGGGCCTGTGGCACCCGTATCTCCTTTTGGACCTGTGGCTCCTGCTGGACCTTGAGGACCAACTAGACCTGTGGCACCCGTTGCGCCTGTATCACCTTTCGCTCCAGTTGCGCCTGTTGCACCCACTGGGCCTTGTGGACCTACTGGGCCTGTCGCTCCAGTAGCACCTGTTGCTCCAGCAGGACCTGCTGGCCCTTGTGGACCTGTAGCTCCAGTAGCACCCGTCGCGCCTTGACAATCCAATCCGTTCAAGAAGCCATCACCGTTTATATCTTCTCCTAAGTCAAACTCTCCGTTAGCATTCAAATCCCAACAGTTCGTTCCACTTGCGCCCGTAGCGCCCGCTGGACCTTGCGGTCCTACTGGACCTGTCGCGCCTTGGAGACCTGCTACGCCTGCTGGTCCTTGGGGACCAACTGGACCCGTTGCACCCGTTGCGCCTGTGTCACCTTTCGCTCCAGTTGCGCCCGTAGCACCCGCTGGACCTTGGGGACCGACTGGGCCTGTTGCTCCTGTGGCACCCGTTGCGCCAGCAGGACCTGCTGGGCCTTGTGGACCCGTAGCTCCAGTTGCACCCGTCGCTCCTTGACAATCTAAGCCGTTCAAGAAGCCATCACCGTTTGTATCTTCTCCCAAGTCAAACTCTCCGTTAGCATTCAAATCCCAACAGTTCGTTCCACTTGCGCCCGTAGCACCCGCTGGACCTTGGGGACCAACTGGACCTGTAGCGCCCGTCGCGCCTGTATCACCTTTCGCTCCAGTTGCACCTGTTGCACCCGCTGGGCCTTGAGGACCGACTGGGCCTGTCGCTCCAGTAGCACCTGTGGCGCCAGCAGGACCTGCTGGGCCTTGTGGACCTGTTGCTCCAGTAGCACCCGTCGCTCCTTGACAATCTAAGCCGTTCAAGAAGCCATCACCGTTTGTATCTTCTCCCAAGTCAAACTCTCCGTTAGCATTCAAATCCCAACAGTTCGTTCCACTTGCGCCCGTAGCGCCCGCTGGACCTTGCGGTCCTACTGGACCTGTCGCTCCCTGAGGGCCTGCAACTCCAGCTGGACCTTGTGGGCCGACTGGACCAGTTGCTCCAGTTGCGCCAACATCACCTTGTGGGCCTTGGGGACCTGTTGGACCGGCTGGGCCTTGTGCGCCCGTAGCGCCTGTATCACCCGCTGGACCTTGTGGGCCTGCAATACCTGTTGCACCAGTTGGACCGGCTGGTCCCTGTGGACCTTGGGGACCAACCGCACCAGTAGCACCAGTTTCTCCTTTCATACCTGTTGGACCTTGTGGGCCGGCTGGGCCTGTCGCTCCTGTATCTCCTTTAGGACCTTGTGGACCCGCAGAACCTTGTGGGCCTGCTGGGCCTTGTGGACCCGCTGGACCTTGTGCTCCTGTTGCGCCTGTTGGCCCAGTAGCACCTGTATCACCAGTTTCTCCTTTAGGACCTTGGGCACCTGTTGCACCTTGGGCACCTGTTGCACCCGCAGGACCAGCTGGGCCTTGTGGACCTTGGGGGCCAGTAGCACCAGTCGCACCAGTATCACCTTTAGCCCCAGCTACACCCGCAGGGCCCTGGGGACCTGCTGGACCTGTTGCACCAGTTGCGCCTGTGTCACCTTTTGCACCGTCAGCTCCCTGCGGACCTGCCGGACCCTGTGGTCCTGCTGGTCCTTGTGGGCCTTGTGCACCAGTTGCGCCCGTATCTCCCTTCGCACCCATAGAACCTCTTGGACCTGTTGGGCCTTGGGGGCCTATGGCTCCTTGAGGACCTTGTATTCCTTGTGCGCCTGTTAATCCTTGAGGACCGGCTGGGCCTTGGGGGCCGGCTGGACCCGTATCGCCTGTATCGCCTTTTGCACCTACTGCGCCAGTAGCACCTGCTGGTCCCTGTGGACCGGCTGGGCCTTGTGCGCCCATTGCGCCTGTATCTCCCGCTGGACCTTGTGGACCTGCTGGGCCTACTGCACCTGTATCTCCTGTCGCTCCCGTCGCCCCTGCTGGGCCCTGAGGACCTGCTGGACCTTGCGCGCCCGTTGCACCTGTATCTCCCGCTGGGCCCTGCGGACCCGCTGGACCTTGTGCGCCAGTTGCGCCTGTATCTCCTTTCGCACCTGTCGCGCCCGTCGCCCCTTGTGGACCTGCTGGGCCTACTGCACCTGTATCTCCTTTGGCGCCCGTGGCACCTGCTGGTCCTTGCGGACCTGCTGGACCTTGCGCGCCAGTTGCGCCTGTATCTCCCGC
>JBCCQK010000196.1:0-13529 GCA_039024375.1 Bacteroidota bacterium
ACCGCTTGAAATTGTCAAAACTACCGCTCGAAAAAAACTTTATGGACTTTATACGCTCTATGAACTTTATGGTAAAAAACAGAGCCAATTAACTACAAAAAGACATCAATTTTTCATGAGGTAAACCGTGTACTCCCGATAGAAATCGGGATGTACCGTGAACCGATTTAAAGTAAAAAAATGGCTAGAAGACTCACCACTTTTTCTAAGTTACTGATTACCATGCTCATTGTGGGTATCATTGTAATCGGTGGCAAATATATTTTAGACAATACGGACGTTGGTCAAGATATTCAAAAAGAAGCCGACCGAGTAGAATCTACGTCTAGTAACGACCGACCGACTAGCAGCGGTAGCGGAAACATGGATGGTTTATCCTCCCGAGACATCATTAAAATTGGTGTCGTGACTTGGGGTGGCTACGCAGGCGGTCAATACTTTAATGAGGGTTTTGAACCGACCAAACAGTCCCGTTTTTATAAAGATTACGGTTTTTCCTTAGAATTTAAAGTACTCGACGATTTTGTGCCTTCGCGGGAAGCGTGGAAACAAAACGATGTCGATTTATTGTGGGCTACGATTGATGCTTTTCCCACCGAAGCGGGGGCGTTGTCCCAATTTGACCCCGTCGTTGTATTTCAAGCGGATTGGTCAAGAGGCGGGGACGCCGTAGTTGCAAGGCGAGGTATTTCCAACGTCTCCGATTTGCGGGGTAAAAAAGTAGCGGTTGCCGAATTAACGCCCTCCCACTCCTTTTTACTCTGGCTACTCGAAGCGGCGGGGATGACCCAAGAGGACATTGAAATTATCCCCCAAGAAAGTGCCGTGCAAGCAGCGCAGATTTTCAAAACGGGACGAGTCGATGCAGCCGTAGTTTGGAGTCCCGATGATATTTTAGCGGTTAAAGCAGTGCCGGGTTCGAGAGTATTAGAAAGTACCCGTTCGGCCTCTAACATCATTGCGGACGTCTTTTTTGCGAAACGTTCTTTTGTCAATGATAACCGAGAACGTTTGCAGCAACTCTACGAAGGATGGATGAAGGGTGCCGCAGAAATCAATAGTTCGGCGTCTGCGAGGCAAAAAGCGGCTACTATTTTAGGCAGAGAATTTACGGAAAGGGGAACGGCATTAACAACCGAAGAAGCCGACGAAATGATTGGTAACGTTCGATTGGTAACACACGGAGACAATAAAAATTTCTTTGGGCTGAACAACAACTACAAAGGGGTGACGGGCGAAAACTTATATTCTCGAATGGCCAATGTCTATTACGATTTGGGACATACGGGCGATAAAATGCCGCCTACTTGGAACTCGTTGAACTTTCCAAGTTTAGTGATGAATACCACCTTGACGGGCGAAGAGCATTTTCCAGAGCGGGCTAAAGAATTTGCTAGTGTCACAAAAGCGGACGAGACCAAAGCAGCCATTGCTACCAAGCGAGTGAGTATTAATTTTCGGACGGGCGAATTTAGGCTAGACGAAAACTCAAAGTACATTATTGACCGAGAATTTGTTCCCATTGCCAACGCCTTTTCTAACTCTAGAATTCGGATTGAAGGGAATACGGATACGGACGGAAGCCGCAGTACCAACGTTGCTTTGTCCAAGAAAAGAGCCCAAGCAGTCGCCAATTACTTGATTAACGAATACAACATGCCTCGCAATCGGTTCGTGGTAGTCGGAAATGGCCCCGATAAACCCGTAGCTAGCAATAATACAGCAGATGGAAAAGCGAAGAATCGACGAACGGATTTTGAGTTGATTTCGGAGTGATGAGAAGTCAGACCGTTCCATGAACTGTCAGAAGTTAGACTATTTCATCCAGTACGTTGACTGTTAACTCAAAACTAAGTAAAGACATTATAAAATAATATCTTACTTAACTCAATAAAAAAGGGCAGCTAGACTACATTCTAGTTGCCCTTTTTTATTTAAAAAATCTAGTAAACATGCCCAATATTATTCAGCAACTTATCGACCATTACCAATTTGACCGTATTCCCGTGGAAGGAACGCTTTACAAAAGTACGTACGTCTCCCCTACTAAGCATCAAGGGACACCTATTGCTACTAGCATCATTGGGATGTATTGCCACGAACCCTTTAGCGCTTCTTATTTCCATCGCCTACAACAAGACGAAACGTGGCACTTTTATGGAGGAGATGCGTTCGAGTTATACCTGCTATTCCCCGATGGACAAACAAAAACCGTTGTTATGGGCCCCAATATTCTATCGGGTCAGCGAGTTCAGTTTACGATTCCTGCCCACGTTTGGCAAGCAGGAAAGTTGACCGATACAGGAAGTTATGCGCTATTCGGCTGTACCCTTGCTCCTGGTTTTACAGGGGACTGTTTCGAAGGAGGGACTTTTGAGCAATTGATTCAACAATTTCCAGACCAAAAAAAGTTGATTGAACAGCTTAGCGTAAAAGAAACAAATACTCATCTGCCCGAAGGATTTCAACAGTAGAACTGGTCAATCACACGTCAATTTCCAATCCTAACTCAATAAAAGCCCCAATTTTTCGGAGAATTGCGAGAAAACCCTTTATATTTGAAGTGGCAGCGAAAATTCGCTGCTAATTTGAATTTTCTTACTAAAAAATAATACTAGCATGAAAAACCTATTTTTGAAAGAAGAACACGAATTATTCAGAGATACCCTTAGAGATTTTTTTAAAGCGGAAGTGAACCCCTATATTCCAGCGTGGGAAGAAGCGGGAAAAGTCGATAGAAGTGTCCTGCGGAAGATGGGAGAAATGGGTTTTCTTGGACTAGAAGTGGAAGAAAAATACGGCGGTATGGGCGCCGATTTTATGTACACCACCATTCTTTGTGAAGAAATGGGTCGAACGGGAAGTTCAGGTTTTGCTACCGTTGTTTCAGCACACGCTTACCTGGCGATGAACTACTTAGTCCACGCAGGAACACCCTTTATCAAAGAAAAATACCTCGTGCCGAGTGTAACGGGCGAAAAAATTGGTTCTTTGGGAATGACTGAACCATTTGCGGGGTCCGATTTGCGCTCTCTAAGAACTACCGCTAGATTAGAAGGTGACTACTACATCGTCGATGGTTCCAAAACGTTTATATCTAACGGTTACTACGGTGATTACTGTGTGACAGCCGTAAAAACCGATAAAGGGATTTCTATGATAGTTATCGACTTGGACGCCGAAGGGGTTTCTCGCAGCAAGCTGGATAAAGTGGGGATTCGTTGCTCCGATACGGCCGAAC
Organism: Bacteroidota bacterium; assembly: GCA_039024375.1. Lineage (GTDB taxonomy): Bacteria > Bacteroidota > Bacteroidia > Chitinophagales > Saprospiraceae > JAFMDF01. Next base: position 3,242 of record JBCCQK010000196.1, read on the forward strand.
TGGCTTTCAATGGGGTGAAAGTTCCTAAAGAAAATCTGTTAGGCGAAGAAGGAAAAGGCTTCTACTACATGATGGAAAGTCTCCAAGTAGAACGGTTGACTTTAGCACAAGCCAATATTGGCTTGATGGACTACACACTGGATATTACCTTGCAATACATTTCGGAAAGAATGGCTTTTGGGCAATCCATCAATAAATTCCAAGTACTACGGCACCGAATCGCCGACATCGCCTCGGACATCGCCGCTTGGAAATCGTTTATGTACCAGACTAGTTACCGATTGGCCAACGGTGAACACGTGGTCAAAGAGTGTTCTATGCTCAAATTAAAAACGAGCGACCTATTGAATAGCATGGTTTACGAATGTGGACAAATGTTCGGCGGCTACGGGTTTATGGAAGAGTATCCCATCGGTCGAATTTATCGGGACGTTCGAGTTATTCCCGTTTACGGTGGTACTTCTGAGATAATGAAGGAGATTATCGCTAAGATGGTGATTGACAAGAAATCTTATAAGCCTGCTTATAAGGCGTAAGCGTGTAACATAAAGTAAAGACGAAAGACGTTCCAGCATTTCGAATGCTGGAACGTCTCTATCTTCCATTTACTTTACTCGAATATTCTGTTGTTTAACCGCCGCCTTAATCGCCTTTAACTGTTCCGCATTGGCGTGCTTTTTTACTTTTTGATAAACCTTATCATAAAAGGAGAAAAAGCTGTCACTTTTAATTCGTGGTATTAGAAGTTCTACATATTCGTCCACTGATGATACCTCTTTAGACACAACTAGGATGTACTTTTCGATATAATCCTCTTCAGTACTAAGCATCCAAGAACCCAATTCATCAGCAAAAACTATTTCTTCTCCACTCTCCATCTTATCAATTAACTCCATCAGTAGATTTAAACACTTTAAGCCCATAGCGTACTGCTTTTCCTCTACTAGTTCACTCGCAAAATCTAAGTAGTCGGCTATTTCATCAAACCATTCGTCCGTTTCTTCGGGTATATCCGAAAAATTCTTCGAGTTCACGTCAAAGGGTGCGTAGTAGTAGCCATCTACTGACTTTTTATAGAATGCCTCTATGTCCGCAAGTAATTTTTCTGGCGTTCGCTCTTTTTTTGTATGTTGTTTAAACAAGGGGCCGAACGTATTTCTTTGGGTTGCACCGTCCATTTTAGTAAAGGTACGGTCTAAGAGCGCTATCAACTCGCTTTTTTCTAACTGTTGTATGGCTTCAAATAATTTACTTTTATCGATTTCCATTTTGTAACTATATCTCAGTTATTATTTGTTATTTTCCTCCATTTGTTCCACATAACTGACGGTTACTTCAAAATCCTCTGCAATCTCCTCCTTGGTAAGTTTGCCCCTTTTTAAAGCCTTTCCTATTCCTTTGTCCCTTTCTTGATTTCTCGAAGTATCCTCTACGAACTCAGAACCGCTTCTGCGCCCCAAAAGCCATCGCTTCCCCTTTCCCAAAACCGTAGCTAAAGCCTAGCGTAATAAAGCGTCCCCGTTGATTAAAATTATACAAAAAGAAACCAGGCTGCGTAGCTTCACTCTCTCGAATACGGGTAGCAAAAATATCTCGAACGCTAAAATTGATAACCCCCTTTCCGTCCATGATTTTTTTACGTACGCCAAGGTCCGCAAAAGCAAATCCCGTCACCAAACCCTGCACCGTTTGGAATCTTGACCGATACTGCGTAGTTACCTCAAAATCGAAGTCGGCAGGCAACTGAAATTTGTTGCGCCACTTAGCCGACCAACGGTCCGCCGTAAAGTCGAACGAAGTACCTTCAAAATCTCCTTCTCGATTAAACCGATTGTAATTAGCGTCACCATTCATGGTCCATTTTTTATTGATGGGGTATTTAAAATTAAACTCGACACCCGTGGTTCGATTCGTACCAATATTAAAGGGTTGGGTGAAACTAACATTATCTTGGAGAGTCGCAATACGCTCCACTACGTCGGTAGTGTAACGGTAATAAATGCCTGCATTTAGTGACAACTGACCGATGATGTAAATGCTCGTGAGTTCGTAAACATCGGTGAATTCTGGTAGCAAATCAGGATTTCCCGTGCGAATAGAGAAATCGTTACGGATATTAAAAAAGGGGTTTAGATTCCATAAACGAGGTCGAAAAATACGTCGAGAATAGCCCGCTTGAAAAGAAAGATTGGGACTTGATTTGAAAGATACAAAAGCACTTGGAAACAAATTCAAAAATTGCTGCTCGTTGCGCTCGTTCGTATTGACTAAGAAGGTGCGCAGATTGGTATTTTCCGCTCGCAGCCCCGCTTTGAAACCCCAAATATCCCCCTCGTAGGACCCTGACCCGTAAATGCCCAGTACATCTTGATGATACTCGAATACGTTGGTTAAATTAGGATTATCTACCCATTGGTCGTTCACCCAATCAGTGACCGCAAAATCATTTTCTACGTCGCTAATGTTAAACAAAGCACCCGTTTCTAGCGTCCATTTTTCTTTGAAAGGTTTGGTATAGTCTAGCTGAAAAGTTTGTCGCAACTCGCCAAAGTCGGTTCTAGTGCGCTGTTGACTGGTACGATTACGGCCGCTAATGGTCGTGTTGAAAAATTCCGAAGATTGGTCTTTAGAAAACAAATTTCCGATGGCACTAAACAATAAAGTATGGTCTTCGTCGTCGTCAAAATCTCTTTTGTACTGCAGTTCGTACTGGTACTTCGGGTTAGTAGCCTCGGTGACTTCTTCTCGTTCCCAACGGTCCACTACATCCCCTGATGCATCTTCAAACCGAAAATTGGTATTAGATGGTTGGTCTTCAATTTCGTAGGCAAAACTACCCGATAAAGTGATGACGTTGTTTTTGTCAATGTAGTAGTCTGTACCGATGATGAAATTGTAAAAATTCTCGTTGCGAAACTCTCGCCCCTCCGACAAGACTGCGGTGTTGTTGATTAAATTTCGGTTGATTCTTTCTACGTCGTTGGGCAATTCTCGGTAGCCAATGCCTAATTGACTAAATAAGTTCAATTTTTCGGTACGACGATTTAGACTCAAGCCAAAACTGTGGTTGTGCGGCACGCCTACGTTGACCGTTGCCGACCCGTTGATGCCTTTGCGCTCTTCTTTTTTAATAACAATATTAATGATACCAGAAGTACCTTCCGCTTCGTACTTAGCCGACGGATTAGTAATCACCTCTACTTTTTCAATCATATCGGCCGTAATCGTCCCCAATGCGTTGCCCTGTTCGCTGGCAATGACGGACGGTTTTCCATTGATAAGTACCTGTACGCCACCGCTTCCTCGCAAACTTATCTCGCCTTCAATATTTACATCCACCGAAGGAACGTTATTCAATACTTCCAATGCACTTGCCCCCGTAGAACTCAAATCTTTTCCAACGTTAAAAACCCGCTTATCGAGTTTAAACTCGGTGGTTGATTTTTCGGCTCTCACTTCTACTTCACTCAGCACTTGGCTATCGGAAAAGAGTGTAATGGTACCCAGATTGACTTTTCCATTTTGGGGCGTAAAATCGTTAATTTGTTTGGCAGCGTAACCGATAAAGCTAATTTCTACATAAAAATTAGTCGCTTTAGTGGTGACTTCGAAGTTACCATCTAAGTCAGTCGTTGTCCCCGTAATAGCTTTTTTCGTTTCGGGGTCGCCTATCATAATAGTCGCAAATTCAACGGGTTGCTGGCTGGCGTTTTCAATGACCTTTCCCGTGATGGTCATTTCATTTTTTTGCCCAAAGGCCACCAGATTTAAAGTACATAATAGTGTGAAAATCCAGTAAAATTTTAATTGATACATAACAGGTAATTTCTTAATAAACTAGAAATTGTATTGGAGGTGATTTTAAAATAATGACTTGATTATTTGATAACTTGGTGCTCAACATCTAGATGACTAACCATTAAGCCATCCGCGTAGCGAAACCATCGAACCATCAGACAATTCCACATCGCTTAAGCCAGAAATAGCTGTAATCCTCCTCAGATAACTCCTCTACTTAATTCGTTGTAGCGTCATTTCGCCTCTATCATTTCGTAGTATAATTTTATTCTCATCAACGACTTCTCCCTCCTGTACCATGGTAAACTGACCAAAACTGACCTCAAAGGAGAAATTGTTACCATCCACCGTACCGTTTTCGAGTTCCTGTGTGCCTCTGGAAGTGGCGATTGTTCCTGCTAGTTCACTTCCTACAATGTTAAAGGTGAACGTTTGGTCAATAGCCCCCATTGGCGTTTGTGCCGTCCCCTTCCACTTTCCATTAAAATCAATCACTTTGATGGGGGCCTCACTAGTTGATTCCCCCGCTTTCGCTTTACTACCCTTTCCTTTCTGACTGCTTTTTTTACTAGATTTTCCTCGACTACTACTTGGACGACCGCCGCCTCGACTGCCACCACCTCGACCGCTGCTCATACCGCCACCGCCCATGCCGCCTCCACTATCATCCCCCATCACATCGTCGTTGCGCACAGAACGGGTTTTCTTACGACCTCGCTGAAAATCCATTTTACCAAAGCGATAGTTAAAGTTGATGCGGACACTACGATTTACGCGCAAAACGTCGGTCGTTTGGTTGAAGAGCACCCCATCCAATTCGGTACGTACTCGCCAACCTCTGGTCAAGAAGTTTTCAAAGCCGATACCAAAACTTCCTTTTTTGTTTTTAAAGTTTTTGTTAAGTCCAATCGCATAAACACCAAAGCCGCCCCGATTTCCTTGTAGTTCAATGCTAGGTCCACGGAAAATAGAAAACACCTGTGCCGTCCAATTATCGTTCAATTTGTATTGAGAAGAAATTCGTCCGCCGTAATTCCACCCCGAATTAGATTCAGTTACAGAAGTGCCATCTAGACCAGTAACTTGTCCTTCGAGGGCGGAAAATCGTAAGTTAACACCGCCGTTGAGTGTCCATTTTTTAGAAAAGTTAACGTTAGCGAAGACATTCGTACCCAAAGAGCGCTCTTTTCCAATGTTACCGAAAGTAGTCACAATTGCTCCTTCAAATTCGTCGGAAGGCTTGCGGACTCGATTAATGGCATTATTCGTACTGCGTCCAAAGAGCGAAACGTTCAAGTAGGTTTTTTTGATTAATTTGCTAATCCCCAATTCGATGTTATCGGCCAACTCAGGCGCCAAACTTGGATTACCAATTTGAATGTCTTGACTGTTGAGCACATTTTCGTTGGGATTCAATTGTCGCAACCCAGGTCGTTGAATTCGCCGATTGTACCCTAGCTTAATCGTGGTGAAATTTTTAAAAGTCTTTGCCACATTCAAACTGGGTACTAAATTGCTGTAATCGGGAATATCAAGTGCTTGATTATTTTCCTCAGCATCGATGAACGTTCCTTCCCAGCGAACACCCGCTTTGAGGGTGTATTTACCAGGCAAAGCGAGCGTATAGGAAGTATAGGCAGCCGCAACGTTTTGGCCGTAGTCCAAATTTCCCGCCGGGCGGTCAAAGTCGGGCGTAAAAGTAGCAGGCTGGTCGGCAAATTCGTACGAATAATCGCTATCAACCTGTCGGAAAATTCCCTTACCGCCCACTTCCAAAATTTGATTGCTACCGATAGGACGTATGTAATCCGTTTGTAGGGTTAATTCTTGGTTGAGATTATCGTCTAAGTTTTTGATGCTATTGATAAAACTTTCATCGGAATTCAGATTAGCAGAAGTAAAATTACTAGTTTGGTCGGTTCGACTGTATAGGGTTGAGATACTAAACTCGTGTCCAGCGTCGATGACTTTCAAGTAATCAACGTTGAAATCGGCCGTTCCCGAATAGCGTTCGCTTTCGATGTCCCGCAAAAAAGACCGTTGCAATTCGTCATCTGCGTTAAAAAGTTCGGTTGTTTGCAATTGGTCTTGTGAAAAGCTACGGACACCATAACGGACGCCGCCCGACAAAAACTGCGTTTTGTCTATATCGTAGTCAAATCCCAAGTTGTAGCGAGCAAACAAACCGTTGTCCGAAGCATCGGAAAACTGATTGGTCCGAACGTTGGTTGTTTTGGTCAACTGCGTCATGCTATTTTCGGTATCATAGTAGGACGCTCGACCAAATCCACCTAGAGTCATTCCGAATTTTCCTTTTCGCAAGCTGCCGTTCAAACCCAAATTAGACCCACGTAGGCCAACCGCCGTATTCACACTCAAGTAATACCCTTCTAGGCTATTTTTCTTGGTAATAATATTTATAATTCCCCCCGAACCTTCGGCGTCGTATTTGGCGGAAGGTGACGTTATCACTTCCACCGTTTTTATCATTTCGGCGGGCATCATTTTCAAGGCATCCGCCACGTTCGCCGCCATAATCGTAGAAGGTTTGTTATTTATCAAAACCGTAATGCTCTGACTACCCCGTAATGAAACGTTCCCTTCCAAATCAACGGATAACAACGGAACTTTCCGCAGGACATCCGCCGCATCACCGCCTGCCGACAACTTATCTTTTTCGGCGTTATAGACCATCCTATCCACTTTTTCCTCAATCAGCGAACGTTGCCCCGTCACCGTTACTTCCTCCAAAGTCGCCGCCCCTTCGGACAGCGTGATTTCACCTAAGTTGACGTTGCGTTCCTTCTCCACTATCACATCATTCACCACTTTCTTTTCGTAGCCCAGAAAAGAAATCTCCAAAGTGTAGTTGCCGTCAATTAACTCGTTCAGAACAAACTTTCCTCGTTCGTCAGTAATCGTTCCGTCCACTAGTTTATCTCCTAAAAATAGGGACACCGTAGAAAATTCTACGCCTGCACTCCCCTCTTCTTCCAAGATGATGCCCGTAATTTTTCCTATCCCTTTTTTGCGAAGTGAGGTACCACTACTTCCAGAATATTGTGCCTGCGCTACCATTGTCAAACAGAGGAGAGCGATTAATAATGGGTATATTTTTTTCATGAACATTTTGTTTAGTAAAACTCTAACAGTCTAGGATTAATAAATGATTTCACTTTACTAAACTCTTATGCGCTCATTTTGATTAAAAACAAATGGGAAAAAAGGGATTCTTCAAAAAGAAATCAGTTTTGATTCTATCCACTACAACTGTTTCCGCATCAACAAATCTATTTGACGGTCTTGCCCCAACATAAAAGCGTGCTTAGAAAAAGTAACAAACCCATTCCTTTCGTAAAATTTAATGGCGGCTTTATTTTCCTCCCAAACGCCCAACCACAGCGTTGCTACGGCCGCTTCGGTCGCCAGTTGGTGAACGAAGTCCATTATCTCCTGTCCAAGACCTCGCCGCTGAAAATCGGGCAAAAGGTATATCCGTTCTAATTCCATTCCTTGGTCGATAAATTCGGTCTGCGCATCTTTTGTATTCAATTTGAAATAGCCCGCTAGTTGCGAATCGGCGAAAAGGAAATAAAACGACGAAAATGGGTGTTTCAACTCTTGTTGGACTTGATGGTCAGCAAAGGCTTCCTTTAAATATTGCTCCATATCTTCTTTTTCGTTTTTTGCCTCGAAGGCCAACCGAAAAGTATCTGTGGATAGCCGTTGTAACACTTGCCAATCAGACGGCTTACATTTTACAAATTTGGTCATTGACTACGAGGATTGAAGGGTGAAAGGGTAAATGAATTGAAGGACGCAAAAAATTACTACTCTTTTTCGTAACTACTTAGCACTCTTTTTACCATAAAGTCCATACAGTTCATAGAGTCCATAAAGTTTTTTTCGAGCGGTAGCATTGACTATTTCGAGCAGTAGTATTGACTATTTTGTACTGTTTTGGCGTTTTCAATATAGGGTGGTAAGTAGTTACTCTTTTTCATGAATTAACCTAAGATTTACTCTAATTATAAATTCATCACTTATCATTCATCACTTATCATTCATCATACATTTGGCAAAGACATTATTAGTGAGCCCTAAATTTAAAAAGTTTATCAATTTCTTTGACCATCTTCAAATTTTTTTTCAAGAAAACACCCCAAACTATTTCTCAAAAGCAGAATATTATTATCTTTGTGCACGTGCACGGTCATCATTTTAACCGCCATCGTCTTTTTTTTGTCACTTTTTTAAAAAATAGCACGGCAATTGAATACCGCAATCAGCATTGACATCGGAGGCACTAATACCAAAATTGGATTAGTTACCGACAGTGGTAAAATTCTACATAAAACGCAATTCGCTACGTGGGAAGGGGGGTCTAAAAATGCTTTTTTTGAACATCTTTTTCTAAATATTGAACAACTTATTCCACACGACGAATTTCGAGCCATCGAAGGTATTGGAATTGATGCACCTAGCTGCGTACCCGAAGAAGGCATCATCAAAGGTGCCACTAACTTACCCCTAAAAGGAGAAGTTCCCATCGTTGATATTTTAGCCATTAAATATAAAAAACCCGTTTTTTTATCTAATGATGCTACTGCGGCTGCACTAGGTGAAGGAAAATTTGGCAACGCCAAAGGGCTCAGAAATTATGCGGTTATTACCTTAGGAACTGGCCTTGGCTGTGGCATTGTTGTCAATGGGCAAGTTTTGGAGGGCAAAAGTGGCCTTTCGGCCGAGTTGGGTCACGTCATTGCCATCAAGGGCGGTCGCCAGTGCAATTGTGGTAGAAAGGGCTGTTTGGAAACCTACATATCGGCTCCGGGCATTAAGCGAAATTTCTTCGCACAATTAGCCGAAACGCCCCAAAAAAGTTCGCTAAGTCACTTGCCCATACAAGACATTACGGCCAAACATATTGGAGAAGCCGCTCAACAAGGAGACCAGCTATCCATACAAGCTATTGAAATGGGAGCCAAAATCCTCGGGGAGCAACTCGCCGATTTTGTTCATATTTTTGAACCCGAGGCTATTATCTTGGCGGGCGGTGTTGCCCAAGTAGGGGAACTACTTTTTACCCCAACAAAGAAAGCCCTTTTCAATAATTTATTACCGAACTATCGACCTGAGTTAGCGCTTCTCCCCTCCGCCTTGGGAGAAAACGAAGCGGCCATCTTGGGCGCAAGTACGCTGGTTTTTGACCAATAGAAAACCAAATATCTACATCTAAAAAAGTGTTAAGGGATGAGGAAATAAATAAGCTACGCAAGATTTTTTTTGAAAATTTGGATTTTATCAAGGCGATTTTTTTGAAGAATAGCGAGTTATTTTAGAAAAAATCAACGAAGAGAAAATTAAAATTTTTAGAAAGATGCGTAGGTTATTATTTGCGAACTCCCTAATAACCAAGTATTATAGTTTCAATTTCTAACTTTCTCGCTGTTCCTACTTTTAGATTTTGAATTTATAATTTTACATTTTCCTCAATTTTCATCTTTAACTTCTATGACCACCACCGTAAAATCTGGAAAAGTTTTAAAGTACCAATTCAAATCGTTCGAAAAGTTACCTACTAGAATCTGGAAAGACGCCAACGAAGCCTCCATTCATGTTGCCCGCTCCATTGCCTTGGCGATTCGCCAAAAACAACAAGAGGGAGAACCTATCGTTTTGGGACTAGCAACGGGTTCTTCTCCTATTCAAGTGTACGACGAATTGGTGCGTCAGCACAAAGAGGAAGGATTGAGTTTTGAAAACGTCGTAACCTTCAATTTGGACGAATATTACCCGATGTTGCCCGACGCAGAACAGAGTTACGTCCATTTTATGAACGAATATTTGTTTGACCACGTGGACATTAAGCGAGAAAACATTCATATTCCAGACGGCACCATTCCAATGGATAAGATTGAAGAGTACTGCATTGAATACGAAAAGAAAATTGACGCCTACGGTGGTATCGACATTCAATTATTGGGTATCGGTCGAACGGGACATATTGGTTTCAACGAGCCCGGTTCTTGGGAAAATGCGTTAACCCGATTGGTCAAATTGGACGCCTTGACTCGACAGGATGCCATCAAAGATTTTATACTAGAAGAAAGCGTTCCTTATCGTGCCATTACGATGGGAATTGCGTCCATCATGAAAGCCCAAAAAGTGTATTTGATGGCTTGGGGAACGCACAAAGCGCCTATTGTCCAAAAAGCAGTCGAAGGGCCGATAAGTGAAAATATTCCCGCCACTTTTTTACAAAAACATCAGAATATCTCGATTATACTAGATACCGAGGCGGCGGGAGAATTAACAAGAGTAAAGACGCCTTGGTTAGTTGGTTTGTGTAATTGGGACACGGATTTGATTACTAAGGCGGTTACTTGGTTGTCGTTGAATGTTGGTAAACCCATTTTGAAATTGACCGACCACGATTATAACGAAAACGGTTTGAGTGATTTGGTCGTAGAGTACCAATCGGCGTATA
>JBCCQK010000197.1:0-13361 GCA_039024375.1 Bacteroidota bacterium
AAAAAATAACTTGGTCTCTTAGATTTTGAATTTTACATTTTCTCACTATTGACTCCTCGAACAAGCTGCAAGTAAAATAAAAAATAATACTCTTGACATTTAAAGAATTGGCGCTCAATGAGCAACTGCTCGAAGGTCTGGATGCGATGGGTTTTGAAACCGCCACACCAATACAAGAAAAAGCAATTCCTGTTATTCTAGAGGGCAAAGATTTAATTGCCTGTGCCCAAACAGGAACTGGAAAAACAGCTGCTTTTTTACTACCTACCCTTCATCATTTAACTGGTACCGAATCCGACTCGATTGACACCTTAATCTTGGTGCCTACCCGAGAATTGGCGATACAAATTGACCAACAATTGGAAGGTTTTGCCTACTTCACAGGGGTTACTTCCTTGCCGATTTATGGCGGTCGAAGTGGCGAATCGTTCAATCAAGAGAAAAAAGCCCTAACAACTGGTGCCAACATCGTTGTGGCTACTCCTGGTCGGTTAATTGCCCATCTGAACTTGGGCTACGTCAAAATTGACAAACTCAAACACCTCATTCTGGACGAAGCCGACCGAATGCTGGACATGGGATTTGTCAACGATTTATTAAAAATCGTTTCTTTTCTTCCCGAAAATCGGCAGACGCTCATGTTTTCGGCGACCATGCCACCAAAAATTAGAAAATTTGCTTCGCGGATTTTGAAAAAACCCGAACAAATTAGCTTCGCTGTTTCCAAACCAGCAGAAAAAATAATGCAAATTGCTTATCTAATAGAAGATGAGCTAAAACCTAAGTTGCTCCAACATTTACTTGGTAAACGAAAAGGGAAAGACGAACGAATCATTATCTTTTCGAGTACAAAATCGAACGTTGATAATATTGCTAGAGCCTTGCGGGCAACGGGCATGACGGTCGGTCAGATTCATTCCGATTTTGAACAGTCAGAAAGAGAAGAAACCCTGCGATTGTTCAAGAATGGTAAATTGCAGGTCCTCGTTGCAACGGACATCTTGTCCAGAGGAATTGACGTCAAGGGTATTAATCTGGTAATTAATAACTCTGTTCCGAGTGACGCCGAGGACTACATCCACCGAATTGGGCGAACCGCTAGAGCAGACGCCGACGGTATTGCCATTACGCTGATTAGCTACAAAGACCGCCGAAAGTTCAAAGATATTGAGCGATTGATGGAGCGGGAGGTCCTCAAATCTCCTCTGCCACCCAAAATTCAAGAACTAGCCGACAAATTACCCAAAAGAAGTTCAAAATCGGGAAGAGGTGGTAGTGGACGTGGCCGAGGTAACAGTCGAAATAAAAGCGGTAATCGAAGCAATTCTTCGAGAAAGAGTAATTCCAGTAAACGCAAGTCCTCTAATCGAAATCGGAGTTAGATGGTTAGTGACTAGTGACCAGTATCCAGGTATCAAGCATCCAGTGACCAGCACTCACAAATCTTCTTGAATATTGAACCTTACTTGATAGTTGGGTTGAATTTTTCGGTGTTCTAAATAAGCTCGAACCATTTGGGAAACGTCAAATGGTGTAATATGTACTTGCGCATCATCCGCTACGGGTCGGCCGTAAGAAGCTCGAAACTCCTTGTAAATGTCTTGGACAAAATCTTTATTTACCGTCTTATCCGAATTGTAAACTGCGTCACCATCTCTTACTTTCCCTATATCACCAAAGATTTTTACTAGTAACCGATAGACCGCTTCCTTTTGTTCGGGCTGAAAAGCAATGTTGATGCTTCTCCCAATGTAAGTGACGATAGCGTCGTCCAGTTTGATGATGTTAGCGTAAAAATTTCTATCGTATTTAGTAGCTGCCCCTTTGACTTTTTCTAGTTCTTTTTCCTTGGCGGAAAGGGTCGTTTTCAACGTTTCCACTTCAGTTTCTAAATCTTCGTAATCGGCCACCAAGGTCAATTTTTCTAGGATGAACTTCTCTTGAGATTCGGGCGTTTCGGGAACTTCGTAGCCCGCTTCTTTGATGATGTCGGATAAATTGGCGGCGGGTGTAATAAAATTGCCTTGAAAAAGTAGTACTACTGCCGCTACCACTTCCAATATCAAAGCGGTGAACAAAGTATTCAAATAGCGTTCTTTAATATTCTTAATGACACCAGTAATTCCTAGGAGCGTAATTATGGCCGTTACCGCAAAAATTCCGATGAATAACCAAAATAGGGTTTGTTTTTCCATATATTTAGGGCTTGATTGTTTTTAGGGGGCAATGAACGAGCACGCAATGATTTTTCCAAAAGTAATAAAATTCAGAATACATGGCGCAAAAGTTAAAAGTTTTAGTAGTGGGTTGTGGGAATATGGGTACTTCGCACGCAAGAGCCTATCACCAATTAGCGGATTTTGAAATTGTTGGGCTAGTAAGTCGAGGCCCAGCGAGTCGAGAAAAGTTGTCTAATGAATTGGGTGGATTACCTACCTACGGTGACTTCGATACGGCGCTAAAAACGGCCCAGCCCGATGTCGTTTCTATCAATACCTACCCTGAGACGCACGCCGAATACGCTACCAAAAGTTTACAAGCGGGGGCGCACGTTTTTTTGGAAAAGCCCTTGGCCAATACAGTGGAAGAAGCACAGACAATAGTAGATTTGGCTAAAAAATTGGATAAGAAACTGGTCATTGGATATATCCTTAGGGTACACCCAGCTTGGGCTAAATTTACGGAAGTGGCCCGAACACTCGGCAAACCCCTCGTGATGCGGATGAACCTTAACCAGCAAAGTAGCGGCCAAGAATGGAATACGCATAAAGAGTTGATGAAAACCATGTCTCCCATCGTGGACTGTGGCGTTCACTACGTCGATATCATGTGCTTAATGACGAATGCCAATCCCGTTCGAGTAAGTGCAATCGGGGCCAACTTAACCAACGAAATTGCCCCATCGATGTACAACTACGGCCAGTTGCAAGTAACTTTTGACGATGGCTCCGTCGGTTGGTACGAAGCGGGTTGGGGGCCTATGATGAGCGAAACGGCCTTCTTTGTAAAAGATGTCATCGGCCCGAAAGGCTGTGTCAGTATTGTTGATAAATTTCACGATTCTTCCGATGTGGAAGGTCACGTAAATACGGGCGGACTACGCTTGCACCACGCATTGACGGACGAAAACGGTCAATTTGTCAAGCAAGATGAAATTCTCGATACCTCCGACGAACCCGACCACGATGGCCTCTGCTTATTGGAGCAAGAATATTTACTCAAAGCCATTCGAGAAGATTTAGATTTAAGTGAACACATGCGGGATGCCGTTAACAGTTTGCGTATTGTGTTGGCAGCGGACGAGGCCTTTAAAACGGGCGAAACGGTTTATCTTAAATAACGCTTTCTCTCAACTACTCTTTATCCATGAATAAGTACTTTTTCCTGTGCTTTTTTTCGTTGCTATCGACTGCGTCGGTTGGCCAAGATATTTTCGACATTGGGTCTATTCAAACGGTTAAACTCTATATTGATGTACCCAATTGGCAGAACCGACTCAATGCTTACAAAAAGCAGGGGCTCAATAAACGGCTTCCCGCCCAATTAATCTTCAATGGCGTTACTTACGATAGCGTCGGTATACGCTACAAAGGGAACAGTTCTTTTTTCAATACAAAGAAACAGGACAGTTCTAAACTGCCCTTTAACATTAAAATTAACTACACCGATAAAACCCAACGACTGCCTGGTAATATAAAACGTTTAAAGCTATCCAACGTCTTTCGAGACCCCAGTTTCCTGCGAGAAGTCCTTTCCTACGAAATTGCGGGCTGCTACTTACCAACTCCCCGCGCCAACTTTGCTAAAGTGTATGTGAACGATACCTATTTGGGACTTTACAATAGTACCGAAAGTGTGGACGAAACTTTTTTTAAAAACCATTTAGGCGAGGGGGAAGGAAGTGGTATTTTGTTCAAATGTGACCCCGTCTGGAAAGCGCAATCGGTAGCCGACTGCCCCGACAGCCCAAAACCTACTTTAACTTATTTGGGAAGAGATACTACCTGCTATCTCAATGCTTACGAAATTAAATCCAAAACAGGGTGGCAGGAATTGATTCATCTGATTGATACCCTAAATAACGAACCTGCGGCAATCGAACAAATTTTAGATGTGGACCAAGTACTATGGATGTTGGCCTTCAATAATGTACTGGTTAATTTAGACAGCTACACAGGCCGATTGGTGCACAATTATTATTTGTACCAAGACCAAGACGGCATTTTCCACCCCGTTATCTGGGACTTAAATATGTCCTTAGGAGGCTTTCGATTCGATGGTACCGACCGAGCATTGAGCAATGAAAAATTACAGACTCTCAGTCCATTTATCCATTTCAAAAATGGAAATAAAGACCGACCACTTATCAGTCAATTATTAAAAAATAGCCTTTACCGCAAGGTCTATTTGGCACATATTCGAACCATTCTGCAAGAACAGTTTAGCAATGGTCATTACCAAAAAAGGGCCAGTGAAATTCAAACCTTAATTGACGAAGAAGTCAAAAAAGACACAAATAAACTATACAATTACGAGAGTTTCCAGCAAAATCTTACGACTACCGCCATGGCCAAAACCGCTAAGATTATTGGTATTACGGAACTCATGGAAGGTCGAGTGGCCTATTTGGAAAAGCACCCCGTCTTTTCTATACCACCTCCAACAATTTCTGAGGTAACTCATCAAATTGAAGAAGCGGGCATTTTTATTACCGCCAAAATCACGAATAATCAGAATAAGAAAGGAACCACTGAACCTGCTTACTTAATTTATAAAAATGAAACAAGTAAGGGATGGCAAAAGATGGAAATGTACGACGATGGGAGTCATAAAGACTATGTAAAAGGCGATTTAATTTATGCAGCTACCATTGAGAATTTGCCTAATACCATTTACTATATTGTGGCTGAGGGCGAACGAACGGCCGCACTTTCTCCCGAAAAAGCGTCTCACGAATTCTATCGAGTTGGTGAAACTACCACAGGAAATTGAAGCAACTAGCAATAATTAGAAAAATATCCCACAGTTTTTGTGACTTTTCCCTAAGTTTGCCGACTTAATTAGGGCTAGTGACTAGTAATTAGTAATCGGTGACTAGTAACCAGCTTATCACTTTTCAAAACTATAAATCAAATTCATGGGATTGTTTTCATTTTTAAAAAATGCAGGGTCTAATATTTTAAACAAGGTAAAAGGTACACCTGCGGAACCAGAAAAAGTTGAATTGAGCAAAACGGATGCGCTTAAAGCCGAAATAATTAAATTAGGGTTACCCGTTGAAAACCTGTCTATTGAACTCGGCGAGCAAGTCATCATCAACGGCAAAACTGACGATAATGCAACGCGAGAAAAAATCATTTTAGCTTTAGGGAACGTTGAGGGTGTTACTTCGGTAGATGATAGGATGGAAGTGGCGAATCCAGAACCCGAAGCGGTTTTTTACACGGTACAAAAAGGAGATTCGTTGTCCAAAATTGCCAAAGCACAATACGGCAATGCGATGGCCTATAACGCTATTTTCGAAGCAAATAAGCCAATGCTGTCTCACCCCGATAAGATTTATCCTGGGCAGGTGTTGAGAATTCCTCCTCAAGAGTAATCGCTTAGCCTTGAAAATATCCGATATGTTGTCGAAGTCGAAAGTGGGGTACACTTTGAAAGTATGCCCCACTTTCTATCAATTTTTAAACTGACCCTCTACTGGTTTTCCAACTCTCTGATTAAGAGAAGATAATTCATTATTTTCTACAGACAGATGTAGCCTTCCAGCCCTTTTGCTTATCCAAAGTTCACATCAAAGCACTACTTCTTATCTTTCTTATCCTTATTATAAGTCTCCTCCGTCAATTCCTTAGAGACGGCCGACCGCAATACTTGAATATACGTCTTCGGACTCACTTCAACCGTCACAACCTCACCGTCAATCTTGGTGATTTTTCCCAAAATGCCACTAGTCGTTACAATTGAACTTCCCTTAGCAATTTCTTCCGAAAATTTTTGCTGCGCTTTGTGTTTTTGGGACTGTGGTCGGACCAGAAAAAAGTACGCCACAATTAGAATTAAAGCGGGAAACATTAATTGATTTAATAAACTCGGTTCCGCTTGTAACAGTAAAAAGAACAGTTCTGCCATAGTTGATATTGGTATTGAATTATTTACTTTTTCGCACTTCTCCCATCAAATACAAAGTCGTTTTGGAGGGATGCGTATTTGCTGTAATAAAAATGGGTTTTGTTTGGTAAGCCTCTTTACCTTCCGTATCAAATTTTACGGTAATTTCTCCCGTTCCCCCTACGGGGATAGGCTCTTTAGGCCATTCCGGAACCGTACAACCACAAGTTGACTTAACGTCACTTATAATCAACGGCGCTTTTCCCGTGTTGGTAAAAGGCCATGTGTGTCGGACAATGGTGCCCGGTTCCACGACACCGTAGCGATGCCGAATATTTTCGAAAGTCATTTTAGCAACGTTAATCGTATCCAACGGTTGGTCGGCCGTAACGGGGTTTCGAATAATGCTTGCGTTACTAACCGACTGGTCGTCTATTCGTATCTCAGTTAGGCCCTTTTCTTTTTCACTACTAAATTGGCAAGTAAAAAGCAACAAACAAGCACTAACTGCCATTAGAACTTTACCCATTTTGAAAACATTTAATTAGAAAGCAAAGTTAGGACTTTTGCTGAACTATTTTAACGGCTTTGGTCGAATAGTTTTGGTAATTAATGCCCAATTACCCCAATCTGCTTTTATATTTGCCTACTCGTTTGCAAGCCCAATTTTTTACCTACTTTTGTTTAATATTAATAACATTTTTTACGCTACTGAATAATGAAGAGTAGTAACCATTAAGTCATTACTTGTCAATTGAAACTTGGAAATCAAAAATCGTAGTTCAAAAATCATATATCTCAAATCCATTTTACAGATTTAAGATATACGATTTTTGATTTTAGAATTTTGATTGCTGCCTTTTCAAAAAAAGGGTTGCTCATCAGAATAAATAACTTTAAAATCTCGGCTAACAACATGGAAAAACATAAGTACCCTTACGGAATCGTCGGTAATTGCGGATATATTGGATTGATTGATACTCACGCAAATGTGGGCTGGTTGTGTTGGCCAAGATTTGATAGTAGCTTCGTTTTTGGTACCCTACTCGATAACGAAAAAGGGGGGAAATTTTCCATTACACCCGAAGAAAATATACTTTCAACGGTTCAGAATTATATCCCCAACACCAACGTTTTGGAAACCACCATTGAAGCCGAAGATGGGACGTACAAAGTGATAGACTTCGCGCCTAGGTTTTTGAATAACGAACGGATTTACAAACCATTGATGTTGGTTCGAAAAATCGTCCCCATCAAAGGAACCCCTAGAATTAAGGTAGCTTGTAATCCAGTGGGAAATTACGGCGAAACCATCCCGACTAAAATCTTTGGTAGTAGCCATATTCGTTACGAGGGATTGACCGAACCATTGCGTTTAACCACCAATATCTCTTTAAACTACGTAGATAATCAACAGGCATTCGTACTAAAAGAGACGAAGCATATCATCTTAACTTGTGGTGCACCGTTGGAAGGTCCACTAGAAGAAACGGCAGAATCCTTTTTGAGAAAAACGGTCAAATATTGGCGTAATTGGGTAATGACCACTTCTACCGAAAACTTCCACCAAGATGCCGTCATTCGGTCGGCGTTGACGTTAAAATTGCACGAATATCAAGACACGGGCGCCATTATCGCAGCGACGACTACCAGCTTACCAGAATTTCCGGGCAGCACCCGAAATTGGGATTATCGCTTCTGTTGGATTCGGGACACGCACTACACTATTAAAGCACTCAACGAATTGAGTCATTTTAGCATTACCGAACGCTACGCTGAATTTATTCAAAATATTGTTATCAACGAAGAAGGGCGCTATCATCCACTCTATCCCATTACGATGGACCGAATCCCCGAAGAGAAGATTTTGCCTTTGAAGGGCTATCGAGGCGAGAAGCCCGTTCGCATTGGAAATCAAGCCTACGAACATATTCAAAACGATGCTTACGGGCAGGTTTTAGTGACCTTACTACCTTTGTTTACCGATAAGCGACTGATTCGAGATACGGAGTTGGATAACCTACTGAGCATTACAAAAAACTGCCTCGATATGATTGACAAAACCATGGACGAGGGCGATAATGGTTTGTGGGAATTTAGAGGAACCAATCAAAAACATTCCTATACCTTTTTGTTCCATTGGGCGGGCAGCCACGCTGCCAAAAAAATTGCCAAAATCATCGGAGACAAAAGCATGGAAAAGAAAGCCAACCGACTTATTAAAGAGTCGGCTAAAATGATTGAGGCCTGCTACGATGAAGAACGGGGTGTTTACACACAAGCGGTCGGTTCGCCCAACTTGGATGCAAGTTTATTGCTGCTCATCAATATGGGCTATTTGAATCCTCGAAGTGCTAAGGCTAAAAAGCACTTGGAAGTGTTGGAAAAAGAACTACGCACCGAATCGGGTTTGTTCTATCGCTACGTTCACGTAGATGACTTTGGCGCCCCCGAATCGACCTTTCTAATTTGTGCGTTTTGGTACGTCGAAGCCTTAGCTAGAATGGGTCGATTGAAGGAGGCCATCGAAATTTTTGAGCGTCTGGTGAAGCACGGCAATCACTTAGGTTTGTTAAGTGAAGATGTACACGAAAAATCGGGTAGTCAATGGGGCAATTTCCCCCAAACCTACAGTCACGTTGGGTTGATTAATGCGGCCTTTACGATTTCTAGGAAACTGGACCAACCTGTTTATTTTTAGTTTTTATTCGGCTTAACACGGCTTACGGCCTGTAAACTTATAAATAGAAGGTGTTACATTTTAGCTGAATTTTAATTCAGGTTCTTTGACAATTTTTGCATTAAATGTAATTTGTGACACACTCAAATAAATACCAATTGCTGTAAAAAACGATGAACTCTACACAAAAAAATAAAAATAAAAACATCTACCTAATTGGCTTCATGGGTTCGGGTAAAAGTTATCTTGGGCGGCAACTAGCACAATTGCTAAGTTGGGAGTTCCTAGATTTAGATGATTTCTTAGAGGCCAACGAGGGAATGAAAATTAATCGGATATTTGCCGAAGGGGGTGAACAACTTTTCCGAGATTTAGAAAAAAACTATCTGTACGCAACGATTGATTTCACCCAAACGGTGATTGCCACGGGCGGCGGTGCTCCCTGTTTTTTTGATAATCTGGAATGGATGAACCGACACGGCCAAACGGTTTACCTACAAGCCTCTACTGATTTGTTGGTTAAAAGATTGATAAACGAAACGACCCATCGACCTTTATTGGCGGGGAAAACGTTGGAAGAACTCCAGCAATTTATCGACCAAAAACTTTTGTACCGTCAATCTTTTTATCAAAAAGCAGCCCATATTTTTACTTACCAAACGGGAAGGGAAACGGGGGAAGATTTGCTGCGGTTTCTGGAGAAGGGGAATAAGAGGATAAGGGGATAGGGGAATAAGAGGATAAGGGACGAATAACAAATAACAAATAACAAATAACAAATAACAAGGAAAAATGAATTACCGCAGACTAGGAAAAACAAACTTTGAAGTATCAGAAATAGCACTTGGCACATGGCAAGTAGGCGGCAAATGGGGTTCTGGATTCAACCACAAATCGGCTGACCACATCTTGAATACCGCTATTGATGAAGGGGTCAATTTCATTGATACTGCCGACGTGTACGAAGCGGGATTAAGTGAGACGGCCGTTGGACGGGTAGTTCGCAGTAGAAACGAACGCATTTACGTAGCGAGTAAGTGTGGCCGCCAAATTAGTCCGCACGTTAATGAAGGCTATACGCCTGATGTGCTCCAAAAGTATGTGGAGGACACTCTGCAACGGTTGGGTCTTGAAACATTGGACTTGATTCAACTGCATTGTCCACCAACTGAGGTGTATTATCGACCCGAAATTTTTGAACGCTTTGACCGCCTAAAAGAACAGGGAAAAATTCAACATTTGGGCGTCAGTGTAGAAAAAGTGGAACAGGCTATTAAAGCCATTGAGTTTCCTAATGTAACGACGGTCCAAATTATTTTCAATCTATTTCGCCAACGTCCTGCCGATTTGTTTTTCGACTTAGCCAAGCAAAAAGACGTAGGTATCATCGTTAGAGTACCTTTAGCAAGTGGTTTGTTGACTGGCAAATATACCCAACAAACTACTTTCGAAGCGGGTGACCACCGATATTTCAACCGAGACGGCGCTGGATTTGACAGGGGAGAAACTTTTTCGGGAGTGGACTACAAAACGGGACTAAAAGCGGTCAGCCAATTGAAGCAATTATTTCCCGAGCAAGCGAACTTAGCGCCCGTAGCCTTGAAGTGGATTTTGCGTTTCCCCGAGGTTAGTTGTATCATTCCAGGAGCGTCGAAAATCGAACAAGTTCATTCTAATCTTTCCACTTTTGCATTACCCAATTTTACCTATTCGCAACTACGTGGTATGCAAGACATCTACGAGGCAATGATTAAACCTTCTGTGCATCATTTGTGGTAAGTCACCCGAGTTGGGGAAATATAAAATTTAGAACCAGCACAAACCAATTCACGCTAGCAGATTTTATATTTTAGATTTCACTTATGGGCTATATCGCAGAAATGTTTGCCCTCTTAATTTATGTTCGGTCTATATCCTTCCAAAACCTTGAATACAGGCAGTTTTATCTAGATTGTCGCTTTTTAACGCCTTTTTCTGTATATTTGTTAAATGAGCGGTATTTCTACTCTATTTGAATACTACTCATCGGTATTCAAAATAGCACTGCAATTACTAAAAAGAATACTGGAAAAAGCTACCACTCACTATTTAATAACCTCACACCTTTCCCATCACCAGCTCTATTTTACACAAATTCTCCAACCTTTAAGGTTGCGCTATTCCCTCATTGGCTGCTACTAACAATAACTATTTTTTACAAACAAACTAGTCAACATGACATTTGATTACACATTCGAGGCTTTAAAAAAGAAGGTGGGTTGGTCTATTTTCCTTTTTCTTTGGGCTATGCTCTATCCGCACTCCAGTATGATGGCCTCTTCTGCTCCAACGATAACTTTAGTTGCCGCTCAAAGCAGCTACACGGGGCACGAAGGGGATACTTCTCTTAGTTTAGCGTTAGATTATACCGCCGTTGGTGCAACCGTTACCAATTTTTCTGGACAAATTGATGGTAGTGAAACAACCGCCTTTGGCTCTTTTCCTTTTGCCGATAAGGCCAATCATCCCACTTGCTTCAATGGCTATACCAACGGAAACGTACCATACGATTTATACCAGTTTCAAGTCACTCAATCGGGTATCTACACTTTTACTGCACAGGCAGGTACTTTAAATGAAACGGGCGTTTTATACCAAAATAACTTTAGCGCTGCGGCTACTTGTAACAATTGGTTAGGGGCAACGAGGTGGGTAGATACGACTAGTGGGCAAGTACAGAACCAACGATTAGCCATTAGCAAAAATTTGACAGCTGGAATCAACTATTTTTTCACCTGTTCCCCAACTTTCTTACCCAGTACGGGTAGTTACGACTTCGATATTGCGGGACCTAACAGTGTTTTTATCGTTAATCCGAGTAACTTTAGCTATACCTATGCGGTGGTTGACCAAAGTGGAAATATCGCCGAGTTTGACGCTGCGTCAGATTTGACCGACCGCCCCGTAGGCACTTACACTGTGTATGCCATTACTCATCCCACAGGCGTCAACATAGCGGCTTACGTTGGAAGTAGCTACACCAGTTTTTTAGCTGATTTAACCAACAGCATCGGTGGTTCGGCCAGTAATAATTCCATTAACGTTACCATAACTGTTAACCAATTGTGTCCAATATTTGGTAGCCTAACGGGTAATAATACGGTATGTCTTGGTACCTCTTTGACCCATCTTACCATTGATGGTTTGACAAATATGGGTTCAGAAAATGGAGTAAAATTTGTTTATTCTACCACTCAAACTTCGGACGTATCCGCCATTTACAATTTTTCAAACGTTTTAGGCATAGTATCCAACGCTGATTTAACCAATTCCAAATCGAATGCTACGCTATCTGATATTACCAATTATCCATCTACTCCTGGAACTTACTACATTTATGCCGTTCTAACGCCAACTCCATCAGCCGTTTCCTGTCGCCCTTTCCTATCCACTACGCTTACTGTCCATCCTGCCGCTCCCGCGGCCAATGCAGGTTCCTATTCGGCGGTTTGTGCAAATGGAAATAATACGCTTTTGACGGGTTCTCCCATGCCTAGTGACGGGGCAACGGGCATATGGTCGGGCAGCGGAGTGACCGATGACGGGGCTGGCAGCCCAAATGGCACTTTTACACCAAATAACTTAAATGGCAGTATTCCTTTGACCTATACCTACACGGATGGAAATGGTTGCCGTTCATCTGCTACTACTAGTATCACAGTCAATACACTTTCGGCAACCGTTTCAACGGGGAATTACGGTCCCATTCGAGAGGATGCAGCAGATATTCTGCTGACTGGCTCTCCCGACCCTCAAGTAAACGAAATGGGAACTTGGTCGGGACCTGGTATTTCGGATGCTAATCAAACGGATAATTTTGCCGAATTTGACCCAAGTGGTTTAACAGGGAGCGTAACCGTGACCTATACCTTCATAGACGCTAATGGCTGTAGTCAATCCGCATCGACTACTGTATTGGTGTCTGATTCCACCCCTCAAAGTCCGAACTGCCGTAATAAAAAATTAAGCGTTACTAATCCGCTTAATAATCAGACCTACCTTTGCGATACCATCCTTTCCAACTCTACACTTCCTACTACTTCCACCATAACTTTCCAAGCCTGCGACGAAATTGTTTTAAAAACTGGATTCCACGCTGGGGCTAATACAACTTTCACCGCACGAATAGGTAGCTGCGGTGTTCCTAGCCAGTCGGCTAATAGCAGGAATAAGGAGTATATCTCTACAAACCAGCTAAAACGGGCTACCGCTTTATTCTTATCGCCAAATCCCGCCAGAAGTAGGGTCAATATCACCTACGAATTAGAACAAGCGAGCCTTTTACAAATAGAATTATACGATATGGTGAGCCGCCCTATTAAAACTTTGCTTCCGAAAGAATATCACCCACAAGGTAAATACAACAGAGTCGTTGAACTGCCATCCCTCCCTAAGGGACTCTACTTGGTTAGGTTGCAACAACAAAATTTCCATATTACCAAGAAGCTATTAATTGTGGATTGAGGTAATACACGTTCAACCCCGCTGGGGTTGGGACTTCCGTAGAATATCCTACCCCGAATTGTAAATT
>JBCCQK010000198.1:0-13322 GCA_039024375.1 Bacteroidota bacterium
ATTAATATAAGTAGCAACTAGAAATTATTAATTCAACCTATTTTTAGTGCTAATTTCCGTCATAAGTACTTTTTGGGTTCGGTTCACGGTGTACTGCGCACGGTTTACGGTCTGCTTTATCAAAGCTCTTATAAAGCCAAAACAAATAGAATTTCTTAAATTAGGCTATTGTCGTAGGCGACTTTGATGAGGCCCGCAGTGTTGCTCACGCCTAACTTACGCATGATATTTTTGCGATGTACACTCACCGTTTGGTCGCTAATGAAAAGCTCTTTTCCGATTTGTTTATTACTCAATGCTTGACTAATAAGCCGTAGTATTTCTAATTCTCGTTTAGTTAGCTTGTACTTCCGAATAAAAGAGTCATCAAAGCGAACGTCTTCTTTGGTAGAAACCCCTTGACTATTGAAGTCAATTCCTTTTCCGATATACGTTTCACCAGATAAGATACTTTCGACGGCGGCGAACAGTTCTTGCTGCCCGTACATTTTCAAAATATATCCTTTACAACCCGCCTTTATCGCCGATTTAACGATTTTCCCTTTGTCGTACATGGTCACCACTACGACCTTAATTTCTTTGTTCCACGCTCGTATTTCTTCCAAGACCACCACGCCGTCTTTTCCTGGCATATTCAAATCGAGAAATACGATATGCGGCTTATTCAATTTAACCATTCTAACCACCTCGTGCCCCGACGTGGCCGTGCCAACAATATCAAAATTAAACAGTTCTGTTTCACTCAAAATTCGCTTCAAACCATCCAAGAATAAAGCGTGGTCATCCGCAATGATTATTCTAATTACGTCGTTCATGGATTATTTTTTTGTGTTGGGATTAGGATAATGTCTTCGCCAAATGGATGATGAATGATAAGTGATAAATGATTTTAATATGCAAAAATCTACAACTAGCTACATTTAAAATGATGCGACCATCCCCGAAGTAATTCGGGATTTCGTTACACTCAACATTTATCACTCATCAACTATCATTCATTGTGGTTGGCGACCACCTTATTCGGGTGTATCTAAATTTCTAATGACAAGGATTATTCCAATTCTACTATAAACAGGGTATTTCCTAAAATCTTTTGCTTTCGAATCAATTCGTATTCAAGGTTTTAGCATTCTAATCTAAACCTTTTACAAAGGGAGAACAATTTGCACTGCTATTCCACCATCCGTTGAAGGCATCGTAGTAAATTGACCGTTCAACTGGTTTAATCGGTACTGAATACTAGCAAAATTTAGTTCTTCTTTCGGCTCTTCGGCTATTCCAATGCCATTATCACTGTAAGTAATATCTAGTTGGTTTTTATTTTCCTTAATTTCGAACTTGATTTCACTCGCCGCAGCGTGTTTTAAGGTATTCGTTATCAATTCTTGGACGATTCGATACAATTGATTTTTTTTATCCAGCAACCAGCCATCGTACCTTACCGTCAAATCTATTTGATAGGAAAAGGTCATTTTTCCCAATTGTAGCCGTGTTTGCCATTTTTGCAACGTTGTTTTTACCATTGCGACCGTCTCAAAATTGCTCGCCGTTTCCACCGCAAGCAGTTGTTTAAATTCTCGATGAATTTCTTCTAAAAGGGTAAGTGTTTCGGTGTGCCTTTGTTGATTATTGGTTTGTAAAGAATCGACGAGTAGCCGAAGGGTGGCTAGCGAATTTCCAATACCGTCGTGCCAATCTCGCGCTAATTGGCTCCTAGCTTCACTTTGTCCTTGCAGCTTGGTTTCGAATCGGTCATTTTCGCTATCTTTTTTTAGGTCACTTATTTTTTTCTGCAACTCCCTCATTTGTCTTCTCTGGAGAAAGTACAAATAGGCTAATGCGCAAATACTAGCCATCAACAAAGAAAAAGTAATACTATACATTTACTAAGATGTATTCGCCAAATGAATAGCCTGCCCAAAAGGGATGAATCAATTACTAAAATCGGTAACGGAATTTTAAAAATAGAAGGGAGTCGGTGATGTAAGGATGATGGCATACTAAGTTTACGCCCCAATGTTAACGGGCATAACGTGGTCACACCCGCTATATTCGAACTTAAACTGTCCAGTTTTCATATTAGCCGTCAAACGATGTCTTGGTCCTTTGGCATACATGTCCCCTGTTTCATAACCCGCATCGCCTTCGTACAAACAAACCATCGCACCATCCATAAATCGTAAGACGGGTAGAATATATATAGGTGGCGTTTTTGACAACGCTTCTTTTGCCGATTGAATCGTTCGACAGTTCTGAATACGTTGTAAACTAATAAAAGTTGGGGGCATCATGGATAAAGTTCTATCGGCGACCCTTTCTAAGGCAGCTTGGGGGCTTATCCAAAGGTAGTCTTTGATTTCGCTATCGTCCACTTTTACCGAGGCATTAGGGTCTGCTAGTTCGGCAAAAAAGAAGTAAGCGCCAAATCGCTTGGGTTGTCGGATAGGCGTCAGCCAGTGATTGAAAAACAATAATCGGTCGGGGTCAATCTCAATATTTGCCTCTTCCATTGTTTCTCTGACGGCCGCTAACTTGGCAGCTTCCAACTCAGTTTCTGTGGCGGCTAGTTCCTCTTTCTCAATTTTCCCTCCCGGAAATACCCATAGCCCGCCTGCAAATTTCAGCGCCTTATTACGCCTTAATAAGAGAACTTCTAAGCTATTGTTTTGCTCCCGAGCAATTAGGATAGTAGCGGCGGGTTGAGCAGGGATAATCATATGTTTTTAAACTAAGTTCGGGCTAATCTAGCAAATAGATTAGCCCGACGATTTTTTATTTTGAGTATCTGAGGCAGGTCAAGAGACCTGCGGATATTGGTATCAAGTCGGGAGACTTAATACATCGAAACTTGAGGCATCGAAATGTGGAAATTTAAAATAGGTTTCGACTCTGGAGAGTCGAGTTACATTTCATAGGTCTTTATTTGATGGTTGCGATTTATCTTAATGCGCAGCGGATAAACCCCATCAACCTAGCCTACACCAACACCTCTTTTTCCGCCATTCTAGCTTGATACTGCTTCACCGTATTTCGACCTAGTTGATACATGTGTACCTCATCTGGCCCATCCGCAAATCGAAGTGTTCTCGACCCCGCGTACATTGCCGCTAGTGGGGTATCTTGGCTAACGCCCGCACCGCCGTGTACTTGCATCGCACGGTCAATAACGGTACAGGCCATTGTGGGCGCTACAATTTTAATCATCGCAATTAAATCTTTGGCACCTTTCACGCCCAATTGGTCAATGGTATCAGCAGCCGAAAGCGTCAATAATCTCGCTTGTTCAATATCGCAACGAGACTTCGCTATTTCTTGCCGAACGCTACTGAAGTCTTTGATTAACCGTCCAAAAGCCGTTCGCTTAGTTACCCTATCACACATTAAATCTAATGCTCTTTGTGCCACCCCGCATAGACGCATACAGTGGTGAATTCGACCAGGCCCCAATCGACCTTGAGCAATTTCGAATCCTCTACCCTCGCCTAGTAATAAATTACTGGCGGGAACTCTCACATCGACCAAATCTACTTCGGCGTGTCCGTGCGGCGCATCTACGTTACCAAACACTTGCATCGCCCGTATCATTTTAACACCAGGTGTATTTTTGGGTACTAAAATCATACTTTGCTGCGCGTGTCGAGACGCAGTGGGGTCGGTTTTACCCATGACAATAAAAACTTCACAACGGTTATCCATCGCTCCCGACGACCACCATTTTCGCCCGTTGATTACGTACTCGTCGCCATCCCGAACGATGGAAGTCTCAATATTCGTCGCATCCGAAGAAGCAACTCTTGGCTCCGTCATCAAAAACGCCGACCGAATATCGCCATTCATCAAAGGCTTCAACCAGCGGTCTTGCTGTTCGGGCGTGCCGTATTTGGCCAATACCTCCATATTACCCGTATCGGGCGCCGAACAGTTGAACACTTCGGAAGCCCAAGTCACTTTTCCCATGATTTCCGCCAACGGCGCATATTCTAAATTGGTCAGACCAGGACTCAAATGCCCGTAGCTTTTGGGTAAAAAAAGATTCCATAAACCTTCCGCTTTGGCCAAATCTTTCAACTTTTCCAAACCGGGCCATACATTCCACAAGTTTTCGCCCTGCGAATAGTGGTAATATTCGTGCTCAACGGGATAGACATGCTCATCCATAAACCGTTGAACCCTTTCCTGTAATTCCAGTGATTTTTTAGTGAATTGAAAATTCATATCTTTTTGAGTTAGAAGTCAGACCGTTCTATAGGGAAAGTTAAAATTTTAAATATAGAACCCACCAGAATGAACTTATTCGGGCTGGTTTCAAATCCAAAAGTATCCGTATTAGAGACCACTTTTGAAATTGTTACAAGTTATTTTCACCCATTTTTCAAATGCTAAAAGCCAAAGGTCGGACTTGATTAAGTGATTCTAGCTACAAGTTACGGATTTCATCTAAAGAGGAAAAATCCGTAGCCTGCAACTTATTATCCGTACATTTCTAATAATTGTTGCTGCTCTTTGATAGCGGCCGTAAATTCCGTTTTTAACCGCTCGATTAGTTCTGCCACGGGAAGGCTGTCTTTAATAGTGGCAACCCCCTGCCCTGCTGACCAAATGGTTTTCCACGCTTTGGCCTCCGCTTGGGCCGCATCTAATTCACTACCAAAATCAATTTTACCTTTCATCGACCACATTTCTTTGGTAATACCCATCGCTTCCAAACTCGGCCGTAGAAAGTTAGCGTTTACCCCAGACACGGCCGCCGTATAGACAATATCTTTTGTGCCACTTTCAATAATCATATTGCGATAGCCTTCGTCGGCTTTACTTTCTTCCACGTTGATAAAACGGGTACCCATGTAGGCCAAATCAGCCCCAATTTGCATGGCCGAAGCAACATCTCTCCCCGTACTCATACAGCCACTTAGCAAGATAGTTCCATCAAAAATATTGCGCACTTCTTGCACAAAAGGCATCGGATGCAACGTACCCGCATGACCTCCTGCGCCCGCCGCTACGCAAATTAGACCATCCACTCCCGCATTGGCCGCTTTGTAAGCGTGGCGCAAATTAATGACATCATGGAAGACCAAGCCACCGTAACTATGCACTGCCTCTATCACCTCGTGAACCGCCCCCAAAGAGGTAATCACAATCGGCACTTTATGCTTAACGCAAACTTCCAAGTCCGCTTTCAATCGAGGATTAGTGTGATGCACAATTAGATTGACGCCGTAAGGTGCAGCAGGTTTCCCATTAGGTCGCTTGTAGCCATCCAAAGCGGTTTCAATTTCCGTTAACCATCCGTCGAATCCTTCGGTCGTTCGGTGGTTCAAAGCGGGAAAAGTACCAATCACGCCACTTTTGCACGTTTTAATGACCAGCTTAGGGCCAGAGATTAAAAACATCGGTGCCGCTACGGCGGGCAGCGACAAATCTTTCATAAAGGGATGCTTATTTGTCATATTTTTAGGTATTGATTATCTGTATGCCGAGACAGAATTATCTTACGTCTTTTTTTGACAGGATTTCAAGATTAACAGGATTTGAACTGTTGGTAATGCAAATCATGTGAATCTTGTAATCTTGTCTAAAAGTTAAATTAGTTTTGTCTTTGTATTTACACTGCTGCCTCGAACATCATTTAATTGCATCACCATTTCCTCGGCTTCTGTTTCTATCCACGTCTGATGGTCCCGCATGGCTTGTTGTCGTAAAGATTCCGTCGTAAACCCTGCCGCTATCATTTTGGGGCCAACCGATTTGGCCACTTCTATCCAAATACCCGCTTTGTGCAGAAAATTATCGGCGCCTTTTTGATAAACTTCATTGGCGGGAATGACAGCTATTTGCTGAAAACCCGCCCCTTCAAAATAGCCCGCTAAATCGTCAGCAATCGCATTATTTAGTCCCAAACTCGCTCTCCAATCCAAGAACGCTTGGTAAAATTCTTGCATACTTTCGGGCGGTTCGGGTGTCCACGCTAATGCTTCGTGATTATAGTCTAAGATTGAAATTTGACCATTCGGCCGTAGCCAAGTTTTCATTTTTTGTACTGCTGTTTGTGGATTGTTTAACCATTGCAGCACTCTCGCCGATACAATTAAATCAAATTTTTCGGATGGTTCGTATTCAAACAGTCCAATATTTATTAATTCTAGGTTCGCGGGAAAATCGAAGAGTGCCTTCCCTTCTTCAATCAATTCTTTGCTTTGGTCGATACCGACGACAGTTCCCTTTTCCCCCACTCTTTCGGCAATATCTTTGGTAATAGCGCCCGTTCCACAACCTACGTCCAATACACGCAGCCCCCTTTGCAAAATAGGAGTCAATGTAGAGAAATCAGTGGCCAAACTCCGATTATTTAAAACGGGGGAGGCACTTTTATGTGTTGCTTTTTTCATTTTCTACTGTTTAATCTTTTTCAAAAAGTAGAAAAATAGCATTTAATCTTTTCGAAAGCTGGTTGATAATTCGTCAAACTACGATTGGCAACACGCTCACGGTTGCACAATAATTTTCCCCAATACCTTTCTATCCATCATATCCATTAGCGCTTGTCGAGAATCTTCTAAAGAATAAACTTGATGAATATATGGCTTTAACTGACCCTCGGCGTACATTTGAATTAACTCCATCGTGTTCTGCTGACTGCGTTTGGGGTCTCGCATGGCGAAACTTCCCCAGAAAACGCCGCAGATTTGACAACCTTTCAATAGGGGTAGATTCATCGGAATTTTGGCAATGCCCGCAGGAAATCCGACAATCAAAAAACGGCCTTCCCAAGCAGTTGCCCGCAGTGCGGCTTCCGTATAGTCGCCTCCAACGGGGTCATAAACCACATCTGCACCTTTTCCATCAGTCAACTCTTTTATCCGATTTTTAAGATTTTCGGCAGTGTAATTGATAGTCTCATCGGCCCCGTATTTTTTACATAGTGCTAACTTTTCGTCCGTCGAAGCGGCCGCAATGACTTTGGCGCCCATCAGTTTTCCCAATTCCACGGCAGCAATACCTACGCCCCCAGAAGCACCTAAAACCAATAGTGTTTCTCCTTCTTTCAATTTCGCTCTATCTTTTAAGGCATGGTAAGAAGTACCGTAAGCCATCATAAAAGAGGCCGCAATTTTGAAGTCCATCATCGGCATTTTTGGGAATACCGAATTGGCAGGAGCGACTACTTCTTCTGCGAAGCCACCGTGCGGCACTAAGCCAAAAACTTCATCGCCCACTTTGACGTGCTTCACGCCCTCTCCTACTGCTTTGACAATTCCCGCCACATCACTTCCCGGCGAAAACGGTAGTGGCGGCTTAAACTGATACAAGCCTTGTACCATTAAAGTATCTGGAAAATTGACACTACAAGCTTTGATGGTAATGAGCACCTCCTTTTTTCCTGGCACGGGCGACGGTACTTCTTCCAAAACCATTTTAGAGGGATGGCTCAATTCTTTGCAGAGCATTGCCTTCATACTGTAACGTTATGTTTTTATAAATGTGAATTAAGATTTTGCTAGTGAGTCAACACAGTTTATTCGCAAAAAAGCCGAATTTAGCGCATTTTTTTTGGATAAATATCCCCACTCTTCACAAATAGTTGGTTTATCTGTTCTTTGTCAAACATCTTTGCAAACTTAAATTAAAAATTCAAGAATCTCACAAAGTTTAGTATTTTTATACTAAATTTGCTTTGAGACGCATTCTTGTTACGACAAACACTTTCTTTTTTGATTTAGCAAAACAAGAAATCAACTATTTAATACAAGCAAAAGGTTAGATGAATTTCGAAAAAAGCGATACTGTTTTACTCCGCAAAGAAGGAAAGGTAGCCGTGATTACACTGAATCGACCATCGAGGTATAATGCCATCACGATGGAGTTGAAACAAGCATTTTTACATGCTTTAACAGATATTCAGCAAGATGATGCCATCAAAGCTATTGTCCTAACGGGAAATGGAAAGGGATTCTGTGCGGGTGCAGATATGGGCGATTTACAGCAATCGGGCAATGCTGACCCTAAGCTAATTAGAGATGACCTAATCATGGTGTACGGCAATATCGTCCGTCTAATTATGCAGTCGGAAAAGCCCGTCATTGCAGCCATCAATGGTCCCGTTGCGGGAGCAGGTTTAGGATTTGCACTCGCTTGCGACCTACGGATTATGGCCGAGCATGCCAATATGCGCTATGCCTTTATCAATATTGGCTTGGTACCCGATGCGGGTTCCACTTGGTTCTTAACTCGGCAGGTAGGCTACAGTAAAGCATTGGAATTAATCATCGAAGGCGAGAAAATTCCAGCAGACGAATGTTTGCAACTAGGATTAACTAATAAGGTATGTGCCGTCGATGAACTAATGGAAAAAGCAATGACTTGGGCCAATAGATTAGCCAATCGTCCTACGGTTGCCATCGGCGCTACGAAGCGTACCCTAAATTTTGCAATGGTCAACGACTTGTACAATACCATTGTCAAGGAAGCAGAAGAGCAAATGCCGCTATTTGCTACGCACGACCATAAGGAAGGTGTAGCAGCTTTCGTTGGAAAGAGAGCGCCTCAGTTTTTGGGAAAGTGAGGTAGTAGCAGTAAGGCAGTAGCAGTAGGCGAAAAGAAAAAGTCAACAATTAGTTCTACGCCCTTAAATTCCATGGTAGAAAAAGTAGCAATAAGTAGCAGTGGACCGTCAACATCTAAATCCGTTGTCCAAAAAAAGATTGGCAATAAGAAAATCAGAAAATCAGAAAATCAAAATAGCCGATGCTTGAAGAATGTAAAAATTCATCGTTCATCGTTCATCATTCATCATTTATACATTATAAAATATGGATACATTAGTAGCTACCGATTTAAAGACGTTTCGAGCAGAAACGCGGGCGTGGCTAGCAGCCAATTACCCTGAAAGCTTAAAAAAGCCCGTCAAAAATCAAGAAAAAGAGATTTATTGGGGAGGGCGCAACCCTTACTACCATACACCCGACCTCAAATTGTGGTTCGACCGAATGTATGAGAAAGGTTGGACCGTTCCTCACTGGCCCACCGAATACGGCGGCGGCGGATTGAACAAGCAAGAGCAGAAGATTTTGCGGGAAGAAATGCAACGTATCGGCGCTCGACCACCGATTTTCAGTTTTGGTATCTCGATGTTAGGGCCAGCCTTATTGAAATTTGGAAACGAAGCACAAAAAATGCACCATTTGAATGAAATTGCGGCGGGTAAAGTGTGGTGGTGTCAAGGGTATTCCGAACCGGGTGCGGGTAGTGATTTAGCAGGACTACAAACCAGTGCCGTGGATATGGGTGACCATTATTTGGTTAATGGACAAAAAGTGTGGACGTCCTACGCTGATAGTGCCGATATGATTTTCTGCTTGGTTCGAACGGACCCCGATGCACCAAAACATTCAGGCATCAGTTTCCTATTGATTGACATGGAAGCGGAAGGCGTTAGTACTCGCCCCATTAAGTTAATCAGTGGTAAGTCCCCTTTCTGCGAGACTTTCTTCGATAACGTAAAAGTGCCAAAAGAAAATTTGGTCGGTAAGCTAAATCAAGGTTGGTCCATCGCTAAATATCTATTGACCCACGAACGGTCAATGATTGGCGGTGTAGGCAATGCTAAGAAAGAAACACCATTGAGCCAGATTGCTATTAAGGAAATAGGTTTAGAAAATGGCAAGCTAGCTGACCCCGTTTTACGCTTGGAAGTGGCTAAGTGGATGATTAACGGCGCTAGTTTCAAATTGGCCGTAGAAAGAATTCTCGACGAAGCCAAAGCGGGGCAGCAAATGGGGGCCAAATCTTCTTTTTTCAAGTATTATGAAACGGAGTTAAACAAAGATAAGCACGAATTGATGATGGAACTAGGCGGTTACGATGCACTCGAATGGGGCGACGACTACGAAGGGGGTAAGCAGGCCCGAGACATGTGTCGCACCAAAGCGAACTCCATCGAAGGGGGTACTTCGGAGGTTCAGTTGAATATTATTTCGAAAAGAATTTTGGGACTACCCGGAAAATAGGAAGGTCAGACCATTCCGATAAATTGGAATTGTCAGAAGTCAAAGGTCAGATAGACCTCTAGCTAATGACAAATTTTCTCAATTTTTATTAAATGTATTTGTGTTGGAAAGAAGACCACTTGCAAAAAGAATGTCAAAAATGTTCTTAGGACAATCTGACTTCTGACAACGAAGTGGTCTGACGTCTGACCTCTAAATAAAAGAAATGGCTTTAGTTTTAAATGAAGAACAACAAATGCTAAAAACTTCCGCTAAGGAATTTTTGGCAGAAAATGCGCCCGTAGAGGCGCTTAGAAAATTACGGGACAGCAACGACCCTAAAGGATATGACCCTAATCTATGGAAGCAAATGTCCGAATTAGGATTTGCGAGTATCACCATTCCAGAAGACTATGGAGGCATGGGTTTTGGATTCACTGGATTAGGACAAGTTTTAGAAGAAACGGGGCGAACGCTGACGGCCTCTCCGTTGGTTTCTACGGTCTTATTGGGTTCAACGCTTATCAATTTGGCGGGCACCGAAAAGCAAAAAGCGGCTTTACTACCAGCGATTGCGGACGGCAACTTATTGGTTTCGGTAGCTTTCGAAGAAAGCAATGCGCACAAGCCTTTTCAGGCGGCGACTTCTTTTACAAAAGATGGTGACAAAATCACGATAAGCGGCACCAAAAAATTTGTACTAGACGGCACCGTAGCGGATAAATTTATTGTGACAGCTAAAGAAAGTGCCGACGGCGAATTAACTTTATTCGTGGTCGATGCCAACAGCGAAGGGGTCCGCACCAAGCGGACGCCGATGATGGATAGCCGCAACGCCGTAACCGTTACTTTTGACCAAGTAGAGGTAGCGACCAAAGATATTTTAGGCGATGCCAGCAAAGGAAAAGCGGCTTTGGAAAGAGCCTTAGATATTGCTCGAATTGGCCTATCGGCAGAAATGTTGGGTTCTATGATGGAAGCCTTCGACCGCACGATTGCTTACTTGAAAGAGCGACAACAATTTGGCGTACCTATTGGTACTTTCCAAGGCTTACAGCACCGAGCAGCAGATATGTACTGCGAAATTGAAAATTGCAAGTCGTTGGTTATCAAATCTTTGCAAGCCATTGATTCAGGTAGCAAGGGGCTAGCCGTCTATGCTAGTATGACCAAAGCAAAAATTAGCGAAGTCCTCAAAAGAGTCACCAACGAAGCCATTCAAATGTACGGCGGTATTGGAATGACAGACGACGAAGAAATTGGCTTTTTTATGAAAAGAGCGAGAGTAGCGCAGCGAACGTTTGGTGATACGAATTATCACTTGAACCGCTTTGCGGCATTGAATGGGTTTTAGTAAAATCACTTAATCAATTCGAGTTGCGGATAACGGTTAGAAAGCGATGCTTTATCAGCATCTCTTTCTTTTATGCGCTTGAAAAGCAGGAGATACTGGCAAAGTATCTCGTGCTGAGGGAACATAGATTATATTATAGTCCGTAACTTGGGTTAATTATTCATCGGAATACATACGACAGCCGCTTACCTCAAAGAGATAAGCGGCTGTTTTTTTTAATCAATAGTAGAAATAATCTTGTTCGTTCTAGCAAGCAGTGACGATTAGTTGAACTAATTACGACAAAACCGCCTTCACCGCCGCCGCCGCTTCTTTCAACAAGATAGCCGATTGCACTTCCAAACCAGATTCATCGATAATTTTCTTAGCAATATCAGCATTCGTTCCTTGCAATCTTACAATAATCGGCACATTGATATTCCCCATGTTTTTGTAAGCATCCACTACCCCTTGCGCCACTCGGTCACAACGAACGATTCCCCCAAAAATATTGATTAAGATAGCTTTTACGTTAGGGTCTTTCAAGATAATTTTGAACGCCTGTTCTACTCTCGCTGCGTCGGCGGTACCACCTACATCCAGAAAGTTAGCGGGGTCACCACCCGATAATTTGATGATGTCCATAGTTGCCATTGCCAAACCCGCACCGTTCACCATACAACCAACGTTCCCGTCCAACTTGACGTAGTTCAAACCAACTGCTTTGGCTTCTACTTCCGTTGGGTCTTCTTCGCTCGTATCTCTCAATTCGGCCAAATCGGGGTGACGGAACAACGCATTGTCATCTAAGCTGACTTTGCTATCGACCGCTACAATTCGGTCGTCGCCCGTTTTGATACAAGGATTAATCTCAAATAAAGACGCATCTGACTGAACAAATGCTTTGTATAAATTAGCCACGAACTTAGTCATTTCTTTGAACGCCTTACCGCTCAGTCCTAAGTTGAAAGCTACTTTTCTGGTCTCGAAACCTTGTAGGCCCAAAGTTGGGTCAATGTACTCTTTGTGTACCAAGTGCGGCGTTTTCTCAGCTACTTCTTCGATGTCCATTCCACCTTCCGTAGAGTAGATGATGACGTTTTGCTTACGCTCTCGATCCATCAAAATGGAAATATAAAACTCTTTGCAAGCATCAAAGTCGGGCGCATATACATCTTCGGCAATCAATACTTTGCTAACCAATTTACCAGGGCCGTTTAGACCACCTGGTGTTTGAGGAGTCTTCAACATCATGCCGATGATGTTACCCGCAATTTCTTTTACTTCATCCGCATTTTTAGCAATTTTAACACCTCCCCCTTTTCCACGGCCACCAGCGTGAATTTGTGCTTTGACGACGGCCCATTCCGTTCCCGTATCCTTTTGTAATTGTTTATACGCTTCAACCGCTTCGTCTGCAGTTGTGGCCACGATGCCTTCTTGGATGGCAACGCCAAAACTTTTTAATAAATTTTTACCCTGGTATTCGTGCAAATTCATTTAAAATAATTTTTTATGATAAGTTGTATATTAATGTCTTCGCCAAATGGATGATGAATGATAAGTGATGAGTGATATTAATGTGTATATAAATTGAAAATATTCGTCTTACGAAGTACAAAAGCTATCATTTATCACTCATCAACCATCATTCATTGTGGTTAGCGACCACATTAATATGTCGTTGGCTATTTATTATTAGAATTCCTTCAAAATGCAGCAAAGATAGTAGATTTTTGACGAAAATACGATGCTCGGAAAAGTGTAAACTATTTTCTCATTAAACTTTTGTCATTCCTTCAAAAATCTATTGGCAAAGGTTTTTAGAAAACAGTTTCAGCATTAATTCTTCACCGTTTTAATGTCACAATTCCCTACTTCATAAAAACCAGCTTACCTCATAAATTCGTGCACGAATCATACTAAGTAATTAAGAATAAAATAAATTTACATTTTTCAGAGTCGGAAATTTAGCTAAAACACTTAAAATAAACCGTTTACTC
>JBCCQK010000199.1:0-13226 GCA_039024375.1 Bacteroidota bacterium
AAAGCAACGTCGGGTTGAAGGTCGGTTCGATTAAAGACTTTAACCGCTTCGGCGACGGAACTCGCTTCGGCGACTACTTTTATATTAGGACAGTGTTCTTTTAGAATATTTTTGAGGTTGTTTAGCCCATCGACTTGGTCTTCAACCAGAACTGCTTTAATCATTGTGCTTTTGTTTTATCATAGATTCGTGTGGGTTTCCCCTCAGTTCTAAAACTACTCAACTTTTCAAAACTGCGCAACTTTATCGTTTAGAAATTTCATATCAAGGGAATTTTCGCCGAATATTGCTTTTTATCTGCTTCCAACAAAACGGGTTCATCCGTCAACATTTTGTACCTCGCCTTTAGGTTTTTCAGGCCAATACCCGTCGAAGTACGGTCACCTCCTCGCAATTGCAAGTTATTGACCACCTTTAAATAATCTCCCTCATTCGCTATGGAAATTTTCAAGGGCATTTCTTCTGAAATGATATTGTGCTTGATGGCATTTTCAATGAGCAATTGTAAACCAAATGGCGGTAATTGTTTTGACAACTTACTTTTAGCAATCCGAACTTGGATTTGCAAACTTTTATCAAACCGCATTTTTTGTAAAAACAAATAAGATTTAATAAAATCCAATTCTTGTTCTAAAGGAATGGTCAATTCTTCGTTCATTTCCAACAGCGTCCTAAAAACTTTAGAAAATTGCTTGGTGAATTTAACGGCCGTCTGCGGACTCCGAGGAATCAACGAAGTGAGGATGTTCATGCTATTGAACAAAAAGTGCGGATTAATCTGATTTTTTAAAATTTCGAATTGCGACAACACGTGTTCCTTTTCCATCTTTGCCGTCTGCACCATCAACTGACTATTTTCTTGCTCCAATGCCTTATTCCGAACCTTCAAAACGTAGGTTTCCAAGGCATTATCTAAGATAAGTCGAAGCTCTTTGACGTTCCAGGGTTTGGTGATAAAATGGTTAACCTTCCCCTTATTAATCGCATCAATAATGGACTGTACGTCGCTATATCCCGTCAATACCATCCGAATAATATCGGGATAAAGCGCACTGATTTGTTCAAACAATTCGACTCCCGTCATTTTGGGCATCCGTTGGTCACTTATTACCAAATCCACCTCGTTTTCGGCAAGCATTTTTAACGCCTCCGCCCCACTTTGCGCCGTCAAAATATGGTAGTAGCGGCGTAAAACGGCCCGAAAGGCAGTCAAGTTGTCTTGTTCGTCGTCCACATATAAAATGCGGTATTTCTCTTCCATAGTCTTTGTTGTCAGCTTTTTCGCAGTCAAAAAATCAGATTTGTAAAAATAGGATTTTTTAAATTTAGTGAGTACAAAAATTATGACCTGCACGAATTAGTGCCAAAGAACCTCTCAGCTTTTAGTAGAAACTTGTCGTTTTTTAGAGCAAATTGCTTATTATTGCTCACAATTAGTCATTTTCATAAGGCATTTAACAGCAACCATTAATGCATTCAAACTCAAATAAAGCCAAACCTTTTCTAAAGTGGGCTGGTGGGAAAACTCAATTACTAAAAGAAATTGGAAAATCTATTCCTAACAATTTAACCAAAAGCACTTTCACTTATATAGAACCCTTCGTGGGTAGTGGAGCTGTCCTTTTTTGGATACTACAAAAATACCCCAAAATTGAATATGCGGTAATTAATGATGTTAATATAGATTTAATAAACACCTACAAGGTTATCAAAGAACAACCACAGGATTTAATAGAAATCTTGCGATTTTTTGAAGAAGAATACCACTATTTAGATAAGGATACGGAGGCTAAAAAAGTATATTATTACGAAAAAAGAACAGCGTACAACACTAGGACAGCCTCGAAAACTAGACAAGCAGCTTATTTCATTTTCTTGAATAAAACTTGTTTTAACGGTCTCTACAGAGTTAATAAGAAAAATGGTTTCAATGTTCCCATGGGTAGATACGTGAAACCCACGATTTGTGACATACCGAATATTTTGAATGTAAATCGACTTTTACAAAAAGTACAAATTCTCACAGGGGATTTTGAAATTGTACCAACTAACCAATCAGATCCTACTTTTTATTATTTTGACCCTCCTTACAAACCACTAACAGAAACGGCTAGTTTCACCGCATACGCAAAAACAGGCTTTACCGATAAAGACCAAATTAGATTGGCCCGATTTTGCCAAGATATACACAATAATGGAAATTACTGGATGCTGAGTAACTCAAATCCACTAAGCCCAGATGGCACACTCTCTTTTTTTCAAACGATATATAAGGACTTTAACATTAGGGAAGTACAGGCCAAAAGAAGCATCAATTCTAACGGCCAAAAACGAGGAAAACTGTCCGAACTACTAATTACCAATTATCAATATGACAAAGTTATCCAAACTTCTTTGTTTTGAGAGCGACAATGCCTTATTTGAAGAAATACAACGTACTTTCAAAGAAAAGATAACTCAATGGGATTATTTTGTCAATTGGGAGAAAGTTTTCCGAAATCTTAGCCCAATAGAAGTCGAACTCAACATTCTAAATCATCTAATCGGAAAACAAAACCAGCGAAGAGAAATCATTTTTTTACTAAAGAAGTATCCAGAAATCATAAAAGCCTTCCCGATATTACTCGCCATCAGAGAAAAATCAATCCAGGTCTTGGCGGATACCGAGAAATTTCTTTACCACAATTATAATTTTATTCAAAGGGAATTAGACCAAACAGATTTAGAGAATTTAGCGGACTATATTCAACAATCGGGCATAGGAACCTTATTGAAAGATAAAAAAATAAAGAATTTAGTGGATTATGTCACTGGGGTTGAAGTCGGTTTGGACTCTAATGGCAGAAAAAATCGGACGGGTTCCTTAATGGAGAGCTTGGTAGAAAACTTTGTACGTGACACTTGTGAAAAATTAGATGTACCCTACTTGGCGCAAGCATCTGGTAAAAAGATAAAAAAACACTGGGGGCTAGATATTATTGTTGATAAATCAAAGAGGCAGCTTGATTTCGCTATTAATAAATCAGGAAAACTCTATTTTATTGAATGTAATTTCTATGGAGGAGGAGGTTCAAAACTAAAATCTACTGCTACCGAATATACACAAATGTACCAGTTCTGGAGAGCACAAGGAATTGAATTTATTTGGATTACGGACGGCGCAGGCTGGAAAAACACTTTGAAACCACTCAGAGAGTATTTCGACAAAACGGATTATCTGCTAAATTTAAACCTTTTAAAAAATGGAACCTTAGAACGTATTCTCACCAACTAAATCCACGAACATCCCTATGAGAAAAAAACTAAAAGTAGTCGAACTCTTCGCCGGCGTCGGCGGTTTTCGACTAGGCCTAGAAGGCTGGCA
The DNA here is from genome assembly GCA_039024375.1 of Bacteroidota bacterium. GTDB lineage: Bacteria > Bacteroidota > Bacteroidia > Chitinophagales > Saprospiraceae > JAFMDF01. The sequence continues at coordinate 3,365 of JBCCQK010000199.1, forward strand.
GGGAAAATCGCCTTCTTCTAACTACACACAACCCTTAGAAACCGACTACGACATCGTTTGGAGCAACCAATGGGAACCTTCCACCAAAACCCAGCACGCTTCCGCTATTTACGAAAAACGGTGGCCCAATTCCATCCACAGCAATGAAGATATTGCCGTCGTGGAAACTAGCAAGATTCCGGACCACGACTTATTGGTCGGCGGCTTTCCCTGCCAAGATTATTCCGTGGCCACCACGTTGAAAAATGCCAAGGGTTTAATTGGTAAAAAAGGAGTATTGTGGTGGTCTATCCACCGAATCCTATCCGAAAAAGAGCGAAAACCCGCTTATTTATTATTGGAAAATGTGGACCGTTTGCTGATTTCTCCTTCGAAACAGAGAGGACGTGATTTTGCTATTATCTTGAAAAGTTTAGCAGACTTAGGCTACGCCGTTGAATGGCGAGTCATTAATGCGGGAGCGTATGGGATGCCCCAGCGAAGAAAGCGGGTTTTTATTATCGGTTACCACCAATCAACTGACCTCTACCACGAATTAAAAACACAAAACGCAAATTCGTGGCTACTAGAAAAAGGAATAATGGCAAAAAGCTTTCCAGCAGCAATAGCTCCAAAATCAACCCCAACCGACCTTGCTTTGAGCGGAAGTTTACCCGCCATTTCTGAAAACTTCAATCGTCAAAAAGCAAAAATTGTTTTTCAAAATACGGGGCTAATGATAAATAATCGAGTACATAGTTTAAAAACGGTGGAGAATTACAGTGGAGTAAACAAAAACCTAGAAGATGTATTACAGCAAAAGGCGATTCCAGAAGAATTTTACCTTCCAAAAGAAGCTCTAAAAAAATGGCAGTATCTTAAAGGGGCCAAAAAAGAACTCCGCACCAAAGCCGACGGATTTGAATACTATTACAAAGAAGGGGCAATGACGTTTCCCGACTATCTCGACCGCCCTTCTCGTACTATCATTACGGGAGAAGGTGGACCCGCACCTTCTCGCTTTAAACACGTTATTGCCACCCCAAAGGGACTACGCCGACTAACCCCGATTGAATTAGAGAGACTAAATATGTTTCCAGATAACCATACTCAATTGGAAAAAATCACTAACTCAAAAAGGGCTTTTTTGATGGGAAATGCTTTGGTAGTAGGCGTAGTCGAAAAATTGGGAAAATCTTTGGAGGCAGCTATAACGCAGCTCTCCGAGTTGTGCCACCAACCAGAATAGGCAGCACAGGAACTGACAACTCGGAGAGTTATGTTACTCTTACGCCCGAACACTCGACATTCCACCGTCCAAACCGATAATTTGGCCCGTCATCCAAGCACTTTTATTAGACAATAAAAAGGCTCCAAATTCCGCAATTTCGAACGCTTCCCCTACTCTATTCAGTGGATGCCGCTTGCCCGAAGCCTCTTTTTTGTCGGGTGTGGACAGCAATCGTCCTGCCAAAGGCGTATCCGTCAAAGAAGGCGCAATGCAATTCACCCGAACGGTGGGTGCCCATTCGGCCGCCAACGAACGAGTCAGTCCTTCAACAGCACCTTTAGCAGCGGCTATAGAAGCGTGAAAAGGCATTCCCTGTTGCACTGCTACGGTACTGAATAGTAGTACGCTTCCCGCCCCTGACTTTTTGAGTCCTTTGTAGCAAGCTTTTAAAGATTTGACGGCACCAAGCACGTTGATGGCAAAATCTGCTTCGAATTGCTCGGGTTTCATCGACCGAAATGGCTTCAAGACAATGCTACCCGGACAGTAGGCCACACCGTGAATTTCATCGGGTAAGGTATCCGCAGCTAAGTCGTCGGTCAAAATATCCGTAACGTAATGCGTAACGTTAGCTAGGCCAGTCAAGTTATCTGCCGTCCTAGAATACACTAAAACGTTTCCACCTGCATTAGCAATTTGTTTAACTAATTCGAGTCCAATTCCCGAACTTCCTCCAATAACGACGTAGTTATTTCCCTGCATTTTTTAATTGGTCAATTTTCTTTAAAATCTCTTCCGATTCTTCAATCATTACGGCGTAGGCTCTTAAATCGCCCGACCGTTGCATATCTCTGGCTTTTGCCATCAACTGTTCGTACTCTTTTTCGAGTTTTTTGGTCGGGTCTTTTTTGAATAAACCAAACATAGGATTAGTTATTTTTAGGTCAATAATTGGTCAACTATTGAGTAACAGCAGGTTGTTGAAAAGGTTGTATTTGGTTATTGCTTTATTGTTGCTGTGCTCAACCTCCTTATCCACTTATCACCCTATTCTCTTATTTCCTCACAAATTCCTAAAACGGTCAGATAAATAGTCTTTGTCAAAACCTTTTATGGTGAATTGCTTTTCTTATAAAAATAAGGATTGGTACTTTATCATTAGATAATCGTCAGACTAATATTTCAATCATAGGCAATAAACTATTTCAAGCACACAACCGTCACCAATCAGTTACATTCAACAATAACAAAATTTCATACAATGACAATTCAAAAAAACATAGGCTGGCTGGCCTTAATTGCGCTATTTTGCGTTAGTAATTTGGCTTTTTCTTGTAATCAAACTAAACCTTTGGTTGACAAGACTGCCGACACTCAACCAATTATTGACATGAACGGAGATACATTAAAAAAAGTCGTGAAAACGCCCGAAGAATGGAAAGAAATTCTGTCGGAAGATGAATATTACGTACTTAGAAAACAAGGAACGGAACGGTCTTTTACGGGGGAATACTGGAATAATAAAAAAGGAGGTATTTACAAATGCCGTGGCTGTCAGTTACCCCTTTTTAGTTCCAAAACTAAGTTTCGGTCAGGCACGGGTTGGCCCAGTTTTTACGAACCAATCGAAGACGCCTACATCGAAGAAGAAGTGGATAATAGTTACGGCATGCGCCGCGTAGAAGTACACTGTGCCCGTTGCGGCGGTCACCAAGGACACGTATTTCCCGATGGTCCTGCCCCTACGGGCTTACGCTATTGCATTAATTCCCTATCTTTGACTTTTGAGGAGAAGGAGTGAAAGGGCTACTATCAAAGACAAATCTGTATATTTGAGCCATCTTAATTGTTTAGGAAGGGAGTTATTTGTTATTCGTTATTAGTCGAGACGTTGACCGTCAACATCTAAACGAGTAACAAATAACAGATAACGAATAACCAACAAACATGCGCATCATCGGAGGTCAATTCAAAGGAAGAAAGTTTTTTCCGCCCGCCAAAAATTGGCCAACGCGGCCTACCACCGATTTTGCCAAAGAAGGTCTTTTTAATGTGCTCAACAACGGTTTTTACTTCGACGAGATTAAAGTGCTCGACCTCTTTGGCGGAACGGGCAATTTTAGCTACGAATTTATCTCGCGGGGTTGCGAAGACGTGACTTACGTAGATAAATTTGGCGGATGCACAAAATTTGTGGAACAAACCGCCGAAACCCTCGCCATTCAAGAGCATATTCGCATCGTGCGGTCAGATGTATTTAAGTTTATTGAAAAAGCAACGGAGAAATATGATTTGATTATCGCCGACCCGCCGTATGCCCTTCCAACGCTACCTACCATTCCCGACAAAATTTTTGAGCAAGATTTATTGGCAAAAGAAGGTTGGTTGATAGTGGAGCACAGTCCGCACCACGATTTTCAAAGTCATCCTAGATTTGATAATCAACGGAGTTATAGCAAGACCGTTTTCAGTATTTTTAAGTAAATGGCTGACCCATACGAAATAATTTTTCAACAAGCACAGGCAAAAAATTGAACCAAAACCCTAGGATTTTCCGTATCTATTTATATCTTGCATGTTAATTCAAATTAACGCATAAATAACTCACAACCAAATAGTTACAGTAGTTAATATGAACCTATTTTCATATATTTCTTTAACGATTCGTCGGTCTATTTAGCATTTTGGAAACTATAAAAAAAATAAGAATAGAATAGACGCACTTAAAAAACAATTCGATATGTCAAATTTAAGGTACGAAACCTTGCAACTCCACGCAGGGCAAGAAGAAGTTGAGGGAACCACCAATTCGCGAGCGGTTCCCATTTATCAGACAACCTCCTACACTTTCAACGACTCTGCACACGGCGCTAATCTATTTGCCCTCAAAGAGTTCGGTAATATTTATACTCGAATCATGAATCCGACCACGGATGTGTTCGAGAAGCGAGTGGCGGCTTTGGAAGGTGGCGTTGCCGCTTTGGGTGTGGCTTCGGGTCAGTCGGCGGAGTTTATTGCCCTGAACAATATTTTGCAAGCAGGAGATAACTTCGTTTCTTCTTCTAATTTGTACGGAGGAACATACAATTTATTCAAAGTAGCTTTCAAAAGATTAGGCGTTGAATGTCGATTCACGGCGGGCGAAGAAGGCAGTGATTACGAACGATTAATTGACAAGAACACTAAAGCGATTTATTTAGAAACCATTAGTAACCCTCGGTTTAGCGTCGCAGACTTTGATGCGATTGCGGCGGTGGCCAAAGAACACGATATTCCGTTAGTAGTGGATAACACGTTCGGTGCTTGTGGATATTTATTCCGACCCATCGAACACGGGGCAAACATCGTTGTCCAATCGGCTACCAAGTGGATTGGTGGACACGGTACGTCTATCGGCGGTGTAATCGTTGACGGTGGAAATTACAACTGGGAAAACGGTAAGTACCCTCAATTCTCTGAGCCATCCGAAGGCTACCACGGCTTGAACTTTGGTGAAGTATTCGGCATGAACGGCCCATTCGGCAATATTGCCTTCATTATCCGATGTCGAGTGGAAGGATTACGTGATTTTGGTCCCGCATTGAGTCCATTTAATGCCTTTATGCTGCTACAAGGACTAGAAACGTTATCGCTGAGAGTGCAAAGAACGGTGGATAATGCCCTAGCCTTGGCCCAATGGCTGGACCAACACGAAGAGGTGGCGCACGTTAGCTACGCAGGATTACCAAGTAGTCCATCTCACGCTAATGCGAAGAAATATTTGAAGCACGGTTTCGGTGGCGTTTTGTCTTTTGAGTTGAAAGGAGACGGCGCCAAAGCAACCAAATTTGTGGAAAGTTTGAAATTGGTCAGTCACTTGGCCAACGTTGGAGATGCTAAAACGCTGATTATTCAGCCATCGGCTACCACTCACCAACAACTGAGCGCCGAAGAGCAATTATCAGCAGGTGTGAAGCCCAACGCACTACGAGTATCCGTAGGAATCGAACACATCGACGATATTAAAGCGGACTTCGAACAGGCATTTGCCGCCGTTTCGGAAGCCGTACTTGCCTAATTTATGAATGATAGATGATGAGTGATGAGTGATAGTATCATTCATCATTCATCAACCATCATTCATAAAACTAAAGCGACGGATAAAGCAATAAATCCTCCACTTTACTGTAAGGCTTAAATGGCCGCCAATCTTCCAAAGAGTATTGTAATCGGTCAGCGATGATTTTCAGAACGGCCGTATTCACTCCTAATCCAATATGACTGCCCCACACTTGAATATTTTGGTGTATTGGCGTTTCCTCCTCTTCAATACATACCTTCCAAGACACTACTCCATCTTCCTTTGAGTAAATCGCCGTCGTCGGCACGGGGGCTGGTTTAGGAATATCTGCCAACAAATCGGGGTCTAAATCCACCACTCTTTTTCCACCAGAAATAAGATTATACAACCAAGAAGCATTATTAGGTGCCGTTAAATCCCGAAAAGGAGAACCTAAAGTAACTACTTGTCGAATTAAATGGGGTTTTCCTTTGGCCAACTGTCTAGCCAAAACGCCCCCCAAACTCCACCCAACGATACTAATTTTTCGTCCGTACGTCTCGTAGATTTCTTCTATTTTTAAAAAAAGTAGGTCCAAAGTTTCTACCTCTCCCCTATTCCGTCCTAAGTCCCAAGCAACGGCTTCGTAACCACATTTCTGGATAAATCCGCGCAATACCTTCGTCGATTTGTCGGAGGCCATGAATCCAGGTAATACCAAAACGGGATGACCATCTCCAGTCATCTTAGGGGTAGAAAAAGCTCGAAATGGATAAGAAAAACCAAACTCGGTGATGGCACGACCAATCTCTGTGGACAGCCAAAAAAGGGAAGGTTTTCTCATAATCTCTGCACATTCTAGGGTAGTAGTCATTAATTAAGGTTTGTGTTATTCGCAGTGGCTAGACAGAATAATTTTAGCTTACAAACAGAAAATTAAAATTATATTTTGCAATTTTCATTCCTAAAAAAACGAAGGTACGTTTTTTGACGGGGCTAAAAAAATATTATTCCTAAAAAAACCAACAAGATTTGTATGGAAAGGTTTGATATTCAAAATAAATTAGTATTTTAGTACTAAAATATAAAGAGTTAGAATTACTCGTTTCTAATGACAAAATACTGACAATCAAATCATTGTCACAATCTTGTAAAAGCCAAAATAGTCTTCGCTTTTTCTCATAAATCTACCCGTTAGTGCTAGCAAAAATTAATTTCCATACATCAAAATAAAAAATATGCATTCCTATTATTTCACCGAAGAACACGATTTATTCCGCCAATCTTTTCGCAACTTTTTAGAAAAAGAAGCCATGCCCTATATTGACCAATGGGAAGAAGACCGACGAATACCACGGTCAATCTGGAAAAAAATGGGCGAGATGGGCTTTTTGGGACTTTCTTTTCCCGAAAAGTACGGTGGAATGGGATTAGATTTTTTCTACGATGTAGTGTTCAACGAAGAATTGGGGCGCTGTAATTCGGGCGGTTTTGCCATTACCCAGCAGGTTACCCAATATATGGCAGGCCCCTACATTTCCAAATACGGTTCGGATTATTTAAAGGATAAATACTTGCCTGGTCTCATTTCGGGTGACCTTATTTGCTCTATCGGTATCACCGAACCTGGTGCAGGTTCGGACGTGCAAAATATTCAAACCAAAGCGGTTCGGCAAGGTGACCACTACATTGTCAATGGTTCTAAAACGTTTATTACCAATGGGGTTTATGGCGATTTCATCATTACCGTTGTAAAGACTAATCCCGCTGCGGGCGCTGCGGGTGTCAGCTTGCTGGTCATAGAACAGAGCATGGAAGGAGTTTCTACTCGAAAACTGAAGAAATTGGGCTGGCACGCTTCCGACACCGCCGAAATTAGTTTTGATAACGTCAAAGTACCCGTCGAAAACTTAGTGGGAGACGAAGGTCGTGGCTTTTACTACTTGATGAATGGCCTACAACTGGAGCGTATCATTGGCTTACCCGCCGCTATTTCGACCATGGAAGTAGCCATTCAAAAATCAATGCAATACATGTCCGAAAGAAAAGCCTTTGGACGACCTATTAATAAGTTCCAAGTATTGCGACACCGCATTGCGCAGCTATCTTCTGAGGTAGAAGCTCAGAAAGCATTTGTTTACAACTGCTGCCGAATGTACGGCGACGGAATTTACGACGTAAAACTTTGCTCTATGGCCAAGCTGCTAGTCACCGAGCTATCCGAAAAGGTCGCCACGCAGTGTCTGCAATTCTACGGCGGCTACGGCTTTATGGAAGAGTATCCAATGGCGAGGATGTATCGCGACGTGCGAGTATGTACGATTGGCGGTGGTTCCTCCGAAATCATGCGGGAAATTATTGCGAAGATGCTTATCGAAGATGTAGGATACAAAGCCGCCAAGGGTTCGAACGAAACGGCTGCTTCCCCTTCTCCAAAAAAAGTCGAAACAACCAACGATAAATTAACCTCCGTAACGAAAGCGGCATTATCCTTCGAACAATTGGTCAACGGTATTCAACAACAAGCGACTAAAGCAAATCCGCTAGGAAAAACCCTAAAATTTGATATGGGTGGCCAACAATTATACATCGACGGAACGGGCGACCAAAATGTCGTTTCGGCTGACGGCAACGGTGCTGATTGTACTGTAAATATTACTTACGATGATTTTCAATCTTTAATCAAGGGAGAACTAAATCCGATGTCGGCATTTATGAGTGGGAAATTAAAAGTAGATGGGGATATGGGAGTAGCGATGAAATTGCAGCAATTGTTTAGCTGATTCAATTAGCAATGTGCAATTGATAATGTGCAATGTACAATGGGCAATGTACAATTGAGTAATATGTGAAAAGTCAACATCTAAATCCGCTGTCCACGTCAACATCTAGTGCAGTATCCGTTGTCCAAAAAAAGTAGGGACAGCAGCAAGCAACGTACAATGAACGGTCGGCAGTTGAGTCAAGTAAAACTATCAAAAAGCATCCGTTTTGCACTTCTTCGAATAAAATTAAGCCTAATAAGGCAGGTGTGCAACACATCTGCCTTATCATTTTCTAAACAACTCTTTCCTGAAAAACGTAGGAAATAAATCAAAAGACCCTAATTTTACGGCCATCTGTAAACTTAACAAATTAGTTATGAAATACCGTAAGGAGAAAGATAGTATTGGTTACATTGATGTACCCGCCGATAAATATTGGGCCGCACAAACACAGCGGTCGAGTCAGAATTTTAAAATTGGTGGTCAGCAAATGCCCCAGGAGGTTATCCAAGCTTTTGCTATTTTGAAAAAAGCGGCGGCTAAGACCAACGCTGAACTAGGCGTTTTGCCGAAGAAAAAAGCAACGCTCATCGGAAAAGTATGCGACGAGATTCTAGAAGGAAAATTAGATGACCAGTTCCCGTTGGTAGTTTGGCAAACGGGTTCAGGTACGCAGTCGAATATGAACGTCAACGAAGTGATTGCTAATCGAGGACACGTAGTGCAAGGTGGTAAATTGACCGACGAAACGAAATATTTACACCCTAACGATGATGTAAATAAATCTCAATCAAGTAACGATACCTTTCCTACGGCGATGCACATTGCCGCTTACAAAAAAGTGGTTAATGTGACCATTCCAGGTCTAGAGGCCCTAAGAAATACTTTAAACAAAAAAGCAAAAAAATACGCCAAAGTCGTCAAAATTGGTCGCACCCACTTTATGGATGCTACACCCGTAACGGTCGGCCAAGAATTATCTGGTTACGTATCACAAATTGACCACGGTATTGCCGCTATTAAAAATACGTTAAAGCATTTAAGCGAATTGGCATTAGGAGGGACTGCCGTTGGGACGGGCTTGAATACACCCAAAGGGTACGACAAATTAGTTGCCAAACATATTGCTAAATTGAGTAGCCTTCCGTTCAAAACAGCTAAGAATAAATTCGAAGCATTAGCGGCGCACGACGCCATTGTGGAAGCTCACGGCGCTTTAAAAACGGTGGCCGTTTCGTTGATGAAAATTGGGAATGATATTCGAATGTTAGCTTCTGGCCCTCGCTCGGGTATCGGCGAATTGATTATTCCCGCTAACGAACCTGGTTCTTCCATTATGCCCGGTAAGGTCAATCCAACCCAAGCGGAAGCTTTAACGATGGCAATGGCACAAGTAATGGGGAACGACGTAGCTATTAATATCGGCGGCGCAACGGGTCATTTTGAATTGAACGTTTTCAAACCCATGATGATTTTCAACTTTTTGATGTCCGCCCAATTAATTGGCGATGCAGCCAGTAGTTTTAACGAGAACTGCGCTAAAGGAATCGAACCTAGTCGCAAACGTATTACGGAACATTTGAATAACTCCCTGATGTTGGTTACTGCTTTGAATACTAAAATTGGGTACGATAAAGCGGCTACTATTGCCAAGAAGGCTTACAAAGAAGATACAACTTTGAAAGAAGCGGCGGTTGCTTTAGGCTATTTGACGGAAGCGGAATTTGATGAGTGGGTACGTCCAGAAGATATGATTGGTAGTTTGAAGTAGTCCTACCAGCATTGAGAACTCACCAGTTTACAATGTGAGTTACTGCTTCTCAGTACTTTTAGATTTCGCTAAATAAA
>JBCCQK010000200.1:0-13168 GCA_039024375.1 Bacteroidota bacterium
CTATAACCTTGTAAAAATTTGTTTTTTTTGATAAACTTTTGAAAAAAGACTCCTTTTTCTATTAATAAGTACCTAACTATAAATAATCGTCATTTTTGATGAGGCTATTTTTTCATTCTACAAGGTAAAAATTCTCTGCATAGCATCGCTACGGAGATAATTTTTAACGAAGTAGAATTGAAAAAGAGTCCATTATAAAATGTGTCGATTATTTGTGGTTAGGTACTTAACTCTCTAAGTTGCCTATTAGAAAAAGCTTGCAGAGCAAATCGACCGTCATTAATGGCTTGTAAGATGATGCAGGTTTCTTCGCTTAATAAGTTGAATGCAGAAAAGGACTGCTCGTTTTTTTTACTATTCAAAATGGTCGTTTTGCTACTTATTTGTTCGATTTGTCGGGTCAGTTGCTTAGGTGGTTCTACAAGTACCAAACTATTTAAATACTTGGTATTGGCGCTTTTAGCAATTTGACCAAAGCGATACAAATTAGACACAGCTTTTCCCATTGGCGACCATGCTTTGGCCTTTCCACCTCTGTACGTTCTTTGAATAAAACATCACTAGCATATTCACATTGTTGAATTGACCATTTGTAGCCGTGGTCATTGTACACGCTTTGAATTTGGGCTAAATGGGGATAAAGTCGATTAGCAAATACATTTAAAAATCTATCCCATTTTTTCTGTATTAAATTATCGGCTAATTGTTGAGCTTTGACTAAGTTACTTACTTTAGTTAGACCATTGTCATAAAATTCATACTTGATACTGGGCTTTATCTAAGGCTCGTTTTAGCCAGTCTTTTCCATTCACATAAATTTGCATAGTGAAAGGATACCAACTTTGTATCTTGGCAAACATCCACCCAAATTCTGCATCCATATAATAGCAGTAGTAGTGAAGGTGCTTACGCATTTTCTTTTTGACTTCTGACTCCTTTTTTAGTCGATTCCCCATTACACTAAAGGAATAAGCCATTTCTTGGGTACTGATAATACTAACCAGTCCTTGCTGGGTGGGATGTTTAGCTAACGCTGTTTTGGCTATTTGCTCTTTACTCGTTCGGGAATTGTTCAGATAGGTTATCTCTACATTGGCCGTTTTGCCTAACTGCTCCATATGGTGCCTAAGTTCATGGGGCTGTTGGGACATAAAACTTTTATAGGCTTTTAGCAGTACTCCTTTTTGGGCTAAAAAATAGTAGATTCCTTTGTCTGGAAAAAAACTAGTCAAATGTCCACTAAACAATAAACGGTCAAAACCATGTCATACGCCCGATGTTTGTTCTTTATATTTTTCTTGGAAGTTCATCTTTTGAACTCTAAGTTACAATAATTTTTTTGAGCCTAGCCTTTGGTTGTGGCTTTGCCACCTTATGAAATTCATCGGTAAAAGAAATAGCAAGAAAAGTTTTTACCTCCACGGCTATTTTTTGATTTTTTTTCTTTGCGCCGATAATTTTTTCTGCTCCTAAGTCAATTGCCTATTTTGAGTCCCATTCTTTAATTAAATAAGGGTTATGGGTAATCGTCCAACCCTCATCAATAAGTGCTTGCTTCACCAATTCGTGGTATAAATCTTTTGCCATAGTAGTCTTTTAAGTCTTGACAAACTTAATCTATTTTTTGGAAAAAAGTGTCCATTAAAAATTCTTCGGATGGACTTATTTTTTACTAACACTTATTAAAAAAATCCACTATCAAAATGTTTTGATAGTGGATTTTGTGAGTTTATGAGTGCCTTCCTAAAAATCAGTTCAACACCTCTTCCGAAAACTCGGGGGTAACGCCCATATTTTCCCAAACAAAGGCGTACATATCTGCCGATAGTTCCATGCGTTGTTTAGTAGAAACACTACTATGCCCCGCATCGGTCTGTATTCGAATTAACACGGGATTATCCCCAGCATGACTTTCTTGTAGCTGTGCCGCAAACTTAAAGGAATGGGCAGGAACCACACGGTCGTCGTGGTCGGCCGTTGTTACCATGGTTGCAGGATATTTAGTGCCATCTTTTAAGGCGTGTACGGGGGAATAAGTCTTCAAGTATTGGAACATTTCGGGTGAATCTTCGGCCGTTCCGTAGTCCGCTGCCCAGCCAGCACCCGCCGTAAAGGTATGGTAGCGCAACATATCCATGACGCCCACTGCGGGTAAAGCTACTTTCGCCAAATCTGGACGTTGTGCCATTGTCGCACCAACCAATAATCCACCATTTGAACCACCTGCAATTGCCAAATAATCGCTAGAAGTATAATTATTGGCAATTAAATATTCTCCCGCTGCGATAAAGTCGTCAAATACATTTTGCTTATTCATCTTAGTACCAGCCAAGTGCCATTTCTCTCCGTATTCTCCCCCACCTCGAAGATTTGGCTGGGCGTAAATACCACCTTGTTCTAACCATGCAATTCGAGTCGCACTGAATCTAGGCGTCAAACTGATATTGAAACCACCATAAGCATATAAGTAAGTTGGATTTTTGCCATCCATTTGGAGCCCTTTTTTGTGCGTGATGAACATAGGGACTTTTGTCCCATCTTTGCTTGTATAAAAGACTTGTTTGGTTTCATAATCTTCAGGATTGAACTTTACATTCGATTTTCGATACAAACTTGATTTTCCACTCGCAATGTCATATTTGAAGATGGTACTGGGATAAGTAAAAGAAGTGAAAGTGTAGTAGAAGTCTTTTGCTTTTTCTTTGGCACCAAAACCGTAAGCCGAACCAATACCGGGTAATTGGACATCTCTTTCCAAATTACCGTCTCGGTCGTATTGCTTAATAGCTGTTTTAGCATCTACTAAATAATTCGCAAAAAACTTTTCGCCCCCCGTATTCACCCGAAGTACATTTTCCGATTCGGGAATGACATCTGCCCAATTTTCTTGGGTCGGTTGGCTCAAGTCAGTGCTCACTAACCGATAATTAGGCGCATCAATATTTGTGTACAGAAAGAATTTGGAGCCAACATTATCGGTATAGGAGCAAGTAGCGTCATAATCCTCTTGGAAAAGGACAAAATCACTATTAGCCTTAGTTAAGTCCTTGACGTACAGTCGATTGCCCGATGTGTTTTGAGCAGCTCTAACTACTAAATATTGCTCATCGTTAGTCACAAAACCGAATACATAGCGGTTAGGTTGTTTTTCTCCACCAAAAATCAATTGGTCATCGGACTGGGATGCTCCCAATTGGTGGTAATACAATTTATGATACTGCGTTTTACCCGATAGCTGGCTCCCGTCCTTGGGTTTATCGTAGCTACTGTAGTAAAATCCCTCGTTGCCTTTCCAAGAAACACCACTGAATTTTACGTTAACTAAGGTGTCCTCCAGTACTTTTTTCGAAACCACATCCATTATAATGATTTTTTGCCAATCTGAACCACCCTCTGAAATCATATGAGCGGACAAAGTTCCATCTTCCGTAAAAATAACGCTTCGCAATGCAACGGTTCCGTCCTCGGCGAACTCATTAGGATTCAAGTAAACTTCGGGCGTTGCGCTCGTTTCATCGGCGGGCGTTCGGTACAAAATACTGTGGTTTTGAAGGCCGTCGTTTTTGTAAAAATATTCGTAATCGCCCTCTTTGAACGGCGCTGAAATTTTCTCGTAGTCGTTCAATTTTTCGATTCTGTCTTGCAAGTCCTTCTTGAAGGAAATGTTCTCTAAGTAACCGAAGGTCACTTCGTTTTGAGCTTTAACCCAAGCCCCCGTTTCTTCCGAACGGTCATCTTCTAGCCAACGATAGGGGTCGGCTACTTCTACGCCGTAGTAAGTGTCTACGTGGTCCACTTTTTTAGTTTCGGGATAAGTAAGTGGTGTTTTTTCAATTGTAGGTTCACTTTCATTTTGGCACGCCGCCAAGCAGAAAACAGCTAATAAATACAGGGTGAAATTCTTCATAATTGAGTTTTATTTAAAGCAGAGATTTGATATTCAAGATAATGCGCAAAACAAACTTACAAATAATCGAGAACTTAAAGTCCTTTTATAGGAAGCTAGTAAAATGGGGAAGCCCATCGCCCACACCCCCAAATCTAGTTCTCTCCATCAAGCCCCTCCATCGGGTACGAACCGTATCGCTTTCCTTTCTCCGTCATTTTCACCAAATAAGCTAAACGTTTTTCAGCTTCGGGCATCCTACTTTTGGTCAATCCCGTCTCTACAATCCACCCTACTTTTAGTTTTTGATAAAAAAGCGGAAATTGCTTGAACGTCTCCCATACGTTGGGGTCTTCTTTTAATGCCTTTTCAACAAAATCTGGAATTAACAGTTCATCATCGGGCGAACCCAATTTCCCTTCTAAAGCACTCTCACCCGAAGACATCATCAAACCCAATTTTCGTAATTTCCACACCCGTTGCCGATTCAATTCGGACAAAAAGCTTTTCTTCCTCCGTGGAGTAATGCGCTGTACCCTACTCTCGGGCTCCGTTTTTTTTACCACACCATCAATCCAACCAAAACACAAGCATTCTTCCACTAAATCATCGTAAGGAATAGAATACTTCCCTGTGGCTTTTTTATACATTTTCACCCAAATCACTTCCTTTTTATCGTGATTTTGGGAAAGCCAGTTCCGCCAATCACTACGACTCGTAGGGTAAAAGATTTCTGTAATTTCTACTGGCATAATTTTTTGTCGAAAGGTAACGCTTTCTTCGGATAAACTAATATATTGTCAATTGATTTAGAAATGCGCAATACAACTTCTACCTTTACGTCCTTCAATCCCTCAATCTTTACACATGAAAAAATACCTTTACTTACTCTTAGCAATTCTCGGTATCTGTTGGACTTGGTACAACAATATCCAATTCTTTCAAACGACCGAAGACACTTCCATGAGCAATTTTATTGCCCAATGCAATACTAACTTTCCGTCCAAATCAATTGTTGCAGACATCACCGTAGTTTGCTTTACCTGCTTTGTTTGGATGATTGCGGAAGGAAAGCGGCTAGGAATGAAAATTGTTTGGCTACTCATTCCATTGTCCTTTTTGACGGCAATTGCTTTTACGTTTCCGCTGTTTATGTATTTACGAGAAATTAGACTGGAGAAATCACTTTCAAAGACAAATACATAGCGAATAAACAAAAGAAAGAGTCTAGGCTAGGGGGACTGAAAATAACTTTCTAGCCGTGGTGATAATTTTTATTTCTAACACCAAGCAACTATCTTAGCGCAAGACAACATCTTTATTAAAAAAACAAAACGAAAAAATCATGGAACAACCGAATTGGCTCATCATTCCCATTGCCGCCATTATTCCGCTCCTTATTAGTTTTATTTGGTTTCATCCAAACGTTTTGGGCAACAAATTAGCCCAAGTTACGGGTCGCCCTTTGAGTGAAATCAACCCTAAAAAATCCGTAGGTCAACTTCTATTGATTTACTTTTTGAGTATCCTTTTGAGTTATATTATGACGTTGGTAAGTGTTCACCAAGTGGGCATTTTTCAACTATTTTTCATGGAACCCAGTTTCGCTGAAGGCAACTCAGAATTTAATAACGTGGTAAACGACTTTATGGCTAAATACGGTGGCCGCCATCGTTCTTTTGGACATGGAATGTTACACGGTGCGGAGGTCAGCTTTTTCTTAGGTTTATCGTTTTTCGGCACCTCAGCGATTCTACAAGGTAAACCATTTAAGCAAGTCTGGATTCCACTCGGATTTTGGGTGGTTTGTTGCAGTTTGGTAGCAGGAGTTGTTTGCGCTTTTTTCTAAAACTTTATACGATATTAAAATTCTGGAGCGTGTGATTTTAGTTTCATAATTAATACACAAATCACACCTCCAAAAAAAATTCTTAGGCAAGGTATTTCGGCGAATAAATAATCCAAAGCATTGAGGGATGAGGAATTAAATAAACTACACAAAATGACGAGTTTATTTTTTCGATTAGCGAGGCAAATTTTTTCAGCATAGCCCAGCTACGCTGAAAAAATTTAACGAAGATAATTGGAAAAATAAACCGTCAGATGTGTAGGTTATTTATTTCGTCACCCCTAACTCCAAAAAACAGCTAATTTTTAATCAGAAGCTGCCTCATAAACCGTCCCACGCCCTTGTCCTAACTTAACCAAAAGATTAGCCTCCGTCATCCGCTTCAAATCATATTTCAAAGTATTACGACTCTCCTCGGGCAATAATTCATCAATCTCCCCCACCGAAAGTGCCCCTTCTCGCCGAATAAAATCCAGCACCTTACGCTGCCGAGGATTCAAATAAATAGCCGCTGGTTCAGATACCATGGAGATAGATTGTTCGTCATCCTGCAGCCCATCCGTCAATTGCCGAATAGCATTCAGCAAAAAATACATCCACTGACTAATTTGTTCCTCTTCCGTTCCTCGATGCCGTTGAGCTGCCATCAACACTTTGTAATATCCCGCTTTATCTTCCTCAATTTTCCGTTCCAAACTAGCGTACAAAATAAACTCGTACCCCTCCTGCAATAATAACATCGTAGTCAACAAGCGACTCAACCGCCCATTCCCATCTTGAAAAGGATGAATCGTCAAAAACTCATAAATAAAAGTCCCAATGCGAATCAATGGATGCCGACGCCCTTCAACTTTGGCCGCCTGATACCAAGCCACCGCCTTTTCCATAGCCATAGGTGTCAATAAAGGCGAAGTCGTCTGAAAAACAACTCGCTGCTTGCCATCTTTATCCGTAGCCACTACTTGATTAGACAACTGCTTATACCCACCTCGATGATGAGCATCTTTATCACTAAAACGCATCAACTCCTTGTGCAAAGCCTTTATCAAACTTTCGGTCAACTCCAAATCCCGATACTGTGCCTGAATAATTTCCAAGGTGGCGTAATAGCCAGCGACTTCCTGCTCATCCCGACTAGTTAACTTCTGCACGTACATCTGCTCAATCAAAGCACTCACTTCGTCATCCGCCAATTGACTACCTTCGATTCGAGTGGAAGACCCCACGCTTTGTACTGTAGCCATTTGCTTCAATTCATTGAGTTGGTCAAAGCTCAAATACTCCTTGATTTTCCAATTGCGGTTATAGGTATCAATTTGCTTGATAAGCTTGTCAATAGACATACCCGTGATGTAATCGAATCGTAGTAATTTATCCATAACCTAAAATATTTACCCAAAAATATCCATTTTTATCCGAAAATCAAAATTATTTTCCATTTTCAACCATCCAAAACCAGGAACAACTTATTAATCTATACCTCCTTTGCAGATTGGTAAAAAACTGAACAAGCTGACCGAACTGTTGCTCATCCGCTGCTAAGAATCGAATTTACCCTTGAACTAATCACCAATACGCCCGTTTTGGCTAGAAATCACCTCGCATGCTGACTAACCACTCGCTCCGTACTTACTTGCTCATGAGTATTATTTTTAGGGTCTTCCCTACGCTTTACGCACAACAATTTTTGGAAGACATTACCCAAATTTTCGAGTTTCCTACTAACAGAAAGGCTATTGTAAATGGGACGGCTACTTACGAAAATAAAATCGTCTTAGCTCCGATTATCAGTTACAAACCGACTACGAATTTGGGCATTGGTGTAGGCGCAAAATATTTATTCAAACCCAAAAATGCCTCGACCGATACTAGGACTTCCAATATCCCTCTTTCTGCTATTTACACGTTGAACAATCAGTTTATATTTTTCAGCAGTTATACTGTTTTTCTGAACAAAGAAAAGTGGTTGATTAAAGGCAACGGCATCTATTCCATTTTTCCCATAAAATACTTTGGACAAGGCGGGCTATCGGTCGATGAGAATGCCTTCGACATCACGTACGACAATATACTACTAGAACCTTTACTGTTGCGTCGGATTCGCCCCAAGTAGTTTTAGGCGGCGGCATTCGCTATAATAATTTTCGTAAGGTACGTTTCTTCAACCCAGAAGAGGGTTCTCCAGAAGGACCTAGTTTACGGGAGACTTTAGGCTCCACTTCGGTTGGGCTAGAAACCGCCTTTACCATTGATAGCCGTGACAACATACTCAATGCCCTTTCGGGTACTTTTTTGGAATTTACCCACGGTTTTTATGGAAAGGTATTAGGCGGCACGCACGACTTTATGCTTACTAAGGTCAATTTTAGACAATATTACCAGCCCTTTGAGCAGCGACCATTTGACGTACTCGCCGTAGAATTATACACCCGACTTTCGTGGCAGGATGCCCCACCTTTAGAGACCAGTAGCCTCGGAGGAGACGTGTTATTACGAGGCTTTCCCGAAGGCCGCTTTCGGAATAAATATACCTTTTTCACACAGGTCGAATACCGTTGGCAAGCATTGGACCGCCTTGGCTTCGTCGGTTTTGCGGGCATGGGGGACGTTTTCAATAACGTGAATCAAATTGCTTGGAATCGCATGAAGTATTCTCTCGGTACGGGCATTAGACTTAAAATCGTCAAAAGTGAAAACTTGAACATTCGGTTCGATTACGCTTTTGGATTTGGAACGGCTAAAGACCAGAATTTTATATTGGGAATTGCGGAGTCTTTTTAAGGCTGCTACACTTTTTATTACAGATATGCCTTGGTAACCAATCAGTATTTATTTTTTACCATAAAGTTGATACAGAACATAAAGTTTTTTTTCGAGCGCAGCTTTGACTTTTCGAGCGTAGCTTGGTCTAATAAGACTTCATTTTGTCAAAATTCCTGCTCGAAAAAGTCAAAGTTTCTGCTTACAAAAAAACTTTATGCACTTTATGTACTTTATTCCCTTTATGGTAAAAAACTATTTGCCTAATGGTTATGATTTTCTACTACTGCTAGACAAATGAAAAAACTTTAAATAAATTCCTACCTTTGGGTAATTCTACACCTAAAAACAAACCCCTAGCTATGCGGAAAATATCGCTGCTTCTAACACTCTTGCTGAATGTTGTCCTTCTCCAAGCCCAAAAAGTCCCCGCCTTCGAGGAGGTCATTGCGCTACACCGACCGAGCAGCCCCGTTATTTCTCCCGACGGGCAACACGTCGCCTTTATCGTCTCTACCACCGATTGGAAAAATAATCGTTTTGACACCGAAATTTGGCTGTCCAAAAATGGAAAAACGCCCTTTCAACTAACCCGCACCAAAGACGGCAGTAGCAACATTATTGCGTGGTCACCCGATGGGCAATATTTGACCTTTAAAGCCAAACGGGGTGAGCACCAACAGATTCACGCCATTCCCATTGAGGGCGGCGAAGCGTTTCCGATTACGCACGAAAAAGGCAATATTGGCAGTTACGAATGGTCGCCCGACGGGCAACAGATTGCTTTTACCAAGCAAGCGGATAAAGAAAAGAGCAATAAAAAGAGAAAAGACCGTTACGGTGGGTATGCCATAGACGACGAGGAATACAGTTTGTCTTGGCTCTATGTGCTAGATTTTGACCCGCAGGCCGCTGCTAGGATGCCCCTACCCTGTTACGACCAAAAAGATAGCACAGCACAGGCTTGGGATTGTTGGGAAAAACCCAAAGCAATACCCCTTATTGATAGCGTAGACTATACCATCCGTAATTTTAAGTGGTCGCCCGATGGACAGCAAATTGCTTTTACCCATACGCCCAACCCTTTGATTAATACTTTTTTTGATGCGGATATTTCCGTTTTGACACTTGCCGACACTAGTGTACAAACGATAATCGCTAACCCAAGTGCGGACTTCTTAGCAGATTGGTCGCCTGATGGAAAGCATATTTTATACAGCAGTGACTTGGACAATCGGACGTCCAATTATTACAAAAATGGTCAATTATTCGTAACATCAGTAAAAGATGGAACAACTCGCCAAATAGCCAACGATTTTGACGAAAACTTAGGCGGATTAACTTGGACGGCACAAGGTATTTATGCGGTTGCTTGGCAAAAAACGCAGCGACCTTTGTTCCACGTTGACCCTACAAATGGTGCGGTAAAGATGGTGCTCAATTCCCCCAATCAAATCTATGGTTTTACTGTTGATAAAACGGGACAACAATTAGCCTTATACGGAGAAACGGGCGAAGACCTCCGAGAAATTTACCACTACGATGCGACCGCTCAACAAGCAAATAAATTAACCGATTATAGCCAGCAAATCACCAATTGGAAAACGGCTCAAAGTGAAGTCATTAGTTGGCAAAGCCAAGACGGTGCGACCATCGAAGGCGTTTTGCACAAGCCTGCCGATTATGATGCTAACAAAAAATATCCGCTCTTGGTGATGATTCACGGTGGACCAACGGGGATTGACCGTCCAACGCCCGTGCCAGGCTACGTCTATCCCGCTTTGCAATGGTTGGATAAAGGAGCGTTAATTTTACGGCCCAATTATCGAGGGTCGGCGGGTTACGGAGAGGACTTTCGTTCGTTGAACGTGGAAAATTTAGGCGTTGGCGATGCGTGGGATGTCCTTTCGGGCATTGACCATTTGGCCGCCCAAGGTATCATTGACACTACCAAAATGGGAGCGATGGGTTGGAGTCAAGGTGGTTATATCTCCGCTTTTCTGACCACTACGTCCAATCGCTTTAAAGCCATTTCGGTAGGTGCGGGTATTTCTAATTGGATGACCTATTACGTCAATACCGACATTCATCCCTTTACTCGACAATACTTGAAAGCGACGCCGTGGGACAACGAATCGGTCTATAAAAAAACGTCGCCCATGACCTACATCAATAATGCTACTACGCCAACGCTGATTCAACACGGCGAATTTGACCGACGAGTGCCCGTAGCCAACGCCTACGAATTGGCGCAAGGCTTGCGGGACAAGTCCGTCCCCGCCAAATTGGTGATTTACAAAGGCTTTGGGCACGGCATTACTAAACCCAAGGAACGGCTAGCCGCTATTTGGCATAATTGGCAATGGTTCAATCAGTATATTTGGGAAGAGACGGTGGCGTTGCCGGGGTTGGAGACTGCAAAATAGTAACGGATTTAACGTGAAAAGGCTACCGAATCACTCGGTAGCCTTTTTATAGTCGTTCTAAGGGTTACTTATCTAAGTTAGGTTAGTAGTGCTGCTTTCAACTACTAAGTACCGAGACAGAAAGAATGTAACTTCTTATAGACAGGATTACAAGATTAACAGGATTGTCATTATCAAAAATTAAATCCTGTTCATCCTGAAATCCTGTCAAAAAAGCTATAACGTTAATTTTATCTGACTGCTTATTTGGGCATCACCACACTATCTATCGCATGGATAACGCCATTGGAAGCAGGAACATCGGTAAGTACTACCGTGGACATATTTCCAGCAGCATCCGTCAAAATCACTTTCCCGTCTTTAAGAGAAGCGACTAATTCCCCACCCTGTACGGTTGGAATGGTAAAGCTACCGTCGTTCTTTTCAATGGCCGCCAATACATCCGCTGCCATGAACTTACCTTTTACCACGTGGGAAGTTAGTACTGCCGTTAGGGTCTCTTTACTTTCGGGCTTTAGCAAGGATGGTATCGTTCCATCGGGTAATTTGGCAAACGCATCGTTAGTAGGCGCAAACACTGTAAATGGACCATCGCCACTTAGCACGTCCACCAAATCAGCCGCTTTAACTGCCGCTACTAAGGTTGAAAAATCTTCATTGCCTACTGCCACACCGACGATAGATGGGGGTTCGGGGTCTGTCACATAATCATTGGCAAAAGTTGGGCTAATGGCAAATGCGGCGAATAATACAAAGGCGAATAATTTCTTCATTGTAAAACTAATTTTAAGGTTAAAATGATTACTGCCAACCCCCCTTTTACTCATTTTGTTTAACAATTTAACTTAAATACTAAACAAAATAATTGACTTTTACCAAAAATAGACATTGCTTATGGTTAAAAACGGTTATGTAAGGAGGGTCGATGTTTCCCAATTTTCTCCCCATATTTTCTAGAATGTTGCGCCGAAGTTACCCCGTCAATTGGGCACCTGAAAAATTTATTGGCTTATAAAGGAGCAAGATGGACAAGCAGAGAACGTTACGGATTTTTGAACAGATTTAAATCCATCACGAAAAGCACAGATTACAATGTCCACCTTACAGCCGAATCATATGCCCAATTAATTGTTCCGCACCAATAGCATGCCCACTAAAGTTTACCTGTTCAAAATAGTCATAAAATCCAACTTCTTTTACTCCTTTTTCAAGCTGGTCAGATAGTGATTTATCTGGTAGCTGCCAAACCGCTTTATACTCGTAATCCATTTTTTCATCACTCGTATTTTCATTGACGGCCGCACCTATTATTTCTGCGCCTTTTTCCATCATTTGCATCAGCAAAGGCATCATTTTTTCGGTTAGATATTTTTGTCGCTCCGTTTCACTAAGTGCTTTCCAAGATGCTTTTGCTCTCCAAATTTCTGTCAATAAATATTTATTATTTGCCATGATTTTTATTTTTTTGATAAGTCTATTTAAAAATTAAACAGTAGCATTACCAGCTAACTGATATTCAAGATTAGTTGGATATTCCCATTGAAGAATTTCTGCTACCGATAAATGGTCATCATAATTTTGACCATAATAAGCTCTATGGATTTCTTGATTTTCGTTGATTAAGATTTCGGCAGGAAGTACAGGGTCTTGAGGAACAGTACTTAGGCTAAAAAAGCCTCCTCGAAGTGCCTTCCAAACTTTGGCTGGATTAAACATAGTTTGCAACATCCCGCCATACGATGATTCAATCCCATATTTTCCATAGATTTTAAAATCAGCATCTGGTATGATTGGGAAAGGAGGCTTTTGGGTGCCTGCGTACTTTTCAACTTCCTTTTTAGTGGATGCAAAAAGAGCTACGACTTTAATGCCTTTTTCTTCAAATTTTTGGTGATTCCGAATAAGTTGCTGCATAGCCAGATTACAAAATGGACAGGCCGCCTTTCTAAAAAAAGAAAGTAATACTTTTTGTCCTTTATAATCTGCTAGATTGATAGTGCTACCATTCAAATCCTTTGCTTGAAACGAGATAGCTTTGTCGGCTGCTGTTAATTTTTTCATTTTACCTTTTATTTTGATACCGAAAAATCAGTAGGTTAAAAAATATCTCTCTCTGACTGCTTAATACAGTGTGTATTAAATTTCTTTATATTAACCTCGCTCGCTGCGCGAGCTCGGTAAGGGGTTCTTAAGGGTGAGTTAAATTGAATTTTCCGATGGAAAATTCAATTTAACTCACCCTTAAGA
>JBCCQK010000201.1:0-13166 GCA_039024375.1 Bacteroidota bacterium
AAAACACTCATTTCGTTAAGCATTTGATTTTTTTTCGGCCCTTTTGGTTAAGGCTTGATAAATCTTCTCTAGCATCAATTTTGTCAGCTTTAGATTCTTCACGTTTTCGTTGATTAAGATGAGATAGCGATTGGTTTGCTTGAGCGACCAACCTGCTTTTTTGCCGTACTTAGTAATCAGTTTTAATAGGTTTTTGAATAAAGCGGTCTCAAAGAAAGGTGATTGTGGGTTGCCAATAAAATAGCAACGCAGTTTTCGGTTTTTTAAACTAAGTCGTTCAAAACCCATTTTTTGGCAAATCCAACGGACTTTCAAACCGTCAAAAAGCTCTCTTACTTCGAGTGGAATTTTCCCAAATCGGTCTTTTAATCCTGTAGCAAATTTGTTTAATTCTTCTTCCGTTTTGATTTTATCTATTTCTTGGTAAAGATTGAGGCGCTCTTGAATATTATTGACGTAATTATCGGGAATGAGCATTTCCGTATCGGTTTCGATTTGCACGTCTCGAACGAACTCCGTCTTTTTTTCTAAATCTACTTTAAATAAATCTTTGAACTCCGACTCTTTCAGTTCCGTGATAGCTTCTTCCAAAATCTTTTGGTAGGTTTCGTAGCCAATTTCCGAAATAAAGCCACTTTGTTCCCCACCTAGCAGATTTCCTGCGCCTCGGATGTCTAAATCTCGCATAGCAATATCAAAACCACTGCCCAAATCCGAAAATTCTTCAATGGTTTTCAGTCGTTTTCTTGCGTCCGAGGTCAATACCGATAATGGAGGACAAAATAGATAGCAAAACGCCTTACGGTTCGACCTTCCTACTCGGCCACGCAGTTGGTGCAAATCGCTCAACCCAAAATTATTCGCATTATTAATAATGATGGTGTTGGCGTTGGTAATATCTAAGCCCGTTTCGATGATATTGGTGCAGACCAAAACATCGTACTTGTAGTCAATAAAATCAATGAGCGCTTTTTCTAGTTTATCCGACTCCATTTGTCCATGCGCCATTATAACGTCCACGTCGGGGCAAAGTCGTTGAATCATCGCCGAAATATCGGGCAAGGTTTTCACTCGATTGTGGACAAAAAACACCTGTCCGCCTCGGTCCGTTTCGTACAGAATGGATTCTCTGATGACTTCGTCGCTAAAAATGCGCAACTCCGTGTGAATAGGTTGCCGATTGGGGGGCGGCGTCCGAATGATGGACAAATCTCTGGCGGCCATCAAAGAAAATTGGAGTGTCCTCGGAATCGGCGTTGCCGTTAACGTTAAGGTATCTACATTGACTTTTAGATTGCGCAATTTTTCTTTCGCCGCAACGCCGAATTTCTGTTCTTCATCTACAATGAGTAGGCCCAAATCTTTAAAGCCAATTTTTTTATTCAGCAATCCGTGTGTCCCAATCACTAGGTCAATTTCTCCGCTTTGTAGTTTCTCGCCAATAATGCGCTTTTCTTTTGCCGTGCGAAAGCGATTGATATAATCGACTGTCACGCCGAAGTTTTCTAACCGCTGCTTGAACGTTCGATAATGTTGTAATGCTAAGATGGTCGTTGGGACCAAAATCGCCACTTGTTTTCCACCTACTACCGCTTTGAAAGCTGCCCGTATGGCAATTTCCGTTTTACCAAAGCCCACGTCTCCACAAATCAAGCGGTCCATTGGGCTATCGTCCATCATGTCCGTTTTGACATCGTTGGTCGCTTTGAGTTGGTCTGGTGTATCTTCGTAGATGAAAGAGGCTTCTAACTCGTTTTGCAAATAGCCATCGGGAGGGAAAGCGTGACCCGGTGCGGCCTTGCGTTGAGCGTACAGTTTGATAAGCTCTTTCGCAATATCTTTGACCTTACTTTTGGTCTTTCGCTTTAAGTTTTTCCAAGCGTCCGATCCCAGTTTGCTCAATTTGGGCGGTGTTCCATCTTTACCCCGAAATTTAGCGATTTTGTGGAGCGAATTAATGCTCACATATAGTAAATCGTTATTCTTAAAAATTACTCGAACGGATTCTTGATTATGGCCGTTGATATTTATTTTTTCCAAACCATAAAAGCGACCGATGCCGTGGTCGATATGCGTCACGTGGTCGCCTGGTTTCAGCTCTCGAAGTAGCTTTAAATTAAGTGCTTGGTCTTTGGTAAATCCTTTCTTGAGTTTGTAGCGATGAAACCGTTCAAAAATCTGGTGGTCGGTGTAGCAAGCAACGTTCAAGTCTTTATCGACGAAGCCCTCGTGAATCGCTTTTTGGATAGGGTGGAATTGTACTTTGGCATCTAAGTCTTCGAAGATGGAGTAGAAGCGCTCAATTTGTTTGGCGTTGCCCGTGAAGATGTAATTTTCTATCCTATCGTCCTCATTACTATTAAGATGCTCAATCAGTAATTTGAAATTCTTATTAAAACTAGGTTGCGGCCGAGTGGCAAAGACAATCTTCTTATCTATTTTGAAAGGATGCTTGGACGAACTCAAGCTCAAAATGGGGTAGTCGGCAATGTCTTCTATCACTTCGGTTGGCCGAATAAACGCTCGGTCTCGAAAGATTTCTTTCAATTCGTCGTCCTCTACTAAAGAAAGGGATTGGGAAAATTCTTCCGCTTTTTCAAAACATTGCTGCAATTTATCCAGCAAAATCTGGTAGTCCCGAATCCAAATGGCCGTTTTTTCGGGAAGGACTCGAAAGAGCGACACTTTCTGATTTTGGTTGAATCGGGTATTAATATTAGGAATAATCGTAACGCTACTGACTTTTCGTTGGGACAACTGCGTCGTCGGGTCAAACAGTCGAATACTTTCAACGTCTTCGTCGAATAGTTCAATTCGATAAGGATAGTCGTTGCCGTAAGAAAAAATATCAACGATGCCCCCTCTGATGGAAAACTGCCCCGGTTCGTACACAAAATCTACTCTTTCGAATCCGTATTCGACCAGTATTTCCATCACAAAATCCACATCGACTTGTTCGTCAACTGCAATGTCAATCTTCTTAGCGTGGAGTATTTCGGGGGCGACTACTTTTTCGAAAAGGGCTTCGGGGTAGGTAATAATAATTTCTCCTGCGGCTTTGGACGAAGCGACCTTGTTGACGGTTTCGGTTCGCTGTAATACATTAGTACTGTTTAACACCTCAAAATACATCGGACGCCGAAAAGAATCGGGAAAGAATTGGATAGGTTTTTTATCAAATAAATTCTCTAAAGTATTTAGTAAATAAGCTGCTTCTTCTTTATCGCTGGCAATGAATAAATGACTTTGCGGGGCCGACAGATAACTTCCCGTTAAGACAAAAGCCTCCTGTGCCCCCATCGTTCCAACGAGTTGTAATCGAGTGGGCGTGTCTAAATTCAATGCTGAAACCAATTGCGCTACTCGACTATCCTCGGCGTAGCGCTGTATTAATCGCTGTAGATTCTTCACAAAGACAAAGATAGGGACTTCGAGTCTTACTCAAAAGGGTTCTGGAAAGCTGGATTATTCGTAAAGGAAGTATCGGTTAATGCGTGCATGAAGCTAATTAAATCTTTCTTCTGCTGCTCCGTTAGCCCTAGCCCTTTACTGGCAATCAGTGGGTCCAAATTGTCGGCAAAGTGAGCGCCTTCGTTGTAGTGGTCCACGACTTCTTCTAAAGTTTGGAAACGACCGTCGTGCATGTAGGGAGCTGTGAGTGCAATGTTTCGCAAAGTAGGCGCCCGAAATTTTCCATTGTCAAATGGATTGTTGGTAACGGCTCCCAAACCTTTATCTTTAAAATCATTTAAACTGCCGACGGAGTCAAGTCCATTATTAAAATATTGGTTGACGGTGAAGAGCGGGGCATTATGACAATGGCCACATTCGGCATCGGGTAAATCGTTCGGTACGTCAAAAAATAATTCGAAACCGTTCAATTCCTCGTCGGTAAAAAAAGCTTCTCCTCTAACTACTTGGTCGTATTTGGAATTAGCACTGACAAGACTACGTTCGAACTGAGCGATGGCTTTCGCCGCCAATTCTTTTGTGATTTCCCCCGAATTATCAATCCCAAAAGCTTCCCGAAAGCGCTTAGGGTAATCGGGGTGGTTTTGCAACTTAGTGATAACGGATTCCCATTCGGTATGCAATTCCAAAACATCCTCAACGGGTAATAATGCTTGTTCTTCCAGCGTTTGCACTTGCCCGTCCCAAAAAAGTCCTTTGGTGTAGTAGCCCGCATTGATGAGCGCCATAGAACTTCTAGTGCCAGGAATACCGTCCACGCCTACGCTCACTGCTGTTGGGTCGGCAAAGCCGTGTTGTTGAAAATGGCAGTTGGCGCAAGCCATTTTTTCATCTTTGGATAAAATGGGGTCGTAGAACAAGAATCGCCCCAACTCAATACCTGCTTCGGTCAGTGGATTGTCCGCAGGGATGTCCATTTTGGGTAGAGGCATTATATCTGGTGCATCAAGGATAACGGGATTGTAAGGGATAGCACTTAAATCTTGAAATGTGTTTTCCGTGGAAGGGCCAACGGGGCTTTTAGTCTTTTCGCAGGCGAAAAGGAAAAGTAGCGAAAACAGGGAAAGGAAGTGACTTCTAATGAAAAGCATAGCGATAAATTTGTTTTCCTTACAAACGAATTAGCCATGCAAAGTAGTTTAATAAAAAAGGGAATATGTCGCTATTCTGTAAGATTCGTGTCAAGCGATAAGTTTGTAAGCTAATTATACCTAAGTAGGTACAGCTACTTAGTTCAGCGTAAGAGCCGTTCGAAAATTATTTCTAATGATAAACATTTCATCAATCTGATTAGCGGGGTCGCTTTCCTCCAACTCAATCATATCTCCTCTGGGCAAACTAAGTAGCTTTTGAATATCCAATTCAAAGTTTAAATTGGTTGTATTGCCCGTTTCTATATCAATCTCGTAATCTAAATCAATATTAGTAAAAACTCTATCTGTCCCTGTGAAGTAAGCAAAATTGACATCATCGCCATCGAATCCGTTTCCATTTCGGTCGTATTGACCTTCGATTCTCGTAAAGATATAGCTATTCCAAGGCTCCCAATATTCTTCACTATTATCAGCACCTAATGGGTGAGTTTTTGAATAATCCGCAGGTCTGGTTTTGTTCAAATCGGCAGGAACGCCGACACCAAAACGCAACCGATTATATTTACCTTCAGGAACTCGTTGGAAAGACATCACCGTACCGTCCATAGCATCTTCTAAATCTTGATGACTTTTATTCAAATCGACGAATAGGATATCGGAAAGTTCTGTCTCTCCATCATTATTGATGACAACTAAATCAGCAATGTAAAAATTGATTTTTGAAAAGCGGACGGGATTTCCCAAATAGTTGTAATTTCTTTGGTTTAGTACGAGCGGTTCGCCACCGTAGGTGGCTCGAAAGGCTAGGTTAACGGCAGCCGTCTCGACGGTAGGACTGTTAGGCTTATTTCGACAAGATGCCGCCATTAAGACAATGGACAGTGTGAGAAAATGTATGATGTTCTTCATCTTTGTTCAGATTCGTTTGTGTTTCGCTTTTTGATTTGGGCCGATAGTCTTTACTTAGTAAAGTATTAGAATTGAACATATAAATATATGAACAATTTGTTAAGATTGGAACAAAGGGGGGAACTTAATTAGAGACGGAGAAGGCATTTGCCGTGTTACTGACAATTTTTTCAATCATAACTTCGTTAGAATCAGTCACAAAATTAATGCCAGCAAACCATTCTGCGTAATCTATATGTAAAGTTCCGAGCGAAAAGTCCCTTCCCCGAGGGGTTTTGACCGAAAATGGCAAATTTACTTCCACCAGATGCTCCGTTCCGATAACATTTAGTGTCTTAGCTTGCGAAGCAGTATCCGTTTGAAAAGTAATTTGGTTAAAGATATAACCCGTCTCTTGACTGCCCGTGTGCATAGATTCTCGGGCCAAAGGATGTGCGACGTCGGCTATAGACTCGGGGTCAGCTCGATTGGCCAAGTCTTCAATTCCTACAACGAAGCGGATGCTATCGTAGGCCGTACTTTGTTTGAAAGCGCCTATATCGACCGACCGTTGGCCATTGACCAACACAAAATCGTCGGGGAAAATCTGAGTAACTACTTCGTTATTTTCGACGATTACTAAACTTAACGTATCATCTACACCCACTCTAGTACCTTCCAAACTGGTAAATTGAAATCCACTCAAGTAGAAGTTAACCCTATTCAACTGGAGCGTTTGTCCACTAACTTCATAGGTCTCGCTCGTTGAGTAATCCAATTCCGCAAATACGTAATCAACGGTATCAAATGAGAGTACGGGATAATCACAAGGGCAATCGCCAGAAGTATCATCTGCTCCACAGGCTTCGTCTGCTCCCGCACTAAAGTTCGTCGCCTCAATATCCAAGCAACCTACCTCTGGTTGGTAGCAAGCCATAACAGCATAACAGGTGACGGCAGTCAACAACCAATAAAAAACAGATTTCCTAATAATTTTAGGCATCTCGCTGCGCTTTGCTGTATTCTTTCACCAATCTTTTGACAATCTGCTTGACTTGCGAAGAAAACTCTTTGTTGAGAATCCAACTGTAGTACTGTCGGTCTTTGTAGAGCGTCTCCGCCACTGGTTTGCCTTGGTATTTTCCAAAATTAAAAACGACGACTCCTTCTTGGTTATACTTGAGTCGCTGCGTAGCGTCAATGGTTTTCAAATCACTCGTGAAATCGTGAATGACTTGCATATCATTTTTGATGGGCGCTTTGATAACGTTGCCTTCCGAATCCACTAAATCTACGTTTTCGTAGCGTTCTAGTTGTCCTTTGAAAACGTCAATGGTCGCTTGAACATCCGCCAGAGCATCGTGGGCATTTTCCAGCTCTTTTCCACAATAGAACTTTAAAGCAGCTCGCAACGTTCGAGGTTCCATTTTGTAAAAAACCCGTTGTACGTCAATCAATCTTCGCTTAGACACATCGAACTCAATGCCCACTCTAGCGAACTCTTCCATCAACATCGGCACATCAAATCGATTAGAATTGTACCCTGCTAAGTCCGAATTACCGATAAAATCGTATAGTTTCTGTGCCACCTGCTGGAATGTGGGCTTATTGGACAGCATCTTGGGCGTAATGCCGTGCACTTGCATCGCCTCTTCGGAGATGGGAATCCCTGGATTAATGAGCATCGTTAGTTCCTCGGGCTCTTTTTCTTTTTTAAAATATTTGATGATGGCAATCTGTACGATTCGGTCTCGAATAACGTTTAATCCCGTTGCTTCCAAATCAAAAAAGCACAAATCTCGGTCGAGATTCAATTTCATAGTTGTAGTTTAATCAGTAATGGCTTTGCCGAATGAATCATAAATGATAATTGATGAATGATGTGTGTCTAATGAAAATATCATTTATCAGTCATCATTCATTACGGTTCACAACCGTATTATTAGTCAGTGACAATTTTTTCAGCTTCTGGAGTTGCTTTAGATAGCGTTTCCTCTTTTTTATCTAAATATACGAAGTAAGCTTCAATGTCTGGTATTTTTTGCGCTAGGTTAAATGCTTTTTCGAGTCCCATCGCCATGAAGGCCGTGGCATAGCTATCGGCGATAATACAGTCTTTGGCAAAAACAGTGGCACTCAACAAATTATTTTTTTCTGGAAATCCCGTTTTGGGATTCATCGTATGTCCTATCTTTTGACCATCAATCACTCTAAAACTCTCATAATTTCCCGAAGTAGCCATCGAAAGATTGTCAATATTGGCGACGCCAATTCGAAAGCCCCGAGGCGCCTTAGGGTCCTGAATAATAATGCGCCACTGACTCCCTCTTGGGCTTTTCCCGTGCGCACGAGTTTCGCCACCAATCTCTACTAAATAGTTTTCAATGCCCTTTTTTTCTAAAAAACGGCCCACTTCATCAATAGCGTAGCCTTTGGCGATAGCACTAAAATCGAGTTGGGTTTGGGGATTCGTTTTCTGGACTTTAACTTGTGGAGGTGCTTGTTCTACCGTTATTTTATCAAAACCGATTTGTTGCATCAACTGCTGTACTTCGGTAGTGTCAATACGGGGCAGACCTTCGATATTTTTTTGGCGAAAGCCGTAGTATTTCATCAACGGCGCTACGGTTGGGTCGAAGTAGCCGTCCGTTTTCTCAACAATTTCTTGCGCTACGCGCACATTGTTGATAAAATGCTGGGCGTATCCGCTATTCTCAACGGAGATGCCTTCGGTCGAACGATTAAATTGAGAAAGCGTAGAGTTTTCTTCGTAATGCGAAGACCCCATATTGAGCGCCGCCAACAAAGAATCAATCGTCACTTGTTGAATCCGTTTCTTTGGGTCGTCAAAGGTCAAATTGTACTGTACAACCCCCATGGTGATACCGCTCATTTTTTGGTAGGACTGCTTTGGGGGTGACGAAGTGGAAGGAGTAGATGGTTGCTGCTGTTGGCAAGCTAACACGAGACACAGTAAACTCAACAGGAAAGAGAAACGCAGCATAAAAGAATTAGATTTGTCCACAAAGCTAAATACTTTAGTGTTCACATAAAGGTTATTAAGCGACTTATTTTTAATTTATCGAGTAGGAAAATAGGCTACTTGTAAAAAAGGATTAAATTTGAAAAGGGAATTTTTTTGATAAAAAAAGAAGGCATGGAATCTAAGCATACAGAAGACAATTACGAAGAAATTCAGCGAGAAAATCGACGACTCAAAGCGGAACTCCAACTGCTTAAAGGCAAGAAAAAAGCCAAATCAGCGGTTGGTAAGTTAGCCCGCAAAATCACGACGAATATCTTCGTGGGGAAGGGCCTAAAACGTAGTTTCATTCGTCTTTTTGACGAAATACCCGAGGGGAACGTGTCCAAAGTAACCCTTGCTGATGTCTCTTCGCATCTAGTTTGGCGGTTGACGCGAGTCGGTATTTTTACTTTACTATTAGGTTTTATCCCCCTGTGCATTTTGGGGATTCAGACCTATATTCTAAACTCGCAAAACCAGTTATTGCAATACCAAAACCAGCGACTGGACCAACAAATTAACCTCGAAGAAGGCAATCGACGTAGTTCGTTGATTTTTCTGATGAGCAACATCATGGACAAAATTGGTGATGAACTCAAAAATCCAAGAAACAGAGATAAAACGTTAAGTGATGCTCTAATTGGCCGCATCGTTTCGCTTAGTCAAGCCTTGCGCCCTTATCGCTATTTGGAAAATGACCAGCTAATAGCCCAACCCCTTAGCCCCGAAAGAGGGCAATTGCTCATTTCGTTAACCAATAGTAATTTGAACGAAGCGACCTACGAGCAAATTTTTGAAAGGGCCGATTTTAGCTACGCCGATTTGCACAACGCCAATTTCAACGAAACGTACATCCAAGGTATCCAACTATCGTACGCCAACCTGCGTGGAGCTTCGTTCAAAAATGCTGATTTGGAATACGCCAATTTGGAGTATGCCGATTTGCGGGACGCTGAGTTCGATAAAACCTACATGAATGGTATCAAACTCAGTTATGCTGACTTGAGTTATAGTCACTTGCACAACGTGGAAATGACTTACGCCAATTTAAAAAGAGCGAATTTTACGAAGGCGGAAGTTAGTGGAGATTTTCGCTATTCCATTTTTGATGGTATTGATTTGGATAGTGTCAAAATTGGTTTTTTGGACATCGAAGGTATTCAAATCCGAGACCCCGAAATTATTCCACTGGTGGACACTAACGATATTGCGAGTATTTACGATTTACCGCCAACGACGCGGGAGTATCTGAACGAAAATTTTCGTTGGGAAAAACGTTTTGTGCAAAATACCGATATGACCAAAAGTGCGCTATTTGTATTGATGCGGCGCAAAGCCTCCAATTTATCCATTATGGATAACTGTTTGAAAAGCACCTTGGCCATCATCAAGAGTTCGAGCGAAATTCGACAACTGGAACGGGACATCATGCGGAAAAAGGAGAAACTAACCTTTTTAGTAGAAGCCAATCCGTTTGGAGACATCAACCTCGGCATCCCCGTTGATTCTGTTTACCTGTATCGAATGATGGAAGACGAAGAGGATAATGAGACCGCTACGACCTTGGGTTGGGTTACGTTTAATCCTTTTAAAAAGACCTTAACTAAGTTCACTTTGGACGATACAACTGCCTTGTCGTTTAATAAATCGTTGTTGAAGACATTGCCACTTGAATGTGTCAACTAGCATAGTGACTTGTAATTTGTTGATTTATTACCAGGAATCTATGAAGTCCGAAAATTAGAACTTAAAGCATTAATATACTGCCAATGACCGACTCACAAGCAGCCAACCTAGTATTCGAAATTTTTGGTATTCAAGGTAGCGCAACTGCTCTTCCCGGTGAAATGGACCTTAATTTTTTAATACGAACGAATGCAGAAGAAAAGTATGTGCTTAAAATAGAAAGCTCAACTCGAGCACTAGAGAACCTCCAACTACAAAATAGTGCCCTTCAACACCTCGAACAAAAAAGTTTACCCATCGCTTTTCCTAGCGTTATGCTCAACAAATCGGGCAATGCGGTGACTCAACATACACTTAACGGACAACAAGTCTATATTCGATTACTCACTTGGGTGGAAGGAAAACTACTAGCGAATACCACGCCTCATTCGGCTGAGTTGATGGAAAGTTTGGGGACTGCCTGTGGACACGTTTGCCAAGGGTTGAGCGATTTTCAACACCCCGCCGCCCATCGTTTTTTTCGTTGGAATAGTTCGGAAGTCAAGTGGATTCAATCCGAACGGGCCATTTTCGAAGCACCAGAAAAACGTGCCTTAATTGACCATTTTCTAACCTTATTTGAAACGGAAGTCACCCCTATTTTGGACGATTTGAGAAGGAGTGTCAACTACAACGATGCCAATGATTATAATGTCCTAGTTGGAACCAACTCAAGAGTTAGTGGACTGATTGATTTTGGGGACATCGTTTACACCGAAACCATCAACGAAGTAGCTATTGCCGCTGCTTACGCCATGATGGGCAAAACGGACCCTATAGTAGTAGCCTGTCAAGTATTGCGGGGATTCCATACCGTTCATCCCATTACGGAGAAGGAGTGTCAGGCACTTTTTCCGCTTATCGCCGCTCGTCTTTTAATCAGCGTGACCGTTTCCACCATCAATCAACGAGCCAATCCAGAAAACACCTATTTGCAGATAAGTGCCCAGGCCGCTTGGAATCTATTAAAAAGACTAAGTACCATTTCACCCAATTTGGTGCATTATACGTTTCGCTCCGTTTGCGGCTACGAACCTTGTCCCAAGAAAGCTGTCTTTTTGGATTTTATTAAAAAAGAGGCAGGACAATTCGCTTCGGTTGTTAACGTTGATTTGCAAAAAACATCCAAAATCGTCCTCGACCTAAGTGTAGGTAGTTGGGAGTTGGGCAATAATCCAAATTTCGAAGAAGCGGCCAAATTCGAAACTTTGGTCAACCGATTAATGGAAGATGCCAAAGTTAAAGTCAGCATTGGAAAGTACTGTGAAGTTCGTCCGATTTATACTTCCGATGCCTTTACAGTCGAAGGGAACGAAGGGCCTCAGTGGCGCACTTTGCACATTGGGTTAGACGTATTTATGGAAGCGGAAACATCCGTTTTTGCCCCCTTGGCGGGAAAAGTCCACAGTTTTCAAAATAATGTAGGGGACCGAGACTACGGCCCGACGATTATCCTCGAACATACAATTAGCGACGACCTTACTTTTTACACTTTGTACGGTCATTTAAGCGTACCTTCTTTAGATGGTTTGTCCGTTGGAATGTCCGTAGAAAAAGGTCAGCAGATTGCCGCAATTGGTCCACGACCCATCAATGGTGACTGGCCGCCACATCTGCATTTTCAAATTATTTTGGATATGTTGAACTATGTTGGTGATTTTCCGGGCGTTGCTTTTCCGTACGAAAAGAAGTTATGGGAGAGTCTTTGTCCCAATCCCAATTTAATAATTGGTTTGACCGAAAATGTAGTTGGAGAAATCATGCCTAGTCTCAGTGACTTACTCCAGCTTCGACAAAAACATTTGGGGAAAAATCTAAGTCTTTCTTACCAAAAACCACTACGGATTCAGCGGGGCTATTTGCAATATTTATACGACGAATCGGGTCGCCGCTTTTTGGATACCGTCAATAACGTGCCGCACGTTGGTCATCAACATCCAAAAGTGGTGCGGGCCGCCCAACAACAAATTACCGTTTTTAATTCCAATACGCGCTATTTACAGCGTAACTTGATGCTCTACGCCGAAAAATTATGCGCTACTTTACCCAAAGAACTCTCCGTTTGTTACTTCGTCAACTCGGGTAGTGAAGCCAACGAATTAGCCATGCGGTTAGCTAAAACCTACACTGGACAAACGGATTTTATTGCCGTCGAGGTCGGCTATCACGGCAATACGCAAAACTGTATTGACATCAGTTCTTATAAGTTTGATAGCCCCGGGGGAACAGGCAAAGCAGACCATATCCATATTGTTCCGATGCCCGATACCTACCGAGGAATTTATAAAAAAGACGACCCCGAAGCGGGAAAGAAATACGCTGCTTACATTGAAAAAGCCATTCAAAAAAACTGGGAACAAGGGAAGGACATCGCAGGCTTTTTTTGCGAATCCATTTTAAGTTGTGGCGGACAAATTGTTCTACCACCCAAGTATTTGAAACACGCTTTTGCGCACGTTCGAGCGGCGGGTGGCGTTTGCATCTCCGACGAAGTGCAGGTGGGCTTCGGCCGAGTGGGTGACCATTTTTGGGGCTTCGAATTGCAAGGCGTGGTTCCCGATATTATGACGATGGGCAAACCGATGGGCAACGGGCATCCACTTGGGGCAGTGGTCACTACGCGAGAAATAGCTGATGCTTTTAATAATGGGATGGAGTATTTCAACACCTTCGGTGGCAACCCCGTTTCTTGTGCTATTGGTATGGCTGTTTTGGACGTTATCGAAGAAGAACATTTGCAGGCCAATGCCTTAAAAATGGGTGGTTATTTACAAAGTGGGCTAAGAAAATTAGCGCAAACTTTTCCAATTATTGGTGACGTACGAGGACATGGTTTATTTCTAGGATTTGAATTAGTAAAAGACCGAAAAACATTGTTGCCAGCAGCAACGGAGGCGACCTACTTAGCCAATCGAATGAAAAACCACGGCATTCTGAGGAGTACGGACGGTTTGCATCAGAAC
>JBCCQK010000202.1:0-13156 GCA_039024375.1 Bacteroidota bacterium
TGATAATTTCCACTAATTTTTGACTCACTCAAATAGTGTTGACTTCATCAGTCTCCCAAGACCAAACTCCAAAAAGCAGCTTGTTCTTCGGCGCTCGGTTGATTGTACGGTCGAACAACGCGAAACCCAACAAAGGGCGAGTCCGTGTTCCACCAATAACTTTTAGGAATTTGCGGGTCTCTTTCTTTCCATTTTCCGCTTGACCGTATTCTAGCCGCACAACGATGGTCTTCCTTATCATCATCCCAGCTTCCACCTCTCACTGTTCGGGGATGCAAGCGAGTAGGTTGAATCCAGGGATTGACTTCGTTGGCCATTTTCTCCGCAATAGTAGTGTAAGCGTCTTTTTGATATTGGTCGAGCGTCCACTCTGATACATTACCGAGCATGTCGTAGAGTCCCCAATCGTTAGGCTTTTTGCTGCCCACTTTGTGGTATTTTTCGTCGCTATTGTCGTAGTACCAAGCGTAATCGTCTAAGAGTTCGGTATCGTCTCCGTAATAATAGGTGGTTTGGCTTCCCGCCCGACAAGCGTATTCCCATTCCGCTTCGGTAGGTAGGCGATAAAAGTCTCCCGTTTTATCGGATAGCCACTTACAATATTGTAGGGCCGAAAACTGG
Source organism: Bacteroidota bacterium (assembly GCA_039024375.1). Classification (GTDB taxonomy): domain Bacteria; phylum Bacteroidota; class Bacteroidia; order Chitinophagales; family Saprospiraceae; genus JAFMDF01. Next base: position 622 of record JBCCQK010000202.1, read on the forward strand.
GTCATACTTACGGCAGGATAGCCTTCTTTTCCCATGCCAAAAGTTGGGTCTTCGTAGGGAGGACTTGGTCTTGCAATGGCATCTGAGTTCCAGTCCGTTCTACCTTCTGGAGCTTTGTCCAATTCTTTTTCCCTAAAGATGATAAATTCATCAAATGTTACTTCGTGGATGCCCATGTAAAAAGAATCAACTGCCACCTCCAATTGAGGACCTTCATCAGCTTCGCGGCTAGCCTCTGCCTCTGGGCTTCCCATCATAAATTGTCCACCGGGAATCAATGCTAGCTTGAAGGTCACATCGGTTGCGGGAATTTCCGCTTTAATCGTTAAGTTATCACCTTTTTCGGCTGTTTTTGTAGCCTCTTGTGCATAGGCATAATTGACTAATGTAAAAGTAAAAAGTAAAAAAAGTATTCTTGACATATTTTAAGGTATTATTGCGTTATTGTGCTGTTTTCCTAATTCAATTTCAGACTCAATAATGTCTTCGCATTTTTCAATGTTTCCCAAATAGACATATCCTTCTTAGCGTCGCTTTCCATTATTTTTTCGGATAGCTCAATAATTTCTTTTTCTGCGGTCAGATAATTGCCTGAATCGAACATGGGTTTTGGGTCATATTCTATGGACAATTGGGCAGCTTTCGCCGCTTTTTCTCCTTTTAACAGATTAATTAAATAAATAGCCATATCCATTCCTGACGAAACACCCGCTGCTGTGATATATTTTCCTTCGTCCACTATTCTTTCTCTGGTAGGATGTGCGCCGAATTTAGCGAGTAGATTTATCGGCTTCCAGTGGGAGGTTGCTTTTTTATCTTTCAAAAGCCCCGTAGCAGCTAAAATCATGGAGCCCGTACAAACAGAAACCGTTTTTTGAGTAGTCTGGTCTATTCGCTTTATCCAGTTCAACACTTCTTTGTCCTTCATTTCTCTAACAAAGGCAATAGTGGAACCCGGAATTAATAATACATCCGCTTTGGTAATTTCCTTGATGCTGTGTTTCGAGTTGATATGAATGAAGTGGCTGTCAGCGGTAATTTCCCCCTTTGCTTTGGAGACAAATTTGATAGTCACTCCCTTAACATTTCTTAATATTTCGTACGGGCCGATGGCGTCCAACATCGTCATGCCGTTGTATATATAGATTACAATTGTCATTCTTTGGAGTTTTCTATTTACTGTACTTAAATTCGAAATTGACCGCAATATCATCTCCACAAACTATCTGACCAAACATCGCCGAAGGTGGTTCAATATCAAATTCGCTGAAAGTGAGTGGGTGGCTGCCTTTTAAAATTAACCCTTCGGCAGTTTGTTGACCTTGAACAGTAATAGATACGGGCTTTTCTTGTCCGACCATTTTCAATACGCCTTTTGAAACTAATGTGAAGGTACCATCTTCTTGCTGGTCCGTAATCTTTGCCGTCTCGCTCTGCTCGTAAGTAATAACGGGATGTTCGGTAGCTTGTAGCGCATTTTTAATTTTGGTATTCATAGTTGCGCCTCGTCCGCCGTCCATACTATTGATAACTACTCCGAAGCGAAAGTCGTCGATGGTTTTTTCATCAGAAATAGTTATGGACGATGGTACGTCCTTAACTTCGTTGGCCGTTACTGTCCAGCCGTGCAACGTGGAAGTCCCCGTTACGGTCATCATAACGGAATTTTCCGTTGCCGCTTCGTAAACCTGGGCAGAAAGGTAGCTCGGAAAAATAAAAGAAAGTAGTAAAGCGAATAGTGTTAACTTCTTTAATGGTATCATTTGTTAGGAGAAAATTTTTTAAAAAAATATTGTCCTTTGACAATTTTTGCAAAAGTTCAACCCCTCTAGGGTTGTAGGCTTCGAAGATGCTCAAATTCTCCGCATTTCATACAGAGTTATTCAAGTTTAATCACTCCGTGATTTCATGGAATGCAAAAATTGTTAAAGAGCCAAAAATATTAAGAAGACGAACGTTTTCGTTGAAAGAAAATGAAGGATTCTGTTAAAATTGCTCCGTAAATTGTAACGAAGAATAAAAGTTGTTGGTTGTTTATCTTTTCTTGGACAAAAAGAAAGAAGATAAAACAAGTTGCTATTAAAACTAAAAACATCCAGAGTCTCCTAAATATTTTCAAGGTCGTTTGTAAACTCTTCAGGTCTTGTAGCAGTCCCTTATCGACTAACTTTTTTAGTTCGTTCATGCACGCTAAAATACTACAACTTTGATGTTTTTCAAAGAGTAACTTTATTCCAGAGGGGTTAATTTTTTGATAAAATGACAGGACTTGATTTTTTATGACAAAACCTAATCCCCGTTAACAACCCCTTTGGCCGTGTAAAAAACGCCTCCTGCAAAAAACAAACCGACGATTCCTAATACCCAAGTGGGCATACTCATAGCTGTTTTGCCCGCCAATCCAATTTGTAAGAAAAACAACCCGACAATAAAAAGTAGAAAAACACCTAAAATAATATTTAAAACGGGCTTCATATCAGCTAAAGAGGCTTGCGATTTCTTAGTGACTTTTTGTTCTATGATAGCTTCCTTCGGATAATGTTTGGAGGCCAGGTAGAATAAAATGATTGAAATAGCCCCCGTTACAAAAGTAATGGTAAAAGCATAACGTAAAGATTCATTGCCATAAGCAGGTGTCAATAAATCGCTTATGTAGCCGATAGTGATTGGACCGAGTCCTAAGCCAATCAAGTTGAGAATGAGGAAAAGTATGGCGGAGGCAAGTGCTCTCATTTTGGCATCGACCAAATTGTGGGTGACGGCTATGCTCGGTCCAAGATACAAGGCGGTCAATAGGGAATTTAAAAAGTAACAGCCGATGACCAAATTCGTGTTATCACTGTAGAAAACTACTAAGGAGGGAACTACAGAGATGAGTCCCACAATTACGGGAATCCACAAATACCATCGAATATCTTTTTGTCCAAATTTATCCGCTAGATAGCCTCCAGAAAAAGTGCCTATTATTCCGCCAAAGCCCGATGTCAGACCTAAAATAACGCCAACTTGTGCTTTAGGTAATTCGTGTACTCTTTCTAAAAAAGGGGCCGCCCAATTGCCCACACCATAGTTCGTGAAAGTATGAATCCCACAACCGAAAGCTAAGAAAACAAAAGTTTTTTTTGAAAAAAGATAACGAACGACTGTCCCAAAGTCATTGGAAGAATCTTCAAAAAACTCTTTTTCTTTAGGACGTCCACTGACTGCATCCAATAATCCTTTTTTGGGTTCCTTCACCGTGAAAAACAACAAAAAAGCATAAATAACCCCCGGTATTCCCAAAGCATAGAAGGCAGCACGCCATCCATAGGTTTGGTCTATCCACCCACCAATGGAATAGCCCGCTAAGATGCCAATGTAAATACCTACGGAATAAATTGAAAGTGCGGTTGCTCGCTGTTGAGGAGGGAAGTAGTCTGAAATAATGGAATGAGCTGGTGGACTTCCGCCTGCTTCCCCAACACCTACACCAATCCTTGCCAAAAGTAGTTGCCAATAATTGTTGACTAGCCCCGATAGGGCTGTCATACCACTCCAAATCATTAGAGCAACCGAAACGATGTTCTTTCGATTATTTTTGTCTGCGAAACGAGCAATAGGGATTCCTAAAGTAGCATAAAAAAGAGCAAAAGTTAGTCCCGTTAACATACCCAATTGCGTATCAGAAAGCAGCAGTTCCTTCTTTATTGATTCTTGGATAATAACCAGAATCTGACGGTCGATAAAGTTAAAGGTATAAACACCCGTCAGAATGAGCAGGACGTAGGCCTTGTAGCGTTGACTGTACGGTGATTGCGTTGGCATTTATTCGTTTTGTTATTATTAAGTAGTCGCTGACCACGATGAATGATGATTGATGAGTGATGAATGATAATTTTGTACTTTACAATCACGATATTTCGAATTGACCACTCACAAAAATCATCTATCATTTATCCTCCATCGTTCATTTGATAAAGACATTATTAAGACCTATCCAGAAATAAAAATTTGAAGGTACAAAAAGTATTGATTAAAACGGTAAATTATTCACATCCACATTGCCACCCGTCAAAATGACACCAATTTTTTTTCCTTTGAAACGGTCTTTTTGTTGTAAAACGGCGGCGAAAGGCACCGAACAGCTCGGCTCAATAATAATTTTCATGCGCTCCCAAATAATGCGCATGGCAACAATGATTTCTTCTTCCGAAACAGTGATAATATCGTCCAAATGGGTGGAAATAATCTTAAAAGTGTAGGGGCCAAGGTTCGTTCGAAGCCCATCCGCTACGGTATCCACTCGCTGATTATACTGCATCGTTCCACTTTTGAAAGAACGATAGGCGTCGTCGGCCCATTTGGGTTCTCCACCAATAATCTGAGCGTTTGGCAGAAGATGTTTGGTGGTTAGCGCCGTTCCACTCATCAAACCACCACCGCCAACGGGCGCCATTACCACTTCCAAATCGGGTACTTCTTCAATTAACTCTTTGGCGCAAGTGGCTTGCCCCGCAATGACATCGTAGTTATTGTAAGGATGCAAAAAAGTAGCGCCCGTTTTGGCGACCACTTCGGCTAGCGTACTTTCTCTGGCTTCTAACGTTGGTGCGCAGGTAATGATTTTTGCTCCGTAACCCGCCGTTGCTGCCCTTTTGATGCTTGGCGCATTTTCGGGCATGACGATGTAGGCTTTAACCCCGTGGTTTTTGGCAGAAAGCGCAACCGCTTGGGCGTGATTCCCCGACGAATGGGTAGCTACGCCTTTGGCTCGTTCGGCATCAGACAATGCCAAAATAGCGTTAGCCGCTCCACGCATTTTGAAAGCGCCAATTTTTTGAAAATTCTCACATTTGAAGTGAATATCGGCTTCCGATAGTTGATTGATAGCCGAAGAGGTTAAAACGGGGGTGCGATGAATGTACGGTTGAATGCGTTGGTGGACCAACGAGATTTGGTCAAAGGTAGGTGCTTGCGTTAATTTCATGCGTTTACATTTTTGATACATCACAAATATAGTGAAATCTAAAATTTAAAATGTAAAACCCGCCAGACTGCTGTGCGGGCTGGTTCTAAATTTAAAAGTACTGAAAACCAGTAGATTCTATTTTAAACTGGCACAGGTTAATTTTTACTTTTCACATAGCAAAAGAAACCCAACTGTTCACATAAACTCCATTAGTTTTTTATTGAAAACTATTTCCCTTTTATATCCTTTTCAATTCCCCACTTGTACTTACCTTTGCGGCAAATTTCCTAATCAACGTATATATAAAACTATGAGATTTTTCATTGATACGGCCAATTTAGACGACATTGCAGAAGCCAAAGATTTAGGTATTCTAGATGGCGTAACGACCAATCCATCTTTGATGGCGAAAGAGGGTATTTCGGGCGACCAAGCCATTCGTAAACATTATAAAGCAATTGCCGATTTGGTGGACGGAGACGTAAGTGCGGAAGTGATTTCGACGGACTTTCAAGGGATGATTGAAGAAGGGCAGGAGTTGGCGACCATTGCGCCCAATATTGTAGTGAAGGTACCCATGATTAAAGATGGCGTGAAAGCACTTTCTTGGTTCTACGGCCAAGGAATTCGGACGAATTGTACCCTTATTTTTTCAGCGGGTCAAGCTATTCTCGCTGCTAAAGCAGGCGCCACTTATTTATCGCCTTTTGTGGGACGAATTGACGATATAAGCTGGGACGGTATCGGACTCATCTCAAAAATTGCCGAATTATACGCCGTTCAAGGGTACGAAACGGATATTTTAGCTGCTTCGATTCGCAACTCCAAACATATTGTGGACGCTGCCATTGCGGGGGCTGATATTGTTACGTGTCCTTTATCAGCTATGCTCGGTTTATTGAAGCATCCATTGACGGATATTGGTTTAGAAAAATTTCTAGCGGACCATCAAAAGGCGAAGAAGTAATTGGAGATTGCTTTATTGTTGAATTGTAACTACTTCGCACTTTTTTACCATAAAGTCTATACAGCTCATAGAGTCCATAAAGTTTTTTTCGAGCGGTAGCATTGACCACTTCGAGCAGCAGTATTGACTACTTTGTACTGTTTAGGTGTTTTCAATGCGAGATGGTAAGTAGTTACGTTGAATGATTTTATTGCTACTTCGCAATCTGCTTAGAGAATTGATGGAAATAATAAGCAAAGCACTGATTTACCTATATCAAAAGATTTTATTCGTGTCTATTCTATACTACTTAAAATTTCTGATGGCTGCATTCTATATTTTTGCAGGATACAGCCATTTCAAAAATCCTCGTTTTTTCTACAAAATCACCCCTCCATTTTTAAAAAAATGGCAAGAACCGATAAACGTAATTGTTGGAGTGGCCGAAATTTTGGGCGGAACCGGTTTATTGATTCCCCAAACCCAATCAATAGCCGCATGGGGTATTATTGCACTACTAGTCGCCGTTTTTCCAGCTAATATTTACCATCTGACTTCCAAAGGAGCGGGTATGAAGGTACCGATTTGGGGACTATGGCTTCGGTTGCCGATTCAATTCGTTTTGATGGCTTGGGCGTATGCTTACACGTAGTTTTAGTGGCAGTAGCAGTAAAGAAATGGTCAATGGCTAAAGCTATGTTAATAAATAAAGTAGCAGTAGGCATCGGCAGGAATCGACAATTGTCAATATCATTCATTACCTATCACTCATCATTCATTTGGCGAAGACATTAAAGTAAGTACGTTATTTTTAAATCTCCTCGGCGACCACTTCTGAAAGCGCCTCCAAATCTCGAATAACGATATAGCGCCGAGTAAAATGAATGAGTTTCTTAGTTTTCAGTTCGTTCAAGACCGTAGTAACCGTCTGCCGACTCGTATCGGATAAATTACCCATTTCTTCGTGGGTGAAAGGCTTTTTAATAACGTATTCGTACCCGACTCTTTGACCCACTTCCGCTACGTAATCTATCAAAAATTGGACGACTCTCTGGCGAGATTTGAATAATAAGAGGCGGTGTACTCGGTCATTTTGTTTGGTCATTCGGTCTAATAAAGTACGCATGAGTAGCTGATTTAAACCCTGATTTTGTCGAACCAATTCTCTAAACTCCTTTATAGGAATCACCTTGACGACCGCTTTTGCGGAAGTGACTTTCAATTGAGGAACGGAAGTATTATTATTCCAAATTTCCAAGTTCAGTAACTCACCCGAAGTATGATAACCATTGACCAATTCTTTGTTTTTATCGGGAAAATGACTCAACGATTTGACCATTCCATTCACCAAAAAAAAGACATACCCCAAAGAATGATTTCTTTTTGCCAAAGTATGCCCTTTCGTAAGGGTGCGTTCGGGATAATGGGCAAAAAGCGAATTTAAACTAAAAGGGCCAACTCGTCGGGAACTTACGTGGTCTATTGCAATACTCGCATTCATAATCTGTAATTTTGTGGGAGCTTTGCTAAAGCTTGTCTCCTCAATGATATAATAATGACACAAAAATATAGGCAATCGGTCGCTACCGAATCACAGATTACTAAATCTTTGATTGCAATTTTGTATGGTATTTATCACAGAATTATCACGGAGTCAATGAGCAATTAACAATGAACAATGAGCACACGGAGTAATATCTAAATCCCCATACGGGCAGGCAGTTGTTCAAGTCAACATTTGGCAAAGTATCCGTTGTCCAATGAACAATGAACAATGAGCAATGAACAATGAACAATGAACAATGAGCAATGAACAATGAGCAATGAACAATGAACAATGAACAATGAACAATGAACAATGAACAATGAACAATCTAATCGTTTTCTATATACTTTCTTCGTTAACTACAAATTGCACATTGCACATTGATAATTGTAAATTGCTAAGACGGGTCAAGCCGCAAAGCCATTTTCTGAATCGCCGCAATAATTTTATCCAAAGCAGGGGGATAGTCAATGTATTGAATCCGACGATTGTCTTGGCCAAAGATGGGAATAGTAACCACTTTTCGTTGGTCTTTGTAAGCGATGGCGAGTCGGAGAGGAATAGGCATCGGTTTTTTCTTTTTGCGATTTTGACACAGTTCATCTTGGCAGTCGTAAATTCGCTCCATCGTGAAAAAGTCTTGTGCCACAACGTATTCGGCAAATTTTTCCAGTTCTGGTCTAGGAATGTTTCGTTTGGTAACGACCAATCCATTTTGCTGACTTTTATGTTCTTTTATTAATCGGCCATCGCTTTTGATATGGATATAATCTCGTAGAACAGGGTTGAGACCGCCGTAGTATCCTCCGCCGATTACCTCAATGCTAATGTACGGTTCGTCCTTTTTGACAGTAGGCTTAGATTTTTTAGAGCGTCGTTTTTCTTTTTTGTTAGGGGTAAACACCCACCATTTTTTCTTGTCTTTTGGAGATTTTACCGCTTCCACATTAACGTCGGGCAATTCATTGGGGGGTTTTACAAATGGACTGTCTTCGGAGGTAACTCTTACGAAATGGTATTGGTAGGTCCCGCGACTATTAACCTGGGTAAACTCTAAAACGAGTTTTTTCCGATTAGCTTCGGCCACTTCAAACTTAGGAATGTGCTTAAACTGATAGGCTAGTTCGTTGTCTTTTAATCGCCAACTTCCTTTTGTGAACTGCCCGTTTAAATATTGCTGATAGGTATAATTGAAACGAAAAAATAGAAAGTACTCGTAAGTATCTTCCGCTCGATGAATAATGGTATTAGATTCTAAATGAAGCGTGTAGGTATATTTCCATTTGGTTTCTACCAATTGGCGTTCGTTGATTTGGAAGAAATTGCTTCCCTTTATAAAATCGTTTTTTTGGCCCCACAAATGAATGGAACAGCAACCAATTAGGAATGCACTTAATAAAAACTTCCATTGAACCTTCATTCCAACTGTTTTTTAGTTTTGGAAAATAGTGCTTAAATGCGAAGGGCTGTGTAAGACCCTGCGAAGGTGGTAAGTTTTGGTGATAGTGAAGTTGTATTAAACGGTAGTTACTCGCTATCAGCTGTCAGTTGGTGCTGACAAATAACAAATAGCGAGTAACAAATAAACAAACGCCTAAAATTTGTAGCCAAAAGTAAGCAGTAGGTGACTTCTTCGACTGCTATTAGAAACCGTGTTTTGCGGATAAAAATCGGTTACCACGTAGGGTTCAAAAGTGTTGTCAAACTGGGCAAATCTCGCTCCTAAATCGACAAAGAAATTCTTTTCCCGAACCCCAATTCCCAAAGAAATACTTTGCTGCGTATCGCCTAAACCGTTCAAATTAGGATTATCATTAACATAACTAGCAGCATAAGGCGTGCCAGTTACTTGAATGCCGGCCCGTAATCGAAGAATATCTAGCGCAATTTCGCCTCCTAGACGAATATTAACGGCAGATTGATAAATATTAGCAATATCGGTATTTAGTCCTTGCTCAAAATCGACCGTACTTTGGCGACCATCGTTTTCAGTTAAATCAAAATTTGCCCCTCCGTAATTTAAGTATTCCACTTCGCCCGAGATAAAACCTGACCGTCCAACGATGATGCCCGCACTACCCACAAAACGCCAAGGTGTCTTAAACGTGTATTCGAACTGGCTTTCGGGAGACGTAGCCTCCAAAGGACCTTCGCTATTACCATCTACAAAATCATACACGATACTGGTTTCGTAATCATCCGTTAGGGTATAAGTAGTAGGCGTATGGATAGCACCGCCCAGTCGAATCGCTTGACTAATTCGCCAGATAAATCCTAATTTCAAATTGGCACCCGAGCCCGTAGTGGTTAAGTCTTCATTGAATTGTAAACTTCGGTAAAAGTCAACCTCGTCTGCTACATCTTCTTCGGAATAATTTTTTTCTTCGCTGTAAGATAAAATGGGAAAACCGATAGCAAATCCAATCATTAATCGCTCTTTGAAATTTCCTGCATAGGCTAATGATATTTCGTTAATCCCGCCACGTCTCGTCACCGTCTGCTCTTTTCGCAAAAGTGCGTTTTCGTTGAGCTCAACGTCGGTTTCGTAAAATAAATCTGGTTCTCCAACTTCGAACAAAGCGCCAACGTCAAAGGCTAATCCCGTATTAAAGTCATTCAGTTGACTTGGTTCCAAATCAATAGAGGCTTCTTGAAAAAAGTCAATGTAAGAACCCGTCGATTCTCCTACGTAGCGAAACGTTTGTTGAAAAGTAGCGATTCGATTGATACCGATAGCTAGGTTAGCCGTTCGCCAATTGGGGTTGCGACCTTGACGAGCAAAAACGAGCCCTAAATTGTTTAGATTGAATGCTAACTTGCTTTCTGATGTTGGTGCACTGTTAGCTTGGTCTAAATCACTTTCTGTATTGTTGATGTAAAAAGAGGGACTGATAGAAAATTCGGAGCGACGAAAAGTAGCAATACCCGCAGGATTGGTACCAATCACCGAAAAATCGGCGCCCAAAGCCCCAATACCACCGCCAATCCCCAGTGTTCGGGCGGTTCCGAGAACATCGTAAGAAGAAAAACGCAACGCATCCGCTGGTACCTGCGCCTGCGCAAAGTAGGAGACACCCAAGCAAGCGAGGGCCATAAAGAGTAATCTTTTCATATATCTTAGTTTATGGGAGTAGGAAAATAAGTCTGCCATTCTAATGTGGCCGCCAATCACAATGAAGGATGGTTTTTGTATCTCAGAATAACTATAACTTGTAGTTATTACAAATTGTAATCATTCATCACTCATTTGGCGAAGACATTACATTTTGGTTAGCTTATTTATCTCTTACTTCCGAAAAAGTTAACTGCTCTTGCAAAACGAAATTTAATGGAGAGAAGTTTAAAATTTGACGCCCTTTGACGTTGGGTAATCACGGGTTCGCACTGCAAGAAACCCAAGGTCAGAGAACAAAATCTGAATTGTAGGAATAAAAAAAGAGGATGGAATACTGATGTTCCACCCTCTCAAAATTTCTAAACACGCTATAATCTTTATGGTCTAGAAAGGAGTTTTCAAGCGTCAATCCTTACTAAACTTGTATCTTAAATTCTAAAGTAGAGGTCTAATTTTCTCCAAAGATAATAATTGATTTCGAAAAATCAACCTCAAACCGAATTTTTTTTAGTTTCTTCGAGAAGAACTTCTACTAGAAGAGCTTCTACCCGCCGAACTTCGAGAAGAACTTCTACTTGGAGAAATACTTCTACTGCTACTAGAACTTCTACTAGGTGAGTAGCTTCTTCGAGAAGAACTACTTCTGCTAGGTGAATAACTGCGAGAGCTGTTGCTTCTACTAGGAGCGTAGCTTCGGTTACTTCGAGAAGAACTTCTTGTTGAGTTGTAGGTTCTGCTAGTTCGGTTTGCTCTACTCGGTGTAGCACTTCGGCTACTTCTAGTAGTCGTAGTTCTAGTTCGGTCAACTCGTCGAGTTGGTCGGTCGTAGGTTCTAGTTGCACTTCTAGAGGAACTTCTAGTAGCTGAACTTCCTTCTCTAGTAGCGGTTCTCGCTGCTCTTCGGTTACCTTCTGCGGCAGTTCGGGTTCCTGTTCTATTAGCACTTCTGCTAGCTGCACTGGAAGAGTTACCTCTCAAAGTTTCCTTAGTGGTGTTACCTCTTCTAACCGAATTGGCATTAGACCGCGTACTATTTATACCCGTTCCTCTTGGACCTGCCGTTCGGCTAGCTCCATTGATAACGGTAATGTTATTAGTGGTATTGAAACCATTGTTAGCAAATGCAAAACCATTCGTTGGAGGGCACAAATAGGCATTTCCAAATCCGCCTCCGAATCCACCAAATCCACCGCCGAACGTATTGAACCCACCGCCGAATCTGTTAAATCCACCGCCAAATCCGTTTCCAAATCCGAAAGGAGAAAAAGCGGGTCTAAATGGACTATTGAAAGCAAATGCCGAATAAGGGTTCAAGAATGGGTCGTTCCAAGGATTATTCCAAGCATTCCAGCGATTGAAACTGTTGAAGCGATTCCATCGGTTCCATCTATTCCAACGGTTGAAGGTAAATGGACTACCTACATAAATGGAAACACCGGGGTTTAATGCTCTATTGTAGTAATATGCGTCGGTATAAATTGGGTCGTAGTAGTCGAATCCTCGGTAGGAACGGCTAAATCTACGAATCCGGGAAGTGTACTGATAATCGTAATCATCGTAGTAGTCGTACTCGTCGTACTCTTCCGAATCATAATCGTACTCGTCGTAATCATCATATTCATCGTACTCATTCTCATACTCGTAACTAGACGATACGGGCGAGCTATCATTACTTGGGTCATAGTACAAGTCATCGTACTGTGCCATAGAGACGGTTGCAAAACTCAGCGTGAACAGAGCAACCAAAAAAGATGAAATCCTGTAAATTTTCATATTCTGATGTTTTAAGTAATTATCCTAAATTAGCTCTTACTAATTATCCTTAAAAGTATCACTTTTCTCAATAACTTTTAGTTAATACGACGATAAAGTGAGATTTTAAAATGTTAAAGTAAGTTAATTGAAGTATTTAAAGTCATTATTGAGACGTTACATCGAGTTTCGGGTAACTACGCTTTCGCAATATTAAATAAATTTTAA
>JBCCQK010000203.1:0-13150 GCA_039024375.1 Bacteroidota bacterium
ATCTTTGAACGCATACGCTATAGTAGCTAAAGTACAAGATGAGGATGTCATAGCCGCACCAGTCAAGCCCAATGAGAATATAACTGTGCCAGAAGTACCCAATGCATTACTAAATGCCATACCACAATCTTGAATGGTATCAATGGAACGATGATCAATATGCCAGAACTCGAAGGTTGCTGAGACAGTGACTGCTATGGAGCAGATGACTGCAATTACTACTCCCAGCAGTATTGAATTGGAAGGGAATGCGCTTTGGTAGTACAGCAAAAATGGCGTCAACGCTGAACCCACAGTTGCTGACAATACGAGCAAATCAAAGAGTTACCCCAAAATGCCCCTACCTACGCCTCCAATCATAGTGCAGAACTTAGAAAATACCACGCCGTACCGCCCACGGGCTACGTTGCTCCCGTTTTGGAAGACAGTTTGGTACACGGTTATTTGGCTTGTGTGAGTTACATGGATGCACAAGTAGGAAAATTGCTGACTACTTTGGAAAAGAAGGGCGTCGCCGACCGAACCATCGTCGTATTATTGGGCGACCACGGCTACAAATTTGGCGATTTTGGGTCTTGGTGTAAAGACACGCACTACGATTTGGACACCCACGTACCGCTCATTATCCATCATCCCGATTTGCCCGCCGCTCGAACCAAGAGCATTACCGAGTTGATTGACGTTTATCCCACTTTGGTGGCGGCTACGGAGACCAAAACGGCGCAAGATTTATCGGGTATCAGTTTATTGCCTCTTTTTGATAATCCCGAAAAATCTTTAAAAAAAGCGGCCTTTTCCCAACGTCCCCGCAAGAAAGATAAAGTGTACGGTTACAGCGTCCGAACGGATGATTTTAGATTAGTTAAATGGGTGGATTACGCCGTGCCCGAAAAGACTGTCAATTTGGAATTATACGATTATCGAAATGACCCGATGGAGTTGGTGAACGTGGCGAATCAGATGGAATACAAAGTGGTACAAGCGACTTTGTTGGAGGAGTTGCAGGGGACGATTGAGCGTTGAGTAATGCTAATGTTCGCAATCAAAACGTTAGTAAATGCCTACGGCATGACACATAGGGCGTGGACAATGAAACGTTAGTAGCTGCCTACGGCATTGAACTACCCCTATTCCATTATTTGATACTTATGTTTTCGATTTCTAATGTCCAACTGCGGTAAAAAGAAGGAGAAATGGTCTTTTTGCGGAGTAGCCAACATTTTTAAAATCAAATGATTTTTGCCTTTTTTTAAATTTAAATTCATGGTGTCACTTCGACCCTGCTTTTCTAACGATTGCCCATTTAAAAAAACGGTTAGGGGTTCATTAAAGTCAATTTTGGCACTAACGGCTCGTTGCGTAGGACTTTCTATGGTGCAATAGGCATAAATTACCGCCGAATCCTGATAATGGACTACCTTTTTAAAATCAATTCTATCGGATAATGGTGACTGGTATTTTTGCCAATCGTAGGGAGTGGGGCGAGCCGTTTGTTCTCCTCCCAAAGTTGTTAAAAAGTCTTTTGAAAAATCCGTTGATGCTTTCATTGGAAAATCCTCGGAAATTAGCCAAAAGGTAAATTAATTATCATAGTTGGGGGCGATGGACAATTTAATGGCTTCGGGTGTCGGTAGAGGAACATTGCTTGGTAAATTTTCGACGTAAGTCAAAAGGGTTAATAATTGCGTCAAAGCGGCAATTTTGTCATCAAACATGGCGGTTGCCTCGTCTAAGGAATGAAGGCGATTTTCTTGAAACCACAATCGCACGTACGCCGCTTTCAAATTGGTCCATTTTTTTAATAAATCTTGCACCTTATGTTGATTGCTGACCAAATGGATGCTATAATTAGACTGCTGCTTCGCCTGTAATTGACGAGCCTTTTTGTAAGTATTGGCTACCTCTAAAATTGTTTGGTAAGTAGTGACGAGGGTGGATAAATGCGTGCCAAAAAATTGCCAAAAAGCAAGGTCATTTTGCCATTCGTTGTCTTTTGAATAATGGACTTTTTGTTGCCTTAACTCCTTTAGCAATTCCTGCGTTTCGTTGACCATTTTTGCAATGGCTGCCACATCTTTTACGTTCAATCGGTGCGCCTCCCCAAAATCGGGTAGCAATTGTTCTTCCAAAAAAGCGTACTGTAATTTCTGTGTGCTATTTAGCTGTTTTAAGCCTTGAAACGCCGCAATAATGGTGGGTAATCGGTTGTATTCGTCTTGGTAAAAGGTCTTTGAAAACCGTTGGTCAAAAGAGTCGAAGTCTGCTCTATTGGGTCGCCAACTTTGGTCGGCGGCGTAGGCAACTCCGTACCAATCTTTTTTAAATAAATGACCACCCCCATCGTCCCAAATGGTCGTCATCACCCCTTTTGCACCTTTTTGATGCCCCTCGTTAATGAAGTTTTTTAAATTGATAAAAGTCGTTTCGTAATTGGGTAATAATTTATTGGAATTCACAATGCCCGGACACACCCAGAAGTCAAACCTTCGCTGCTGGATGGGGTCTATCCAATTAGAAAAATTGTCAAAATCACTATACCCCCAAGTCAAAATGGTCGTTTCTTTGGGCAGATAATTAAAGGCATCGGGGTACGCCAAAAGCATATCTCCCCACATCATCGGGTGTTTATTATTTTTTATCAAGTAATTTAAAAGCGGCACTACGTGATTGGCAAATAATTTCCCCGCACCCAAACTATCGGCTACGGGTTTTAAATCGCCTCGAACCAAATCCCAAGCCTCGTCGGCATTGATATTAAAAAAATCGGAAGAAAAAGCGGGCAACATTTCTCCGTACACTTCTTGCAAAAATTGTAAGCTTTCGGTAGCAGCAGGTCGGAGCATACGGTCGGTTGCTCCTAAATGTCGATAAGCGGGCGCATTTAATACATTTCTAAAATGCCCCAATGATTGAAAACTACCCAGCAATTCTATATTCCACTCTTTGGCGTAGTCGGATAGTTCTTGAAATTCCGCTACGGTGATGCCATCCTCGGGAGCAAAAAGGGGATGTCGTTTAGTTTTGACGACGTGTTCGATATAAAAAGTAAAAACGTTGATTTTTAAAGCGGACAATCGCCGAATTTGTGCTTTCAAAAAACTGATATTTGAAATCGGCCCACGGCTAATATCGTCCATTACCGCTCGATATTTAAAGGCAGGAAAATCGGTAATTTGTACACAGGGAATCGCTCCTTTGGGTTGGTAATATTGTAGTAATTGTCTAAGACTTTGTAAGCCGTACAGTATCCCCGCATCGGTGTTGGCGGCTAAAATAATAGAATCTGGCTGAACTACTAGGTGATAGCCCTCTTTGCCTATTTTATCAGTTAATAGGTTGTTTTTTTGACAAAAGCGCTGGAGTTTTTCATTATTTGGTATTTTATCTATCCAAACGGTCAACTTCTTTTTTGCTGGTTGGTCAGATTTAGCAAACACCTCTACATCTTGGAACACTTTGGCAATTCCCGCCAGCGAGAATTGGTCATCGGGTCGTTTAAAACTAAATGCTTTTGTCAAATCGCAAGTATCCGCTCGGTATTGAACTTGCTGTGGATAGGGGACAATTGGCAGGGTTTGCCCGTAAGTGGCGTTTGCCAAAAAGAGTAAAACAAACAAGAGGTTTTTTTTCATAAATATGTTGATTGAAGTAGCTGAATTTATAAAAATAAAGGTATCCTTTTAAAGGATAACGTGGAAAAAAGTTGAAAGAGAGAACGGGTAAAGCGCCTTTTTTACGTTTTATAATAAACTTTTCTAACCTCGGTGGGCAACATGAATAATCGAAAAATAATAAAAATGAATGAACTAATTTTCCTTTTAATCGGCACTTTTACACTAGTTCACTGCCAAGCACAACCACTACCAAATAAAGCAACGACTGCTCAATTAGCAAAAGTGGAGCAGGTCTTGCAGGAAGGAGCAAATTACGCCGCCACCATCATCTTAGACGAAGAAGGAAAATCTCGTTGCGATTATAATATGACCGAAGGAAAATGGTACCCCTACGAGGAACCGTGGCATACGGGGCAAATCATCTACGGCTTACTGGAGGCACATCGCATAACCAAAAATGAGGCTTATCTGACTGCTGCCAAACGAGCGGGCGATTGGTGGACTACTTTAGAAATCAAAGACCACCCAAAGTTAAAAGGAATGGTCAAAGCTCAACACGGTGACCATGCGGGTGATGTTATTGTTTTTGCGACGGTTTCCGATGGTACGGCGGGCTTATTTAAACTGTACGAAACTACGGGTGTTCGCAAATACGCCGAAGTGCCCACGCAGGCGGGAAAATGGATGCTAGAAAATATGTGCGATTTGGAAAAGGGGCTGTGCTACGATAATGTCAATCCCGAAACGGGGGAAGTCTTGACCCAAAATAGTCCATTTCATAAAGGCAAAAAAAATCAACAGTTAAATGATGTGGCACGCCCCAATAATGAAGGGTCGCTTTTTTTGGATATGTACGAATTTACCAAAGACGAAACCTACAAAGATGCCTTTATCACGCTTTGTAACAGTCTGGTAGAAAAGCAAGACGAACACGGATTGTGGATGGATTTTATACCCAATCATAAAGAAGTGAGCACTTTTCATCCTCGATTTAACCTTTGGTACGCCGAAAGTCTGTTGGAAGGCTACGACTTAACAGGCAATAAAGCCTACCTAGAGGCCGCCAAAAAGACGGTGGACCGCTACGCCGAAGCCCAACACAAAAATGGAGCGATTTATTACAAAAACTTTTTGGATGGACGCTCGGAAAAAGGGTCGATTTGTGGCTCTTCGGTTTCTTTTATGAGTTTGTTGATGATTCGCTTATTGGGCTACGGCTTGGGAGGTGATTTATACCAAGACCGCATTGAATTAAGTGCGAATTGGGTGATGAAAAATCGTTTTGCCGTCAACCATGCCGACCCTAACCTTCGAGGGGCTTTTATGAACATTAGAGTCCGCTACCGCAAAGGCAAACATTGGATTGTCAATCGGGATGTGGGGACTGCTTTTGGGCTTCGATTTTTGGCGGCTTACCACGATTATTTAAAAAAGTAATGCAAGAAAAAATTAACGCAGCATGATACTAACCCAATTGTATAACCAACTCCAAGTAAAAGTTTACCAAAATAGGACGATAATGGGGAAGGCCGCAGCGGCAGATTTTGCCCAACGCCTTCGCATTCTATTAGACAAACAAGCCGAAGTGAGACTGGTTTTTGCCGCCGCACCTTCGCAAAACGATTTTCTGCACCATTTACTACAACAAAAAGCTATTGATTGGCCAGGAGTTGTCGCTTTTCACATGGACGAATATTTAGGTTTGCCAGCCGATTCGCCCCAAAGTTTTCAAACCTTTTTGAAAAAACGCTTATTTGACCACCTTCCTTTCAAAGCTGTACATTATTTAGATGGACAAGCCAAAAATACAACTCTAGCTAGTCAGCAATACGAACAATTATTGCAAGCCGCCCCCATAGATATGATTGCCTTGGGCATCGGTGAGAACGGTCATCTTGCCTTTAATGACCCACCCGTAGCTGATTTTGCCGACCCTGCTTGGGTCAAAGTCGTTGCTTTGGATGACATCTGCCGACAGCAACAAGTCAACGATGGTGCTTTTAAAATCCTAGCGGAAGTCCCTACGCACGCTATTACCCTAACCATTCCTGCCTTAATGAGCGGTCGATTTTTATATGGCATAGTACCCGGAGAACGCAAAGCCTCCGCCGTCCATCGTACTTTACATGGTCCAATTACTACTGCTTGTCCCGCCTCTATTTTACGAAAACATGCTCGGGCGGTGCTTTATTTGGATGAGTTGGCTTATGCCGTCTAGTTTTAAAGATTGACTACAAATTAGGAATTTTGCGTTTTTAATTGTAAAAATTTCAAGTATAGAAAATGAACAAAGTATTTATTGCAACGAGCTTAGATGGCTACATCGCCGAAATGCTGAAAAAAGGGTTTTGAAATGCTATGAAACAATGAATATTTGGGTTTATTAAGGGTACATCTCACAAACACCGTCTTTGTCTAAAACGATTACCTTGAAAAATTTAACCCTACTCTTCCTTTTATTGTCAGTCGGTTTACTATACTCGTGCGGTGACCAAAAAACGGTCCAGCAACCGACTACTGGCACCACGAAAAAAGCCACCGAAACAACCGGTCGTACCCAAGCCTTCCTCCTGCGCCAACCGCACCCTTACGACCCCGACAGCATCAAAAAGATTTCGGGCGAGTATCAGCAACTCACTAAGTACGAAGTACCCACTAACTTAAAACCGCACGGCTTTTGGTTGAAGTTTGAAGGGCCGACGTGGGAGAATGACCTCATTGGTTATCGGTTTTACCTCGATACGCGCAATCGCTACGATATTTTTGGCAAACAAACGGCCGATTTGGTGCTGGATACCGTCAATTTAGATTATCACAAAATCCATCCTTGGGGGTCCGATATTTTAAAAGTGGGCAATACCTTGGGGATGGGCAGCCCCGCTATTTTACTCAACGATAGTCTCTACGCTTTTGAAGAATACGCTGCCAAACGCACCGAAATCGTCCAATCGGGAGGGGAAACCTCCATTATTCGAACGTATTTTGATGGTTTAAAAATAGGCGAAGAAGTATTGGATATTATGGTTGAATTATCCATCCAAGCGGGTTTTTACCAAACCAATTCTACTATTAAAATCCTTAAATCGACCAACCCCAATTTGGTCTTTGCGACCGGTATCGTGGCGCACGAACCCAAACACCAAACGGGGGAATTGAACGACCACCGCTGGTTGGCGACTTTTGGCAATCAATCGTACCACGAAGAAAAATTGGGTATGGCGGTTTTTGCAGAT
Organism: Bacteroidota bacterium; assembly: GCA_039024375.1. Classification (GTDB taxonomy): domain Bacteria; phylum Bacteroidota; class Bacteroidia; order Chitinophagales; family Saprospiraceae; genus JAFMDF01. Next base: position 6,848 of record JBCCQK010000203.1, read on the forward strand.
GATAAGTATGAACCCAAAGTGTTGCCACAGCCTAAAATGGGCAGCCACGTCCTGACCTTACAACCCGTGGACGGACAAGTAGAGTATGCGCTGTTGGCTACTTGGGAACGGAGTAAAGACCAACCGCAAACGGTAGCGGATTTTGAGGCTATTGTGGCAAAAGAGATTACTCATTAGAGAATCAACATCTGAATAGAGTATGTTAGAACAATTTTCTTTAAAAGGAAAAATACTTTAAAAACTATGGTACTACCAAAAACAATTGGTGATAGTAAAGTGGCAAGTGCCAAAAGTGCTGCTGACCGTAGGCACGATTTGCAGGTGATGGTGCCTGTAAAAAATGAAATCCGAAAGGTGGAGGCTTTTGATGCGACCCCATCTAGTGAAGGAGTGGCAGAAATCATAACAGCCACTAATTCGACGTTTCAATTTTTGCGTTTGGCACGCATTGTTTTTACGGCGGACAAGGCAGAATCAAAAGTAGAACGCACGCTGTCCACCGAGGAGGCGGTCTATTACGTTAATCGAGGTATCGCCCTATTATCCGTCGAGGGTACAGCGTACGAACTTGGAAAGGGAGATGTATTGTACGTGGGGATTAATCGGAAAGTGACGATTTCAAGTAAGGGAACATGCGACTTGAGTGAGTTTAAAGCGGTCGATTGTCACACGTCACATCCCGTACAGTTGGTGCGACATACAGACATTGAAGGGACGGAGCTAGCCGCTGATTTGGGGAGCAAGCGACCGATGTCCAAGCGAACCGTTTTTAAATTAGTAGATAAAAATGTGCAGGCTTGTCGGTTGCTTTTTGGGGATACCTATATGGCCCATTCGGGTGGCATCGGTAGCTATCCGCCCCATTTTCATGGTCCCGACGGACCGCTTGGGTTAGGAAAGAATGCTAAAGAAGAAATTTACCATTTCCGTTGCGTATCCGATATTGAAGGAGATGTGCCGTACGTACTCCAGAATTGTGCGCTCCCCGAAGAAAAAATTAATGTCTATGCCCATATATTTGACGAGGTAGCCATCAATGTTACTCCAACTTATCACGATACCATTGCCCCTCCATCGGTAGATTTTATGTTTACTTGGTGTCTAGCCTCCTTTACGGAAGGGCATCGTGATTGGGCAGAAATTTATAACAAACCTGGTTTTGAAAATGAATGGTAATTTTTGGTTATTATGTATGGCCTTACAGTTGGTTGGACTCACTTCTTCGGCTCAAACCACCGACCCCCAACAAGTAGCGCAGTTAGTAGCAAATAGAATCGTCGAGGAATGTGCGTTTGATTTTATAAAAAAACCCATTGCGACTCGGCAAGAGTATTCATGGTATTTTGATTACCAAAATATGCCCGCTAGTGCCTCGACCAATACGCATTACGTCATTTCCGAATTGGTTTTCCAAAAGGAAAGTGAATCTGCTGCCGCCTACCAACTAGCGGTCAGCCATACAGCGGGTAGAATGGTCATTAAGATAGGGGAACAAACCTTTGAAAGTACAACCGAAAATGACCACCAACTCATTCGACAGGACTATGAATTATTGGATTTTTTGACTTATTTTTCGCTATCTAAGGTCAAGAAAACGGAAAAAACGCCACTTCCCGTTTCTGTCTATTTTTATCCTACTAAAGATACCCAACCCAGTTTTTGGATAGGTTTTGTGGAGGCCGACAGTCGAATGACCACAAGACAACTTAGTTTACAAAATCCATTATGGGCAACCGCCTCTACCGCTTTTGCTGTTCGACCAAAGGCCCAGCAAGGGGTAGTCTCGGACTTGCCGCCAATGTTACCCGCTACTCCTCTAGTTCACCACTTTCCATCTCGACTCAATTTTACGGATTGGCGGTACTACACGGGTACCTTTCTGACGGCGATGAATGACGTTACGAACCATTTTGGTACCCTAGACCAGTCTCCATTTATCGAACAGCACTTACAGTTTTTTTATAAAAATAAAGACAAGATTGCCGCCGAAAATCATGCGACAGGTCGCCTAAGTGGCCCTTTTACGCTCTATTTTAGAAATAAAATGTTGGACGATTTTGGTCCGCAGGGAACGGCCGTGCTGCATTATTTAGACCGAAAATACGGCAATGACCTAGCAGGGATGCAACAAGACCCGTTTTACTCAATATTGGAAAATATCCTAGATAATATTCAAAACAAAGTCGCCCGTTTAAAAGATGGAACGCTCGTCCGCATTACGCCCGACACTTCGACGGTGCAATCGGACGATTTATTTATGGCGGGACTACCTTTGATAAGAGCAGCCAAAGTACTGCAACGTCCCGAACTATTGGAAGATGCCGTTACGCAATCGTTGAATTTTCATAAATATCTCTACAACGAGCAGACCGAGCTGTACCACCACGCCTATTTCACTTGGTCGAACGAACAGTCTTGTTGTCATTGGGGTAGGGGCATGGGCTGGATGATGATGATTTACGTCGAATTGCTCCACGCTTTACCCGACAATCACCCCCAACGACCCACGATTTTAAAAAATTACCGAGCGGTTTGTTCGGGCTTGCTACGCTACCAAAATGAGGATGGTCGCTGGCACCAAATTATCACCGACCCGAATACTTATTTGGAAACTTCCGCTACGGCTATGTTTGTCCGAGCTTTGGCCGAAGGTTGTACGAATAAATGGTTTACCAAAAAAGAGCGCAAAAAAATGCGAGCAGCGGCGCAATTGGGCTGGTCGGGGCTTTGCTCGAAATTGGAAAAAGACGGGCAAGTGATGGGCATTGTTAGAGGAACGCCCATTTTTGAGACGGCCAACCAATACGCTAATTGGAATACGCGCCCGAATGACCCTAGAGGACTTGGGGCCGTGTTGTGGGCGGCTATTGCTATGGATAAATTGTTGAAATAGGTGTCTGTGGGAATTTTAGTGGAATCTTTATACGTTGATTGACCAATCAAAAATCAAAATTCATATATCAGAAATCATATATCTATACGGTTTTGCCTGTTTAGACAGATTTATGGCATATGACCTGCCTGAATGCCTTCTGGCGGACGGGTTTTTGAACTATAATAAATGATTTCCACTTGTTTGTCATATATTCAATTCAATGTCATTAAGTTAAGGGTTGTATTTTGTTTGAAAATTTCGGGGTAACGGGAAGTTACCCCGAAATAATGCCCCATTTTTACCCCGTAACTTCCCGTTACGGGGTAAATTTCACGGGCTTTCAAAAAATTAGGTTAATATGCTTCCACTAACTTAATGACATTAACATTCAATTGATTATAATTCGTAGGTAGCTACGGATTTTCACTCCTTTCCTATGCTATCTTCATTTTTTAAAATAATAATAAAAAATAGTAGGTACTGCTTTTGGATGCTCTTTTTCATTAGTAGTCAAATGCTGACTTACGGACAAACCCCTTTTTACCAATACGATTTTGGGTCAGAAAAAGCAGAAGGCTATACGTCCATTGATGCCACGCAATCGCCAGCTAATTTCCGTTGGATAAAGCCACCAACGGGGGACTTCCAAATGGAACGATATCAAGGTTGGCGTTTTCCGCATTGGCAAGATGGGGTAGTAGCCCCCAATTTACAATGGGAAAGCACTTTACCGAATGGCACCTACGAAGTCCAATTATTCCTCAATGCGGGCATGGAAATGACATCTACTTGGCGCATTGGTTTACAAAAAGATACATTACAACCCGCCAATTTACACCCCGTTCGGAATGGGCCAGAATCGCCCAGAGTAATGAACGCACACGTCAAAATATGGCGAGGGCAGGTAGCCGTTAAAGACCAACGACTTTCGATTTATTTGACAGGTGGACAAGATAGTATTCGTTTGTTGGCTTGCCATATCTTACCCGTTTTGACCAAGTCTCAAAGTCTCACTAATCAGCAGCAATGGCTGCTCGGGATGTTATCAGAATACGGTACTTTTAGTCACAAGCCAGTATCGCTGTTGCCCTTATTAGACAACTTAAAAAGTACGCTAGAAAAAGACCCGTCGGATGCGTGGACTTTTAAATATTATCGAGAGGCGACTTGGCTACATTTGGCCGAAACGTTTAAAACGGCGAGGGGTTGGCAATGGAGCAAAAGTCGCTACCAGATGTCGATGATTCAACTGTTTCAGCAGGGACAAATGTTGTTGGAACCCATTATTCAGCAGCCCGACCACCCGCTCTATGAGCGGGCTTTGTGGTTGCGAGGACGGTTTTGTTTTCATTTGGGTAGAGAATACCGCCACGTACCCGATAAACAACAAGCCGCCAAAGACTTTGCGCAATTACTCAACCAATATCCACAAGATACGCTCTTGCGAATGTACGCAGGAGAACATTTTTACCAGCAATCAAGTCTGCCTAAAATAGCGGGCCACGCCCCCGATTGGTCGCAGCAACAGGCCATTGCCTTGCATCACCTTCGACGTTTGGTACACTATTGGGTGCAAAAAAGGCAAGCGCCCAACGGTGAAATGGGTGGAAAATACGGGGACGACGTAGAGGCACTCCGTTTTTGGTATCCACTTTTTTACCTCGGTGACTCGTTGGCTATCACAGGCTTAAAAAGGCTTGCTAATGGGGTATGGAATAGTGATGTCCTGCAAGATGGTTTTTCCAAGCACATTGCCGACGTCGAACATTCTTCGGAATTTATCTCGGATACCGCACCCGTTATGATAGCCGTTTCCGACGATAAAAAAATACACGAACGGGCGTTACCAACCGCTCGCTATTTTGACCAACTTTGGAGCGAGAAAGACCCCGATGGGGATGTATTTTTTAAGTCGAGTTGGTATTCTAGTACCGAAGTGGACGAACGCCCGCCCCGCAATCGAGATGTGCCCATGAACAGCCGCACCATGAAAGTGCTACGCTACTATTTATGGCGGTATCCCGAAAGTACAGCTATTAAAAATACCTTATACGACTGGAGTAAAGGTTGGGTCAAATTGGCTAAATCAACCGCTAAAGGCAAACCCAAAGGTGTGTTACCCGCCTCTTATCGCCCTTCGGATGGGGCTATCAACGGAGACGAACCCAACTGGTTTGAGGCAAATATGTACTGGCCGTATTACGATTTTGGCGGAGATGTACTACTTTTAGACCAACTATTTTTCATCAGTCAGTACGTGGAAGACCAAGATTTACATTATCCAATTGAGGCTGCTATCCAATTGGTCAATCAATATAGAGCGCAAGACGGTGAACCTGGGTCTCCCGCATGGACGGCGGCGCAATTCATTAAGCGAAATAGTTTTCACGCCTTGGCGGGGCAGTGGCGTTTGTTGACCAATGACCCCCGATACGACGATTTATTTGCCCAATACGGTTCGCCCTATCTTCAATATCGTTTAAACGGGACGACCAAAGGACTAGAAAAAGCACTTGCCACTTTTAACGAGAATATGAGTTATAATTGGGAAATGATGACCGAAGAAACTTGGTTCACCGACCGTATTTATGCGAGTAGCCCCAACTTCGAAGGACGAGTCAATGCTGACTTATTAAAAACCATGTTAACGGGTGACCTCAATGCTAGTGGTACTTCGCCCTACATGGCGGTTACATGGGAAGGGACTTCTTCTGGATTTACCGCCTTAGTAGAAGAGGCAACCAAACAAAGTTTGCAAGTTGCGCTTTTTGACCACCAACCACAAACTACTCCCACGACTATACGCTTGTGGAATTTGCAAAAGGGTAAGTATCAATTAACGTTGAACGACGAGGTACAACAAGTATTCGAGTTGAAAGCGGCGGGTCAACGCTTGGCTTTTTTGTTGCCCCAAGCGGAATTGGTGACTTTGCGAGTGGAGCTGTTAAGTCCTATTAAAAAATAGTTACATGGGTGTGATTTTAATCTGTTCGGAATGCCTTTTTAGGGGGTAACTTCCCGTTACCCCCTAAATTTTAATGCTGAAATTCAACAAGTTAGAGGGTAACGGGAAGTTACCCCCTAACGATGAAACACTAAGGCAAAGTAAAATAATTAACTAGCCATTTATGAGTTCATCTTTTTCCCTTATACTGCGTTAAAAATGCTCGTCGTAGCGGTGCTATGCCTGCGCTTTTTGCCTTGTCTAAGAAAAAATATTTCCTCAAAATGACCATTTTATTAATTTATTTTGCCTAAATTCTTTTTTTGGCACAGATTAAAACCACGCTCTAATTATTCTAATGAGAAGGGTTTTCTTATAAAAATAATCTGCTATAAAAATGTGGTCGGTGCGCTGCACCTTTGAGATAATTGGGTATTTTGAACAAGTGTGATACAAATGTAGTCGCCCCGAATGGGGCTTGGAG
>JBCCQK010000204.1:0-13132 GCA_039024375.1 Bacteroidota bacterium
GTTTAATCCGGTCCTAACTAATTTACCTTCTCCCTTATATCTTTTTTTACTAGAACAGCGAATTTTCGCTTTTTTTCTAAACAATTTCTTTTTCCGTTGCAATTGTTATATATTTTATTGACTTTTGCTTTGCCCTAGTAAAATTTAATAAATGAATGTAGTTGTTAACATTGTGGTCGTCTTTGTCTTAATTATTCTGGTCGAATAATCCGAGAGCGGTCTTTGTTGCAACTTTTCTTCCCATCAAATAAAGCCGTTCTCTTTTTACAAAAGGGAGCGGCTTTGTTGTAGAAAGGATTTATATATTGTAAAACAACGATTATTTCTTAGTTAAAATAGTGGTTAAAATGCTAGCTTTGGAATAACGAGTTCAATTGAATAAACTACTACTACAAACATAAACAAGTACAACGACAGTCAAGCTATGTCAAAATTAAACAAGTATAGCCGAACGTTAACCCAAAACGACGAATTACCCGGTGCGCAAGCGATGCTACACGCTATTGGACTAACTACTGAAGACCTTAAAAAAGCCCAAGTGGGCATCGTTTCGACGGGTTGGGAGGGAAATCCCTGTAATATGCACCTTAACGATTTGGCTAAACAAATCAAGAAGTCTATTAACAAAGAAGACTTGATAGGCCTAATTTTCCACACCATTGGCGTGAGTGACGGCATTTCGATGGGAACGTCAGGAATGAGGTATTCTTTGGTTTCCCGAGATGTTATTGCCGATTCTATCGAAACGGTCGCTTCGGCACAGTGGTACGACAGCATCGTAGCCGTCGTAGGTTGCGATAAAAATATGCCCGGTGCGATGATGGCGTTAGGTCGATTGAATCGCCCGAGTATTTTGGTTTATGGAGGAACGATTCAACCAGGTTGCGTAGCCGACAAGAAGTTGGACATCGTTTCGGCTTTTGAAGCATTAGGACAAAAAGTGGCAGGAGAAATTGGCGAAGAAGAATTTCGAGCGGTGGTCAAAAATGCCTGTCCAGGAGCGGGTGCTTGTGGTGGCATGTACACTGCCAATACGATGGCTTCTGCTATCGAAGCAATGGGCATGAGTCTGCCCTACAGTTCCTCTAACCCTGCAGTCAGTAAAGATAAGGCGGAAGAAATGAATCGTGTAGGTAAGGCGATGAAAAACTTGTTGAAAAAAGACCTCAAGCCGAGAGATATAATGACACGTCAAGCCTTTGAAAACGCCTTGACGTTAATTACCGTTTTGGGAGGTTCGACCAACGCCGTTTTACACATGATTGCGATGGCCAAATCGGTCGGCGTGCCGTTGACCATTGACGATTTTCAGATGATTAGCGATAAAACACCTTTCTTAGCGGACTTAAAGCCTAGTGGCCAATACGTGATGGAAGATTTGTCCAACGTTGGCGGTGTTCCTGCGGTGTTAAAACTATTACTGAAGGAAGGTTACATCGACGGCAACTGTATGACCGTTACGGGGAAGACGTTGGGAGAAAATTTAGCGGAACTGCCCGCTTTGAAAAAAGGACAGAAGGTAGTTCACGGCTTCGATGACCCCATCAAACCAACGGGTCACTTACGGATTTTGTACGGAAATTTAGCCGAAGAAGGCTCCGTCGCCAAAATTACGGGCAAAGAAGGACTCGTTTTCAAAGGAACGGCCAAAGTTTTTGATGGAGAACCCGCCGCTAACGAGGCCATCGTTGGTGGAAAAATTAAAGAAGGAGATGTTATTGTCATTCGCTATTCAGGGCCAAAGGGTGCACCCGGCATGCCCGAAATGCTCAAGCCTACTTCCGCCATTATGGGCGCTGGTTTGGGTAAAAAAGTAGCTTTGATTACCGACGGTCGTTTTTCGGGTGGGACCCACGGTTTTGTGGTGGGCCACATTACCCCCGAAGCGCAGGTAGGTGGTTTGATTGGACTGCTTAAAGACGGCGATAAGATTACCATCGACGCCAAAAAGAATATCATTAAGGCGCATTTGACTAAAAAGGAAATCAAAGCACGTCGCAAAAATTGGAAAGCGCCAGAGAGTCCCGCTAAATCGGGCATTCTTCGGAAATATATGCACAACGTTTCGTCGGCCAGCGAAGGCTGCGTGACCGATGCGTTTTGATTTACTGATTATTTGTAACTATTCAGAATAGTTACGATTATTTGATTATTAATTATTCGTTGATTAATTACTTGCTACTGCAAACTGCTACTGCAAACTAATCAACCAATCGACTCTAAAGATGAAAGTACAACATCAGGCAGATGCCGCAAAAACCGGAAGAGCCGCCAAAACAGACCAGCCCCGAAAGACAGAACGCATCACTGGTGCGGAAGCTATCGTGAAGTGCTTAATTGCCGAGGGCATTCAGACGATTTATGGGTATCCAGGGGGAGCCATCATGCCTACTTACGATGCCATGTACCACTATCAAGACGAGTTACAGCACATTCTGGCGCGGCACGAACAGGGAGCGATTCACGCCGCCGAAGGGCACGCACGGGTGACTAGAAAAACGGCCGCTTGTATTGCCACTTCGGGACCTGGTGCCTTAAATTTAGCGACGGGACTAGCCGATGCCTACTTGGATTCTGTTCCTTTGGTCTGTATCACGGGGCAAGTTTTCAGCAAAGTGTTAGGAACCGATGCTTTCCAAGAAACGGACGTGATTGGTTGTACGATGTCCATTTCCAAATGGAATTATCAAATTACCAAACCCGAGGAGATTCCTAGCGTTTTTGCAAAAGCCTTTTACATTGCCAACACGGGTCGTCCCGGTCCAGTGGTGATTGATATTACCAAAGATGCGCAGAATGGAATGTTAGATTTTGCTTACGAAAAAGTAAAGAAAATTCGGACCTACCACCCCAAGCCCAAAGCTAAAAAAGCCGCTTTGGAGCAAGCAGCTACCCTAATAAATGGGGCTAAAAAGCCGTTTATTTTGGCGGGTCATGGAATTCAGATTGCGGGCGCAGAAAAAGAATTTACGAAGTTTATCGAAAAAACGGGCATTCCCGTTGGCTGTACGATTCACGGTTTGGGGACAATTCCCAATACGCATCCACTGCATATGGGGATGCTTGGGATGCACGGTAACTACGGGCCCAATATCAAAACCAACCAATGCGACGTTTTGATTGCGATTGGCATGCGTTTTGACGACCGAGTGACGGGTAATTTAGAAAAATACGCCAAACAGGCTCAAGTCATTCACATCGAAATTGACCCTTCCGAAATCAATAAAAATGTCTTTGCGCACGTACCCATCGTCGCCGATGCTAAAGCGGCTTTGAAACGGTTGATTCCCATGGTCAACCCAAATAGTCACGACGATTGGGTCGCCGAATTTCACGAAGCGGACAAAAAGGAATACGAAAAGGTCATCAAAAGAGACTGCGAAGCTTCACCCGAAGGAGAAATTCGAATGGGGCAGGTGATGAAAGAAATTTCGGACCAAACGGAAGGTAAAGCTATCGTTACCACCGACGTCGGACAGCACCAAATGATTGCGGCCCGCTACTATAAATATAATACCACCAACTCTTGGGTTTCTTCGGGTGGCGCAGGAACAATGGGCTACGGTTTACCCGCTGCGTTTGGTGCTAAATATGCCGACCCCAAACGAGAAGTTATCTGCGTTTGTGGAGATGGTGGTTTTCAGATGACCATTCAAGAATTGGGACTTTGTTCCCAATGGAACGTTGGGGTCAAAATAGTCCTCCTAGACAACAACTTTTTAGGCATGGTGCGCCAATGGCAGCAACTATTTTTCGACCGACGGTACTCTTCCGTTGAATTGGTAAATCCTGATTTCGTAAAAATCGCCGAAGGCTTTGGTGTACCAGGTAAAACCCTTAGCGACCCCAACGAATTGGAAGCAGCCATTGCGGAAATGTTAGCGCACGACGGTCCTTATCTACTACACGTTCGTGTACAAAAAGAAGAAAATGTTTTCCCGATGGTGCCAAGTGGGGCTTCGATTGCGGATATACGGTTGGAGTAAGGGGGGTAAGGTGATGAGGGAATGAGATGATAAAGGAATAAGGGAAAATCCGTTGGAGTGCTTGGGGTGGTTCAACGGATTTTTTTTGTTCGACTTAATAGTTACGAAAATTATGAAATACATTTCCATTTTCCTGTGTTTGTGGCTAACTACAAGTGTTTCTGCACAGCAACGATTTCTGACCTTAGATAGTACTAAAATCTGGGTCAACACCATCGGTTTGGATAAAAGAAAGGCCGAACAGCCCATTATCGTCTTCGAAAGTGGCCTAGGAACACCGATGGACAATTGGGATAGGGTGCTAGACGGTGTTTCCGCAATGGCTCCTTTGGTTACCTACGACCGACCGGGTATTGGACAATCCGAAGCGGTAGATGAAATACCAACTATTGAAAACGTAGCGGCTAGGCTTATTCGGCTATTAGATAAGTTAGAAGTAGCACCGCCTTACATTTTGGTAGGCCACTCTTTAGGTGGTCTTTACGTGCGAGGATTTGCTAATCTTTACCCCGAATTACTAGCGGGACTCATCATAGTTGACCCTGCTGATTTCACGGAAACGCACCAAAATAAACGTTTGTACTACGACGTCTTGGATTGGGAAAAGTCTCGCGTAGATAGCTTAATACAGTCGTTCATTGATAGGCGTAGAAATTGGAAACCCGGAGCGCCCATTGCCATTCGACGAGAGGGGCAAGTACTAGAAGCTATTAGGGAAAAAGAATTTAAGGGCGTCCATGATGTACCGCTACCAAATATTCCCGTCCATATTTTGACGGGTGGACGGTACGAAAAGCCTAAAAAATTACGCTCTAAATTGTACGACGAGGAAGCCTTGTTTCGGTCAAAGATGAAGCATAGAGTGAGTCGCTGGACAGAAGTGATTCAATCGGTTGATAAAGGCATGTTGCTCTACAGTGGCGATGCGGGGCATTTTGTCCATTATGATGACCCCGAATTGTTAATTTCGAGCGTTCGAATTGTATTACAAGATTATCAATTGCTAAAAACCAAGAAAAAATAATGAATCGAAAATTCGTAATAATCAGTAGCCTCCTAGCCATTGTGTGTTCTTTTAGCTTGCTCCTCGCAGATTGGACCACTAAAAAAGGAACGACCAGCCGGTTGTACGATGACATCGAAGCAATTCCGTTCAATAAAGTAGGTTTGCTGCTCGGTACGGGAAAGTATTTGGCCAATGGCTATATTAACGGTTACTATCAATACCGTTTAGAAGCGGCCGTTGAATTATTTCAGCAACAAAAAATTCAATATTTGCTAATTAGTGGCGATAATAGCCGAAAAGATTATAACGAGCCCGAACAATTTAAGCAGGATTTGCTCAAAAGAGGCATTCCAGCCGACAGAATTTTTTTGGACTACGCGGGCTTTCGAACCTTGGATTCCGTTGTTCGGGCCAAAGCAATTTTTGGACAACGTAAATTGACGATTATTTCCCAGCCTTTTCACAATGAAAGAGCTTTGTATATTTGTAAAAATAAGGATATTGAGGCCATCGGATTCAATGCCAAAGACGTGAATTTCCGATATGGTCTAAAAGTGCAAATCAGAGAAAAGTTGGCTCGTTTGAAAATGATGGTGGACTTATATCTCACAAGAAAACAACCCAAATACCTGGGCAAAAAAATTTTAATTTCTTGATAGTGATTAGTCAATAGTCAATAGTCACTAATTACCAGTCACTAGTCACTAATAGACTAGTCACCAAAACAATAAACATGAAAAAAGAATACACTATTTCCGTTTTTTCCGAAGACATGGTTGGCCTATTGAGCCGAATCGTGACGGTTTTCACCCGTCGGCACATCAACATTGAAAGTTTAGTGACTTCGCAGTCGTCTATTCCAGGTATTTACCGATTTATCATTGTGGTAACCGTTGATGAAAAAATGGTTGAAATGCTGGTCAAGCAATTGGAAAAGCAGGTCGATGTACTAAAAGCCTTTCATTACGAAAGCAACGAAATCGTCTATCAAGAAGTCGCTTTGTACAAAGTACCCGCTAAAATTTTCCTAAAAGGGAATCACGTTGAGCGCATCGTTCGAAAGCACGGCGCCAGAATTTTGGAAATCGAGGACGAATACATCGTTTTAGAAAAAACGGGGTACAAAGACGAGACGGAGGAATTACTAAGAATACTCGAAGGCATTGGCATTTTAGAGTTTACACGGTCGGGAAGAGTAGCCATTACGAAGCATCACGAACCATTGAAAGGCTATCTAAAAGAAATGGAGGCCGAAGAAGCGGGATATTGACAAAGAACCTCTTTTTTAAGTGAGCCCTAAAAATTAACTTGCTCCAGTTCGAAATATAAATCACTGATTTTCAGTACTTTTAAAATTTAGATTTAGAATTTTAAATTTTAGATTTCACTAATCCAGCTACTTATCTAAAAAAGTCTTACTTTTGCACTCATTTTAGAAAGACCGACATCGGTCATATCATTTAAAATCTACGGAAATAACGTCGGCATGAAATCTTACCAGTCTCTATCCGACCTCTTACTTTCTTTGTTAAAAAGTTTTCAGCAATGGATGCTATAAAATTTGTGCAAGAGCAATTAGCCAATCAAAATGAGTTACCTAGTTTTCGACCAGGTGATACAGTGGCCGTTTCTCTAAGAATTAAAGAAGGAGAAAAAGAACGAATTCAGGTGTACCGTGGAGACGTTATTCAAATTAAAGGTCACGGCGCTACCAAGACCTTCACTGTTCGAAAGATGTCCAACGGCGTCGGTGTTGAAAGAATTTTTCCATTATCTTCTCCCGCCATTGCGGAATTAAAGGTCTTGAAGCGGGGTAAAGTAAGACGCGCTAAGTTGTACTACCTAAGAGACTTAGTTGGTAAAAAAGCGAGAATCAAAGAACGAAAGTTCATCAAGAAATAATCGAATTCACATCAATTATTATATTATACGCAAAGGGATGGGCACGGGTTGTGCTCGTCCCTTTGGTCTTTTTGGGTAGTTTGTTATTTGTTACTCGTTATTTGTTATTTGTCCAGACGTTGAATATCGGTAACCGATGTATAAAGTCTCCAGACCTGCATTTATTAGCTATTGAATCCCTCAACTGAAAGCTACCTCCAATCCCGTATATCTTTTCGCTACTTTATTGTTCCGTATCGCCATCGACAGGGCCTTCGTTGTTCCAATAATTATCACCAATTGCTTTCCCCTCGTCATCCCCGTGTAGAGCATATTCCGAAAGAGCATCATGTAGTGCGTTGTGTGCATGGACATGATGATACACGGACATTCGCTACCTTGATATTTATGGACCGAAACGGCGTAGGCCAGCATTAGTTGGTCAATATCCGAAAAGTCGTAGGACACCACATTTCCTTCAAAATCGACGTATATTTCCTGCTCGATGCGGTCGATTTTTTGAATAATCCCTACGTCGCCATTAAACACTTCCTTATCGTAATTATTCCGCAATTGCATCACTTTGTCGTGTAAGTGGAACGTTCGCCCCATTTTTATCAACGGTTCTTTCGAGGGATTGAGTTCTTTTTGTAAAATAAGGTTGAGGTTTCTAGTGCCAATCAATCCTCGATTCATGGGACTCAGTACTTGAATTTCGTTGATGCGGTCTAGTTTATATTTTTTAGGTAAGCGATTTTTAACCAAATCGGCAATCAGTTCGCTAATTTGCTGTGGGTCTTCCCGTTCGATGAAGAAAAAATCCGCTTCGGCTTCGGTTTTAATGTTCGGAAATTGCCCCGCATTAATACGGTGCGCATTAGTAATAATTTTCGAATTGGCCGCCTGTCGAAAAATATCGGTCAAGCGGGTAACGGGTATTTTTTGACTGGCAATTAAATCCTGCAATACGTTTCCTGCGCCAACGCTCGGCAATTGGTCAATATCTCCCACCAAAATCAACCTAGCCCGATTCGGTAAAGCTTTCAACAAATTATACATCAGCACGGTATCAATCATACTTGCTTCGTCCACAATCAGCAAGTCGCAATCAAGCGGATTGTCTTGATTTTTGCGGAAGCCATTGATACCAAAATCAAACTCTAGCAATAAGTGAATCGTGGAGGCTTCCAATTTGGTGATTTCGGCGAGCCGTTTGGCTGCCCGTCCCGTCGGTGCCGCTAGTAATATCTTTTTCGTCAACTGCTGCGTGATGGCTAGAATCACCTTAGTAATCGTACTTTTTCCCGTTCCAGGGCCACCCGTAATGATGTGAATTTTTTCGGAAAGGCTCTGCGCTACGGCCGTTTTTTGATTGGCAGCCAACTGGATATTTAATTTGTCCTGCGCCCAGACGATAGCCTTTTCGGGTTCAATACTACGCAGCTTGGAAGTTCCTTTTTGTAGCCTTCCCCACTCTTTCACAATGCCATGTTCACAAATATGGAACAGCTTCAACCAAATACACATTTTGGGTTGTTGGTCGATAGCTAACGGTGCCAGCACAATTCGGTCATCCGCTAAAATAGCGTCCAAACGGTCATTAATCAAAGCTGATTCGACCGAAAGTAGTTCTTGTGCTTTGTCTAAAAAAAGGTCCACTGGATAGCAAGTGTGGCCTTCGTTGGACAATTCCGATAGTACATACTCTACCCCCGAATCAATGCGAATGTCGGCCGTCGCCGCAATCCCCATTTGTCGAGCCGTTTGGTCGGCAGTTTTGAAGCCAATCCCCCAAATATCTCGGGCCAATTGGTAGGGATTCGTTTGCACCGTTTCGATGCTTTTATCCCCGTAGGTCTTGAACACCTTTTTGGCGTAGGTCGGACTCACCCCGAAACTTTGCAAGAAGACCATTACTTCTCGAATCGCCTTTTGTTCTGCCCAACAACTCTTGATTCGCTCTACTCTTTTAGTGCCTATACCATTGATTTCCAGCAAACTATCTGGATTTTCATCAATAACATCTAAAGTTTCAAGTTTGTAATATTCGACAATTCGTTCGGCAAAGGCGGGTCCAATTCCCTTAATCAAACCCGAACTTAAATATTTTCGAATCCCCTGTTCCGAAGAAGGGCGCTCTACTTCGTATTCCTTGACTTGAAATTGGAAGCCGTAGTTGATGTCATTTTTCCAAAAGCCTTTACAGCGTACTGTCTCCCCTACTTGCACGGAAGTCAACGTCCCAACGACCGTCGTCAAGTCCTTTTTTCCCCGTTCTTTCAACCGAGCAACGGTGTAGCCGTTATCCGCATTTTGAAAAGTAATGCGTTCGATATGACCGTGAATTTCGTCCATTCAAACAAATAATATTTACATTGAGAGGATAGAGCGAACGAAAAGTCAAAATCGTAATATATAACTCGTTGAAAAATCTTCTGTCGATGTTTGAAGATTGCATCTTCAAACCAATATTTTCAAAGTTTTCAACTTTTATCAGTCGATTACATATTATAAAAATAACTTTTCGCTCGCCCTAATTGAGAGGATAAAAATAGCTAAAAAGAATTTATTAGTTTTGCATTTATTTCGAAAGTGCATCCCAAAATTATATGACACTCTAAAATTTCATCAATCGGTAGAGATATGAAAAACCTATTTAATCAAGCAGACCTCCAACAAACCCTTCAGAGGATTGATAATTTAACACCGACGACTCAGCCACAATGGGGAAAAATGAACGTCGCCCAAATGCTAGCCCACGTTAACGTAGCTTACGAAATGACTTACGACGATATTCATTCAAAACCCAACTTTTTTATGCGGTTAATGTTGAAAGCGTTTGTCAAAAAAGCGGTTGTTGGACCCAAACCCTATCCCAAAAACGGTAAAACGGCTCCCCAGTTCGTTACCTTCGGCAAGGAAAAAGACTTTGAAGTGGAAAAAAAACGGTTGGTTGACTATTTGCATAAAACCCAACAATTGGGCGCTACCCACTTCGAAGGAAGAGAAAATTTGTCTTTCGACAAATTGACGGCCAGCGAATGGAACGTACTTTTTGCCAAGCACTTAGACCACCATTTGACGCAGTTTGGAGTGTAGCAAAGTAGTTCACAAAAATAAATGTAATTATTCAGAACCGAGAGTCGAGACTTAAAACGCTGACAAATCAGTATATTTATCGAAATTGTTATCGGATTCCCTGAAATTTACGTCTCTTTTCTCTCAATAAAATGGTCTCTATTCTCTATTCTGAATCATAAAATAATAATAAATACATGAAATCAGTTACCGTAAAAAAGCCAGGCGGCTTAGACAATTTAGCCATTATTGACCGACCAGAAATCACCCCAAAAGCGGGAGAAATTTCCGTCAAATGGCACGCTACTTCGCTCAATTTTCACGACTATTTGGTGGCCGTTGGTGGTATTCCCGTAAAAGACGGACGTATCCCCATGTCCGACGGGGCGGGCGAAATTATGGCGGTCGGTGAAGGCGTGCACGATTGGAAAGTAGGGGATAAAGTGATGTCCTTATTTTTTCCTAATTGGCTGGATGGACGGCCCAATTTGCCAAAAACGATGTTCGTCAACGGCGAAACGGTGGACGGGTTCATTACCGAGCAAAGCTGTCTTCCCGCCACGGCGGTCACCAAGATGCCTGACGGCTATACTTACGCCGAAGCCGCTACCCTACCCTGCGCCGCCGCTACCGCTTGGCGTGGTTTGATGGTGGAAGGCAATTTAAAAGCGGGCCAAAGTGTACTGATAGAAGGTACGGGCGGTATGTCTATTTTTGCGCTGCAATTTGCCAAAGCGGCGGGCGCCAAAGTGTTTGCGACCACTTCCTCTCCCGAAAAAGCGGAGCGCCTAAAATCTATGGGCGTCGAAGCTGTAGTAAACTATAAGAAAGACCCCAAATGGGGAAAATCTATTTTGATGCTCTCCAATGGCGGTGTGGACCACGTTTTGGACGTCGGCGGCGGTTCCACCATGCGGCAATCCGTAGAAGCTGTTAAAATTGACGGTCACATTTCCTCCATCGGTATTCTCGGCAACGGCCGCAAAGGAGAAATTACCTTCCCTAAACTATTTTTCAAGCATATTCGACTTATCGGCATCGCCGTCGGTAGTCGTAAAATGCAGGAAGATATGGTCCATGCCATCAATATCAACGGCATTAAACCCGTTATCGACAAAAGTTTCGGCTTCGACCAATTAGCGGATGCTTTTCGCTACCAAGAAAGTGGGCAACATTTTGGGAAAATTGTGTTGGAGTGGTAGTAGTAGCAGTCGGCAGTGGCAGTAGCAGTGAGTAGTGGCAGTAGCAGTGAGTAGTGGTAATAGCAGTGAGTAGTGGTAATAGCAGTGAGTACGAATAACAAATAACGAATAACAAATAACGAGTAACCAATAACAAACAACAAATGCACAGAATCACCGAAAGTCCTTCCAATCATCGGCATTTAGACAAAATGTCGGTTCGGGAATTGTTGACCAATATCAATCGGGAAGACCAAACGGTACCGCAAGCAGTAGAAAAAGCCATTCCACAAATTGAGCAATTAGTCCATTCAATTGTTCCTAAAATGAAGAATGGAGGGCGACTTTTCTACATTGGCGCGGGGACGAGTGGACGGTTGGGCATTGTAGATGCCTCCGAGTGTCCACCAACTTTTGGCGTGACGGACGATTGGGTGATTGGCATTATTGCGGGAGGCGATAGTGCCATTCGAAAAGCAGTAGAATTTGCCGAGGACGACGTAAACTTGGCGTGGAAAGACTTACAAGCGTACCACATTAACGACCAAGATACGGTAATCGGTATCGCTGCTTCGGGGACGACGCCTTACGTAGTCCGTGGATTGGCCGCTTGCCGCCAAAAAGGGATAACTACGGGTTGCATCACTTGCAATCCCGACTCTCCCATGGCGGCCAATGCCGATTTTCCCGTAGAGGTCATCGTCGGACCAGAATTCGTGACGGGTAGCACACGGATGAAATCGGGAACGGCGCAAAAATTGGTGCTCAATATGATTAGTACTTCCGTTATGATTCAATTGGGTCGAGTCGTGGATAATCGAATGGTCGATATGCAATTGAGCAATAATAAATTAGTGGATAGAGGTACCAAAATGGTGATGAATTCCCTTTCGGAAATTGATTATGATACCGCAAAAGCTTTATTACTAAAACATGGAAGTGTCCGAAAAGCGGTGGAACAATACGAAGCTAAATCATAATTGAAGATGGATATGGTCATCGTGTCGAACGGCATGACACCCATGAAAGCGAATTTTTGGGAACTTAGACAAACCCCATCTCTTTTTAAGATGTGGCTCGATAAAAATTTTGCGAATCTTCCTGCTTTCGGCCAATAAGATTAATAACCGCTTCGTTCGCTGCTCGTCTAATGGCATCTTTTGCTTGTTCCATTGTGGCGTAATTTTTTCCAAAAGAGAATACTGAAAAAAGCCTTCTTTTGCACAAATAGCAGGTTGATTCAACTCTCCTTTCTTAGGCGATTCGCATACGCCGTAGCCCATGAACGATGGACTTGTTTGAACGGGTTTTCCCGTTGCTTTGTCCTTGTAAAAAAAAGCCAAATCCAATTTCTTACCGTCGTTATGACTCAAATGCGGCAACAGTGGAAAGCCATCCCAAAAAGGAAAATTGGCATCTAAATAGTTAACGGTAGTTTGCGGAAACTCCTTTCGCAATGCTTTAGCAAGATCGGTGGTAATAAGCGCTAATTCCTTGCGCACGTAATGCCGATTGGCAAGACAGGTAAGCAACGTTTGAGGCTGCAAGGGAATCTTCGATGAAGCAAAATAGGGCAATGGAACACGCCCCATTTTTATCGCAATGGGTGGTACTATTACAAGGGATAAAAATAGATATATGGTAGAAAAACCCAGAATTTTCGTTCCAATTCGTCTAATTCCGCTAGATTTTCGATGGCAGTACTTAGAAATAGGTTGATAAAGCAAGTAGGCAATACCTCCAATTTGTGTAAGCATAGTCAGCAGCGTGAACAGCGCAATTTTTCTCAATAAGGATACCATATGGAAAATTAAAATCAAAAAATCTTCATCTATAAAGCTCACTAAGAGACGACGAAAAAATAACTTGGTCTTTTAGATTTTTAATTAAATCTTTTTTTCATAGATTTTCAACCCATTAAAAAGCCAGTCCGTCCTCTTCGAAGTTCACAAACGGTGCTTGTTCATATTTAAAAATCGACTAAATTATTTTTTCGTCAA
>JBCCQK010000205.1:0-13124 GCA_039024375.1 Bacteroidota bacterium
ATGCACTTGGTGATAAGGATTGCGATTGTGGGACTTACGAGAGAGTGGTAAAAGCGATAAAATATACGATTCACATTAATAATAAATGATTGCTATAAAACTGATGTACGCCGCCAACATCGTGGTAGCTGGCTGGATAAGTATTTCTAGTTTATTTTTCCCCAAAAGAGCGGTCCACACCGTTTTTGAGCATAATTTTGCCTATTCGGAGGCTATTCGATTGGTCGGTGCACTGTGGTGGGCCATTTTTCTTCTCTCTATTTTAGGGCTCTTCTTCCCCATGCGGATGAGTCTTACTTTACTATTCCAACTAATTTACAAAGGGTCTTGGCTGTTGGTCGCTGCTTTACCAGCAGCGTTGAACCAGCAAGCCTACCCTAGAGGCATGGCCGTTTGTTTTGTAATTTGGGTATTAGTACTCCCATTTGTAATTCCTTGGAAATACCTATTCGGGGGAGACTGATTTCCGTATATTTGTGGTTAAAAATAGGATGCCTGCTACCGATATTCCGAATTATCAACTCTACGGACAAGTAACTAAGCCCTGCGCAGACTTAGAAGTTCACATCCAAACCATCGACGCCTTCAACGAAAAGTTTGGCCATTTTCACCACGCCCACCGACACCCCGATTTGTACCAAATTTCGTGGATAACGGCAGGTTCTGGACAACATTCTATCGACACAGAGGCCTACGAACTCCAACCCAACTCGCTCTACGTTTTGTCACCGAGCATTGTTCATACTTGCCACAGCAGTACCAATTTGGCGGGCTACGTTCTCCACTTTTCTCCCAGTTTTTTGTCCAATAAATATCTCGAGGGTTTTCAGAGTAGCTTTCAAGTGCATCAAGTTAGCGCAACTGATTACGAACTAGTTAATTTTGTTTTCCAACAAATTCATAGAGAATTTAATCAAGTACAAACAGGCAGTCAACAGATTATTCGAGCTATGATAATAACTCTATTAGCCTACCTCGAACGTTCCTCTTTTGCTGCCAAGTCCATCGCAGATGCAAGTAATGCTATGGGGCTGAGTCAGCAATTTCAACAATTGGTCAATCAATATTTCTCCACCGAAAAGCGCCTATCCTTTTACGCTCAGCAATTGCATATCAGTACGGTTTACTTAAAAGAAGTCATTAAAGAAATGACGGGAATCTCCGCCAGCGAGGTGATTCAAAAACGAATTATCCTAGAAGCTAAGCGGCAACTTATTTACAGCCAATTGACCGTCTCTGAAATTGCGTACCGTTTGGGATTTTCGGATGCCAACTACTTTTTCAAATATTTTAAGCGGTACACGGGAAAGTCACCAGGAAGTTATCGAAAAGAACGAAAATAGTGTAGGGCAATGTGAAAATCTTTACCAACACATTTACCTAAAAACCCACCAATCTTACCTATACTGGCGCCTACTTTCCTTTTACTTTTGTAAAAAGAAAATATTCAGCATGGCAAAAAAACACCTCGCCCAAATCAATATCGCCCAAATGAAGGCGGCCAAAGAGGACCCCATTATGAAAGAGTTTGTAGATTTTCTCGACCCCGTGAATAAATTGGCCGAAGAAAGTCCAGGTTTTGTTTGGCGCTTAGTCGGCGAACCTACCGAACCGTCACCTTGGGAAGATAGGGTGATTATCAATATGTCCGTCTGGGAAAACCTCGAATCGCTCAAAAACTTTACCTACCAAACAGCGCACAGTTACTTTGTCAAAAGCAGAAAAAAGTGGTTCCATTTGATGGACAAGCCGCACTATGTGCTTTGGTGGGTCGATGCGGAACGTATTCCCTCGTTAGCGGAAGCAGCGGAAAAGTTAGCACTGTTAGATGAAGTTGGGCCAAGTGCCGATGCGTTCACCTTTGCGAAGCCGTTCTATTTGGAGTAGGGATTAGAGAAGCGAGACTTTTAGAGATAGCGTCAATAATTACCACTAAAAAAGCCCTTCAAAAGCAAACTTTCGAAGGACCTGGTTGTGGGATTTGAAAACTAAATATACGTTTATAGGCAGACCTCATTATTAGATGAAGCGTTCATTACAGAAAGTGGGTAATCATTTTGCTTTTTGACCAGATAACTGGTTTTAATCTTTGAACTAGACAATAAGTCCGTTATATTTTTTGTCTAGTTCTATTATTGTAGAACTTTTGACTTTTTAAAAAGTTCATTCCATATGCATACCATTAAAAAATACCAAAATGTTCACCATGACCACTACGTGACCTTTGACATCAAACGCATGGAAGACGTCTATGAGAAAACAAACGGACAAGCCGACGAACCACACCGACACGATTACTACACGATTTTAGTAGTCAAACAAGCCAAAGGAAAACACCTTATCGACTTTCACGAGTTTCAATTAGCACCACAGCAAGTCTATTTTGTTAGCCCCGACCAAGTCCACCAAATCGTTGAATACGAAAAATCCTACGGCTGTGTCCTCACTTTTTCTCCACAGTTTATGGTAGAAAATGGCATCGAGCGGTGCTTTATCGAGGATTTACACCTTTTTCAAGATTATGGCTTCTCTCCCCCACTCTCCCTCGACGATGCGGAATTAGGCAAACTTCGACAGTTGACCGATGAAATGTTTCTTTTTAAAAAGGCCCAACAAAAATTTAGCTACCAAGCTGTCGGGGCCTTGCTAAAACTATTTCTCATCTATTGCAATAATGCTTGTTCGCTTCCAAAAGAAGCGAATACTCAAAACGTGCAAGCCTCCGTTGTTTTGCTGAGAAGTTTTAAGGATTTGTTAGAAAAAAATATCAAGGAGTGGCACAAAGTCCAACAGTACGCTGCTGCTTTGCACATTACTTCCGACTATCTAAATGCTTCCGTCAAATCTTTAACCGGCAAAAGCGCCAAAGAACATATTCAAAGCCGACTGCTTATTACCGCTAAACGATTGCTGCGCTTTTCAAACTTAACGAATAAGGAAATTGCTTATGAGTTGGGCTTTTCGGAACCCGCCAATTTTAGTCAGTTTTTTAAAAAATGTGTGGGGGTGGCACCGTCAAAATGGTAAGGCTCAAGTAAACAAGGTGTTGGATTGAACAATTAATTGCCCGAAACAAAGACACTTCACTAGTTGTTGCCTATCAGCAAGCAATGGAAAAAATTAAAGCCGTATTGCGATGCAATGAAAAAGACAAAGCAGCTTTACTCGCCGAGCGAATTGTTTTTAGAAACAATCAAGACAACGACCAAACCAGTAACTATCTTTCCCAACTGCAATTAGCGCTGACCAATTATCAAGTCGTCCGCATCGAATACACGACCTACCAACAAAAAACGGCGGTGCGTCAAATATAATGCTGGCTGTTCCAGCGTGATAATATGTCGGTAGCTGTTTAATTATTTGAAATGGTCGTGCCGTAGGTACGATTTAGGATATACTATATCTGCAACAAATAATTGCCGTTTTGCCAATCTTTCAAATCAATATTTATTCTTTTTCGATAATTTTTATATCTAAACACCCACAATTGAGGGGGGAAAGAAACCACTATTAGTTTAGAGATTTGCATTTGTCATCGCCCAAATTTTTCTTTCATGCAAAATACTAGTTACGAATTAAAATTGGGCACATTTCAAAATTAGCAAACTTAAAAACTATGGCAATTAAAAAAGGGCTAAAGATGGATGCTTTTGTGAATAGCGTTCGTCCCGACCCCAATTCTTCCGAAAAATTGCAATTGCTTCAAGGTTTCCTAGGAAAGTCTAATGTAGATGGACACGTTCGTATCTACTTTGACGAAGCGTTGAACAATTTTGTAGAAATTCCTGAAAACGACATCATCCACGCTTTACCGTGCGATAAATCGGAAAATCCACTTGGCGGTTGTCGGGTATGGGTGAAAAAATCGACCGTTGTTACTTTCGGAAACCCTCAAATGGGTAACCGTCCTAAATCCTCATTTATGGAGGGGGATATTATGTCGGCTTACAGAAATGCGGGAATGGCAGGGTTGACCCCTTTTCCTGATGGCCCCATCGGTGGCCCTGGTAATCCTAATCCTTTCCCTAATCCTCAATCGTTAGTAGATGGCTGTCCAAGTAGGATGATTGACTGTGGTGTGCCGAACGTACCCAATGGACCTAAACCACCTATTGGACCGTCGTTAATCGATGGTTGCCCCAGTATCAACCAAATCTGTATTACTCGAAATCTACAGAATTGCTTGACCGAGAATTGGCCACCGAAGACTTTTTTCCAAGCAACGTGTTTTCGCACCTGTCAGCAGGTATCTTGTTTCCGCACCTGCTTCCAGCCGACTTGCTTCCAAACTTGTCAGCAACCTTCTTGTTTTCGAACTTGTTTCCAACCGACCTGTTTAGGGCCTCTTTGTGGTCAAAAATTACCAACCATTAACGACCCTGGTTGTAACGATGCACAGTACATAACTGGGTTCAATGGGCCTTCTCCAGTCATCAATACAGGTGGTGGTTTAGTAAACAGAGGCGGTTTCACAGGAAATTTCAATCCTTACTTTTCTTAGTAAAGCGACTGAAAACGTAGTAAGGAATTGTTAGGACTCCTAATACCCCTACATTCAACAGCGAAGGAAGATACCTTCGCTGTTTTACGCAAACTATAAAATATTGTTATGATACTAACCTTCGAAAATATTGCTCATTATCTCCTTGGAGAAGGATTAATCACGTTGCCAGCTATCGTTGACGGCAATTTCAGTGTAAGAGATATTTCTAGCAGAAACTGTAATTTCGTGATTAATAAGGAATTTCCAGATAAATACCTCGTCAAACAAGTGCGGATGCAAGATGCAGAAAAGACGCATACAATGCGAATTGAAGCGACTTGCTACTGGCTTGCCAATAACGACCCGCATTACCAAGTACTTAAAGACTTTTTACCCAAATATTATAAGTACGATTATCTAAATCACATTTTGATAATCGAACTTTTGCCTAATACATTTAGCCTACAAGATTATTATTCAAGCAGCCAACGGTTTCCCACGGAAATTGGTCAACAATTAGGCGCTTCTTTGGCGGCCTATCATACAAGTCGGGCAGATATGGAGCAAAAAAGCAAAAGCCTCAGCCTGTTTCAAAAAAAAGAACCTTGGATTTTTGAACTCATTCGCAATTACCAGAATGGTGCGGCCAATAAGGGGCAAATGCGTCCAGTTGAACAGCAACTATTTCAATTAATTTTTGAGAATCCAACTTTTGTTGACTTACTAAAATCCGTGACCGAGGAATGGGAAGTGGAGAGTTTAATTCATGGGGACATCAAATTTCCAAATTTTCTAATCAATACTTCTTTCCAACAAGGAGCCGAATTGGATATTCGATTGATAGATTGGGAATTGGCGGACATTGGCGACCCACTTTGGGACGTTGCGGCTATTTTTCAAAATTATCTTTCTTTTTGGGTACACTATGGAAAAGAAAACAATAGCACCCACTCCCATACGATTGAATTGCATCAGCTACAGCCTACGGTGGCTACTTTTTGGAATAGCTACGTAGCTAACAGAAATTGGTCAAAGGAGGCAGCCGACCAGCAATTAGAAAAAGCTATTCGGTTCACCGCCTTAAAATTAATTCATACTTGCTTCGAGGCGACCCCTCACGCGAAACACTTACCCAAATTTTGTGCTCAGTTTTTGCAACTCAGCCTAAACCTGCTCCAGTATCCTCAAGCAACTATTGAAGAGATATTGGGCATTCCAACCACGAAATATCATGCAGTCTATGCCTAATGTCAATATCCGAACTCAGCTATCTGCCATTATTCAGCAGATAAACATTACAACCGAAGGTGCATTATCCGTCAATGGGATTCCGCAAAACAACCACTATTCGCCCGAAGCGGACGTGGACGTACAATTACAGCGAAACTTACAAAATACGCTCTACAGCTTATTTTACACTCAATCTTCATCGGCAGTGCCTCCAAAAGAAGATTTGAACCATCCAGATTTTCTAAATTATCTACAACGAGCGAATACTTCCGTGCAAGGATTCAACGAAGGATGGCAGGTAGAAGAAATAGGACACGATGGAAATATTTTAGTAAAAAAAGGGGCGAGCAAACGCTACACTTATGCTGGTGATTTCTTGAGAGCACAATTTGGTCAGGGAAAACTACAACAAGGAGAAAACATAAAGTTACACCAACATAAAGAGTTTGTATCTCCTCAAGATAATGGGTTTTACTTTGTGTTTGGACAGACGCTTGCTGACCAAAACAACAGTTCTTTGGTGCGTTTTTATTTTAACCTGAACCCCCAAAAAGTAGTAGCGTTCGTCGAACTATTGACCCAACTACTCAATGATTGGGCAATTCCCTTTCAGTTCAAATGCTTACAGTCAATAAGGGCCTATCCGAGAGCAGATTCGGGGGTCTTATATTTAGATAAACGGTACTTTCAGATAGCAAGTACGCTGCTTCAAAAACGGTACTCGACCTTTAGTTCCTACTTGAATGAGGCGATTCCGCTGTTTTCTAAACGCATAGCAAGCGGTATCGGCTTTGCGGAAAATCCGTTTGATACTAACGATAGTTTTGGCACCAACCGTTGTAAGGTGATTGCACAGGGATTAGTCGAAGCGTGGCGACAACAACTACCCAAAACTGAATGGTTAACAATAATTCTACAATTAATTGAGCGCAATTTTTTAGATGTAAATCAAATACACCTTAATCCAAATTCCAAATACCCCTACTATTTCCCTAACTTTGAAAATTAAGTATAAATGCACAACGAATATCTAAAAACAGCAGTTCGCTTAGGCAATCAAATCTGCCGAGAAGCCCTTCGTCATGAAGGACGTGCAAATTGGATAGCCACTACGTCTGAACCTGGTCACAAATACCCTAAGCCCTACTACAAAGCCTTGCAAGGCGACTGGTATAGTGGTACTTCGGGAATCGCCTTTTTCTTAGCCAACCTTTACATTGTTAGCCAAGAAGAAATACACAAAGAAATTGCCATCGAATCCATTCAACAAGCGTTGTCGGTAAAAGACAAAGTTGAATTTGGTCAACTCGGTTTCCATTCTGGACGGACAGGGATTGCGTTTTCGGCAATAAAGGTGGGCGAATTATTACAGCAGCCAGCATTTATTGAAGAAGGGTTGACCATTTTGAAGCAACTGAATCGTTTACCTAAAGAAAAATATACATTGGACATCATTGACGGTTGTGCGGGTGCTATTCCAGCTATCTTGAATGTTATAAAAAAATATCCGTCCCAAGAACTGGAAACGCTACTTAAAAAAATGGGAACGTTTTTGATGGAATCCGTTCAACCCGAAAAAAGCGGATGTTCTTGGAATACCATGCCACAGGGCACATCTGGTAATTTGACTGGGTATGCTCACGGTGCATCTGGTATCGCATTAGCTTTATTAGAATTGGGTACGTATTGGCAAGACAAAACGTACCTAAAAATGGCAAGTCTGGGTTTTGCTTATGAGGATAGTCTTTTTAACCAACAACAACAGAATTGGCCCGACCTTAGAAAAATCGATGGGATAGAGTCATCAGAAAAAGAAGTATGTGGTTGTGCTTGGTGTCACGGTGCGCCGGGTATTGGGCTTGCCAGATTACGTGCTTATCAGCTAACGCAGAAAAACATTTATTGGCAGCAAGCCGCTACGGCAATAAAGACAACGGAACAGAAGCTAAACTTAACACATTTAGGTAATTTTTCTTTATGCCACGGCGTTTTGGGCAATGCCGAACTGCTATTATACGCTAATGAAATTCGCCCCAAAAGTACATACATCGAAAAAGCAGTATCAGTTGGTAAGCTGTTGACAAAAAATTACGAGCAAAAACATATCCCCATTCCTAACGGGACGCAGACCAACTATTTTTCTCCCGACATGATGTTGGGTTTGTCGGGTATGGGGTACTACTTTCTAAGGCTGTTGGATGCAAAACAGTTTCCTTCTGTGCTGTTGATTTCACCTAA
This sequence comes from Bacteroidota bacterium, assembly GCA_039024375.1. Lineage (GTDB taxonomy): Bacteria > Bacteroidota > Bacteroidia > Chitinophagales > Saprospiraceae > JAFMDF01. The sequence continues at coordinate 7,952 of JBCCQK010000205.1, forward strand.
TTAGCGACCATATATTTATAGATAAGGGAGTTCGCAAAAAATAACCTACGCATCTTTCTAAAAATTTGAATTTTCTACGAAATCTTGCGTAGTTTATTTATTTCCTCATCCCTAAAGAATCTGTTTTAAATAAATACATTAAAGCATTGCAAAAATAACAATATAAAGTTTATATTTGGTTGTCATAATAATAACCACAAATACTAAAAAAATGAATCAAACTAATCAGCTAAAATTAAAAACTCACTACAAACTTTTTTTTGAAACGGACAACGATAACGAACGGCTAGAAGCCTATTGTGACATTGGGAGGTTGTTGGCATCGAATAGGCCTAACGTTGCCAATAAAAAGGATGCTACTCCGATGGATACCGATGACCGAGAAGAAATTGAAACTGTTCTCGAAGCCTTGAAACGAGAGCATTCCTCCAGACAATCTTCTAGTCCAGCCTCCGAGAAATTCATTGACCAGCTTCGGCAAAATTCAAGCAATGTCGTACTTGTTGTTTTAGAAAAACATGTACACCATTACAATGGTAAAGAGAGTAGCAAAAAAGTGAGGATTGATTCCGAAAAACTGAGTAATCGAAAAATTAATATCAAAGGAGATGGGAAGAAAATCTGTGGGACTCAAAATTTTGCCGAACAACGTTCAGCGTACTGCTTAGGAACGGGCTTTTTTATGGGTGAAAGGGGAAGCGCAATGAATCCACTACGACTCATTACTGCAGCACACGTATTGGTACCTCCTTTTAACGAATTAAAAAACTTTTCCGAAGAATTGCTATTTGTGAGAAACTTCAAAGTGTCGAGTAAGGGGGGTAATAAAATGACGCATATCATAACTGCGGATAAAAAAGATATTTATAAACCGACCTTTCAGCATTTCAAAAAGGGGGAATCATTAAAATATGAACTAACCAGTACGGGAGCAGATTGGGCTTCTTTAGAAGTAGAAGGCGCCTACGGTAATGACTTACCCGATGCTGGCTTGGTGATAAATAGTAACCCAACAATGATAACCAAAGGACAGGGCGTTTACTGCTTGGGACACGGCTTGGGTTTGCCACTAAAAATGGTCTATAATGGGAAAATATCCAAAGGTGTAAATGTTAATGGAGATTTCTTTGAGTGCAACTTGGACTTATTTTCTGGTAATTCAGGTTCTCCCATTTTTGATTGTTGCACCCATCAAGTAATCGGGATGCTAGTAAGAGGAGAAGAAGAGTTCTTGTTGGATGGTAAATGTATTAAATTGGTAACAGAAAATGGTGCAAAAAGAAAGAAAACGAAGGCCGATAGCGCAGTAGAAGAATACGGTGAAGAATGTCAAACGGTAACGCCTTTTGCGCCTCCTGCTTTGTTAGCCTAAACGTTTTAGGTACTATTTTTTAAAAATCAAAAACGACAAAAATTATGGAACGACATATCAATTTTGCCCCTTATACTTTTATGGAAAAACACGGTGATAGCCATCATTTGTTTATAGCTGTTCCTTTAGTGAATACCAACAAAAAAGTACAGCCCTTTAGGAAAAGTAAAACGGGAAGGATTCACGTATTCGAATACAAAATACTGGATGCAGACGAAGAAGAAGCCACAAAAGACGTCTTTTTTACTACGGAAGAAATCAATGACTCACTGATGGAAGATATTCAATCTTCGGTTGAGGTGCGCATATTATTCGACGGTGAGAACTACGGTTATTATCAACGTACTTTGCTGATGAGTGATTACTCCACACCAACCCAAAAGCCCTCTATGGTTTCAAGAGATGGTTCAGTAAAAAATGTACCCTATATTTATGTGGCAGGGTCTAAAAGCATTGTTCCGTATAATAGAAACGAATTAACAGTTTTCGTTCTTCAAGCTTCTGTAAGTGGTGCAATCCTAAAGGGTAAGCAAGTTTTTGAAAGAGGTACATTAAGTCCAATTTTAGAAAAAATGGATATGGATGAGGAATTAAAAACGGAGATTAACGGTAATCAAATAAAAATCTACAATTATCCAAAAACTGGAGTTATAAGACCTAAACCCGCTTCTTCGCAACCAAGTATCTTTGTAAAATTAGATTAATGGCTAAATACACGAACAAAATAGCGTATTACAAGCTAATAGTGACCCTTTTTTTGTGCACTGGTTATTACATGTTATTTGATGGTGTTGCTCAAAATTGTGAAGTGCTAAGGGTGCAATTAGATACAGCTTGGTCGCTTAAGAATAAAGATTATACCAAGTCCTTAAATATAATTTTGAAAGTTATACCTACGGCTAAAAATGATAACTGTCTAGCCGTAGAAGGAAAAGCTTATAACCATTGGGGGGTATTGTTACAGGAACAAGGGAACTACCAAGAAGCCGTTAAAAAGCTGTCTATGGCACTTGATATTCGCAGTAAATTAGGAGACAGTGTTGGTGTTGCCAGTGTGTTGAATAATCTGACCTTTTCAGAATTGGGTCAGGGAAATCAAGAGAAAGCGATTAGATATTGTATCAAAGCTATAACAATTCTCGAAAAGAAAGGAATAACTGAGAATTTAGGACATAATTACTTAAGCCTATCTGGTATCTACGAAAAAAATATGGACAAAGATGAGGCCATAAAATATAACCAAAAAGCACTGGCTATATTCAAAGAACAGAAGGATTTGCAAAACGAAGGAAACGCACAGTATCAGTTAGCTAACATTTATTTTGTTTTTAAAGACTTTCTTAAAGCATCATTGGAGTTTGAAGCCACACAACGGATATTTGAGCAGGTGAATGATATCATTGGGATTGGTATGTGTTTGGATGCTTTAGGTGCAATTGCTACCGAGACTGGAGATTTTGAACAAGCCATTGCTTACTTAGAGGAAGCTAATAAAGTTTATATTTCAGCAAATGACACCTTGGGATTACTGTACAATCATTTGAATATTAGCGAATTATTATACAAAAAAAAGGCATACCAAAATTCTTTGAGTCACTGTTTGATTGCACAATCGTATTTAAAAAGATTTGGTGGATTGAGAGAGGAAATGCTCGTGACCGAATTTTTGGGTAATAATTATACGGCACTCGAAGATTTTGAAAATGCTTTTTCGTACAAAGAAAAAGAACTAGCATTGAGAGATAGTCTTTTTAACATCGAGAAGGCTAAAGAAATTGTCGATATACAAACCAAATATGATACGGAAAAGTTGAAACGCCAAAATGCAGAGCAAGCACTAGAAAACAAAGAAAGGACGTTCCAACGCAATTCCTTAATAGGTATTTCTATTCTCTTGTTGACTGGCATTTTGGGAGCTATTACCTACTTTAGAAAACGACAAAAAGCACTTAGAATAATTAATAGTCAACAAAAGGAACTACACAAGAGTGAGATTGACGAAATCTTGAATGACCAAGAAATCAAGTTTATCGCCGCTAGATTGGAAGGTAGAGAACAAGAACGAGAAAATTTTTATGAAGAATTGCATCATAATATTTCCAATCAACTGGTAACGGTAAAATGGAAAGTACAAGATGTATTGGAAAATCTCGGTGATAATCCGTTGTTACCCACTTTGAGTGCTGCCAGTAATATGCTGAACCGAACCTACAATGAAATTCGGGCGCTTTTGGAACAATTTCGTTCTGGAAATGTGGATAAAATAGGCATCAAGTCGGCACTAGCGGACTTCTGTCAAACTATCAATAACACCGATAGAATCAAGGTCACTTTTTCCAGTTTTGGAGACTTCACAGACATAAACAGTCAACAAGAATTGTGGGTATATCGAGTTTCGCAGGAATTAATCGGGAATGCCCTAAAGTATTCGGAAGCAAAAGAAATTGACGTTTCCTTGAATAGGCATCCCGAACTCATTACATTGATTGTATCAGACGATGGTGCTGGGTTTGATAAAAACCAACCCACTAAAGGGACGGGATTGAAAAGTATGCACCGAAAAATTGAAGATATGAACGGTACTTTCAAAATTGATAGCGGTGCAAATATAGGTACGACGGTTTTTGTAACTGTTCCCGCAAAGATGAGTGAAAAAATATAAGAAATTAATAAAATTGACGCAGATGAAGCAAGTAATAAACGTAATAATTGTTGATGATTTCAAAATAATAACGGAAGGAGTAGCAGAAATGATTAACGAGGATGAGGAAATCAAAGTAATAGGCAAGGCGGATAATCGAACAAAACTTTTCCATCATTTGAAAAATCAAAAGCGAGTAGATTTAATTCTAATGGACATAGAAATGCCCAAGCAAAAATTTGTAGGTATAGAGATGACCAAGGAAGTAAAACAACTGTATCCAAACGTGAAGGTCATCATTCTGACGCAGCACAATAAAGAAGGAATGCTCAATTTTGCGTTACAAAATGGGGCAGATGGTTTCTTACTTAAAAGTAACGCTACTAAGTATTATTTGACAAAAGCTATTAGGTCAGTAGCCCATAAAAATTTATTAATCATCGACCCCGAAGTAAAAAAAGGAGTTGTACCAGCTCCTTCTATTCTAAGCAAAAGAGAAAAACAGGTGGCTTGTTTACTAGTCGATGGATTCAACGAACGGCAAATATCCAAACAACTCGGTTTGGCCTATTATACCGTTAGAAGTTATACCAAAGAAATCCGGAATAAACTTGCAGTAACCAAAAATTCGCTTATTGTAAAGTACGCCGTTGAACATAAAATATGCATCTCCTAAAGTTAAGGAAATATAATGCATTTGACCGCAAAAATTATAAAAACTAATCTTGTCTCTGAATACGTAAAGGTTTTACTCCAACGCAAACAAGTTTGAAAGGAGTGCCTGTAAAAACCGATTCTGCTACCTTGGCAAACAACACCCCCAACAGCGTTTCCTCTAGTCAACAAAGTGTTGCCCCGATGCATACGATGTATATCCATAAGGGAACAGGTCATTTTGGCTTTTATACAGGAGCACCCTCGGCAATTAAAAACCCTAAAAATCATGTCTATTATATAAACTTGGACGACCCGAAAGAGACCATGCATTATTTGAAAGATGGTGATGTGGAGAAAACGATTTACGAAGCCAGTTTAGCTGATTTAAGAGATGTCGCAATTGCCACGGGCGCTTTCCCAATTGGGTTAAAAGCCCGTCAATTAAAATTAAAAAACGCTAAAGTTTATCTAGACCGACAAATTAGAAGACACCTCAATGTCAG
>JBCCQK010000206.1:0-13101 GCA_039024375.1 Bacteroidota bacterium
AAAATGAAGAATATTTTAAAATATATGGGAGTGCTCCTACTCGTTACGGGAACATTTCTGGCCTGTTCAGAAGATTTTCTTGATGGCCCAGCTCAGGGGGTTCTCGATTCTGGAACCTTGGCAAACGAAGATGGTATAGAAGCTACGCTAATTGCCTCTTATTCTCTTTTAGATGGTTTTGCTGCTTTTGGTGGCTGGGGGGCTGCTGGTAGTAACTGGATTTTTGGTTCTGTTGCTTCGGATGATGCCTACAAAGGGTCAGAGCCTGGTGACCAGCAACCAACTACAGATGTAGAATTCTACCAATGGAATACGGGAGGTGCGGATAATTATTTGAACGACAAATTCCGAATTGTTTATGAAGGAGTGTCTAGAACCAACGCTACCTTGAACTTACTAAGTAGTGTAGAAGGTATTCCCGCTGAAACTGCTCAAAGAATCGAAGGAGAATCGAAGATGTTAAGAGCTCACTATCACTTTGAAGCGTACAAATACTGGGGAAACATTCCTATCTACACAGAAACAGATACAGACTTTAGAAAGTCCAATGGTGGAACAGAAGCGGCGTTAGCGGCTATCATCTCGGATTTGGACGATGCAATTTCTTTATTACCTACCTCTCAGGCCCAAGTCGGCCGTTCTACTTCATGGACAGCAAAGGCTTACAAGGGGAGGGTATTGATGTTTGCTAAGGACTTTAGCGGGGCACAGGCAGTATTGAGTGATGTTGTCAACAATGGTCCTTACGCATTAGAAGATTGTTTCCACGATATATTTTCTGCTTTTCACGACAATGGACCAGAGACCGTATTTGCTTTTCAAGCCTCTTCTAACGACAGTGATCCGAATGGGGAAAATGGAAATCGAAACGACCGTTTGAACTTCCCACATGGTGGTAGCCCATTCGGTTGTTGTGGATTCCATCAACCTTCTCAGAACCTAGTTAATGCATTTAAAGTGGATGCAAACGGCTTACCTTTCTTGGATGGTTCTTTCAATGATTCGGATGTTACTGCCGCTGATGCGGTTGACCCTAGATTGGACTGGACGGCTGGTCGTGATGATGTTCCTTTCTTAGATTGGGGATTACACGCACCCGGTTGGATTCGGGATAGAGCTTGGGCGGGTCCTTACTCTCCTAAGAAGAATATCTACGAAAAAGGTTCAGGCGTAGGCTCTGCCGTAGGTTGGGCATCCTACCAGTTACACTCTATGAATATGCATATTTTGCGATTTGCTGATGTTATGTTGATGTCAGCAGAAGCGGAGGTAGAAATCGGAAATTTAGAGACGGCTAGAGGATTGGTTAACCAAATCAGAACACGGGCGGGTGTTTGTGCACAAGGTGCAGATGGTGTTTCCGTCGAAACGACGATTGATGACCCCGCTATCACTTGGGCTAATTACCAAATTGGCACTTATGATAGCCCTTGGACAGACCAAGGTATTGCCAGAACCGCTGTTAGAATGGAGCGAAGACTAGAATTGGCAATGGAAGGACATCGTTTCTTCGATTTAAGAAGATGGGGAACTTTTAAAGAAGTACTGAATGCTTACACTGCTGTTGAGAAAGAAAGACGTAATTATCTAACTGGTGCGAATCAAGTAGAAGACCGTCATCAGTGGTATCCACTGCCCACTAGACAGCTCGAATTGAGTAATGTGGAGGGGACACAAATGTTACAGCAAAACACAGGATGGTAATCTACACTTAATCTGTCTGTAGATAAAAAAGTAAGTTAGGGATAGCTATGAACATCTCAACTTTCTCGATTAAAAAGAGTCCCGAAAGAGGAAGCAGTGCTTTATCTTTCGGGTTTCTTTTTTTTGATGGTAGAAAATTGCCATTTCATAAAAAAGGCACTACGGTAAAAGTGTAGGAATTCAAAACACGGCACGACTTGGCGAATTGTATTATACGCAACCGATTCATAATTTTTATCGAAGTGCTAAAAAAGAAGATAAAAAGATGAATCTGTTTCAACGGTCCGTTGAGATGGCTTCTTTAAGTTTTTTTTGTCCTATTTCAAAATATGAATAAACAATTATTTTTTTATCTATCATTATTAGTAATCTTGGCGAGCTGTCAGTCAGATAATGTGCAGGTGCTTCCAAAAGAAAAATCTTATACCTCCAACGTAAATGCACTTTTTGCTTCCCTTGATTCAGAACAAACCAATGTCCATTTCACCAACCAAGTGGAAGACCAAAAAGATTTTAATATCCTTAACTACCGAAATTTCTATAACGGTGGTGGAGTCGCTTTAGGGGACATTGACAATGACGGATTGGTAGATATTTACTTCACCGCCAACCAAGGGGCTAATAAATTGTATCGTAATCAAGGAGGTTTTACCTTTGAAGACATCACGGACAAAGCGGGTGTGGCGGGTACTAAAGCGTGGAGTACGGGTGTGACGATGGCAGATGTCAACGCCGACGGCTGGTTGGATATTTACGTTTGCCATTCAGGAGACATCACAGGGGAAAACAAGGAGAACGAGTTATTTATCAATCAGCAAGATGGCACTTTTCAAGAGGCGGCAAAGGCTTGGAATTTAAACGATGCGGGTTATTCTACGCACGCCTCTTTCTTTGATTACGACTCGGATGGAGATTTGGACTGCTTTATTTTAAACAATAGCTTCAAGAGTCCCGACAAAATCGAAATGTATCGAAAAAAACGTACTGAAATAGATAGATCGGGCGGCGATAGGCTACTGAGAAATGATGGTACTTTTTTTACGGATGTAACGTCCGAAGCGGGTATTTATTCCAGCAGCTTAGGGTTTGGTTTAGGCGTTTCAGTAGCCGACGTCAACGGAGATATACTGCCCGATATTTACGTGAGTAACGATTTTTGGGAGCGTGATTATTTTTATAGAAATATTGGGAACGGAAAATTTGTCGAAGAGTTAACCGCTCGATTTGCGCACACATCCATGAATAGCATGGGTGCCGATATTGGCGATTTGGACAATAACGGCTTGCCCGATTTGATGACGACCGATATGCTACCAGCCGATAATTTTCGACGCAAAACCAAAGTGACTTTCGAGCCGTATCGCCTACAACAAAACAAGCAAGCGGCGGGCTACCATTATCAGTTGATGCAAAATGCGCTCCATTTTAACCAAGGAAATGGTAGCTTTCGAGAGGTGGCGTACCACAGTGGCGTGGTGGCTACCGATTGGAGTTGGGGAACGCTTTTTTTCGATTTTGACAACGATGGCTGGAAAGATATTTTTGTATCGAATGGGCTAGCTAAAGATTTAACCGACTTGGACTTTGTGGATTTTATTAAAGACGAAGAACAGGTTAAAAAAATAGTAGCCGAAAATCAACGGGCCGATTTTAGAGACTATCTGCCCTACATGCCTTCCGTTAAAGTAGCCAATTACGCTTTTGTGAACCTGCAAAATAATCGTTTCTCGAATGAGGCCAGCGACTTGGGTTTGGGGCAACCTTCGTTCAGCAACGGAGCGGCCTACGGCGATTTGGATAACGACGGCGATTTGGATTTGGTCGTCAATAATACCAGTATGCCCGCTTTTATTTACCAAAATAAATCGGCAGAAAAAGGAGAAAACAACTATCTAAGTATTCAATTTAAAGGGACTTCTAAAAATCCATTCGGTATTGGGGCTACCGTCAGACTGACGACAGCGAACGGGACCCAAATTGGTCAGCATTTTCTGGCGAGAGGGTTTCAAAGTTCCGTAGCTCCGGGTTTGACTTTTGGTTTGGGCACAGTTCAAACAGTTGAAAGAATAGACATTATTTGGCCCGACAAACAGCAGCAAGTCTTGACCAATATTGACGCTAATCAGACGATTACGTTAGAACACACCGCCGCTGATTTAAAGTTCAAACGACCAGAGAAGAATCGCAGCACTACCATTTTTACAAAAAAAACGTTGCCTTCCATTGCACAAGCCGCTTTTCACAAGGAAAATAAATTCGATGACTTTGATACCGAAAATCTATTGCTCCATCAGCTATCTACGTTAGGCCCAAAAATCCTGACCGCCGACGTTAATGGGGATAAACTGGATGATTTCTTAGTGCTAGGAGCTGCCGATGATCCTAGCAAATTATTTATCCAAAATCGAAATGGGGCCTTTGATTCTCCTTTCCAAGAAAGTATCTTTTTTGACCAAAAACTGGAGGCTACTTGTGGGGTTTTCTTCGACATCGACAGGGACGACGATTTGGATTTATTGATTGGCCACGGAGGCAACGAATTTGCCAAAGGACGGTCGAACTTTGGCCTACGATTTTACGAGAACGACGGTGCGGGACAATTCAAAATTGAACTAGAAAAAGCGCCGCCCGGCGGTGGCAATCTATCGTGTATTGAACCGACGGATTTGAACAAGGACGGCTATACGGATTTTTTCATGGGTGGCTACTGTGTGCCAGGAAATTATGGTCTGATTCCCGCTAGTTTTCTGGCCGTCTATGACGGCAACGGTGGTTGGGTTAGCAATAAATCCCAAGAAATTGGGCAATTGGGAATGGTAACGGCTGCACAATGGACGGACGTGGACAGGGACGATGACCCAGATTTATTAGTAGTAGGGGAGTGGATGCCTATCACTTTGTTAAGAATGGAAAATGGAAGCATTCAGCAAAAAGAAACGATTCCCAATAGTCACGGATGGTGGCAATCGGTGAAAGCGGTTGATTTAGACGGTGATGGAGATGACGATTATATTCTTGGGAATTGGGGTGAAAATTCAGTCCTAAAAGCCTCGGTCAAAAATCCTATGCAGATGCACGTCAAAGATTTTGATGGAAACGGCAAATCAGAATTTATCATAGAAACTTGGTTCGAAGGTAGTCAAAAAGCCTTTCCTTTTGCCACTAAGATGGATTTAACGAAGCAATTGCCCAATCTGCGAAAGAGGGTGCTTAAATATGAGACTTACGCCAATAGTTCTTATGAAGTATTGTTTTCCGAACAAGAACGAGCAGGCGCTAAAACTTTTACCGTCAATACGCTAAAGAGTGCTATTTTGTGGAACGAGCCTAGTGGATTGAGATTAGAAGCATTGCCCAATGCGGCTCAATTAGCGCCTATTTTAGCTATTCATACGGACGATTTTAACCAAGATGGACAACTCGACTTATTATTGATGGGCAATTATTACGGGGTGAAACCTGAAGTGGGGCGACAAGATGCCAATAGAGGATTGGTCTTAATCGGCGATAAACAAGGGATTTTTACCGAATTATCTTCCGATAGGACGGGAATTGACGTGGAGGGAGAAGTCCGCGATATAGCAAAGTTGAAAAAAGCCGATGGTAAAGAATTACTATTGATAGGGCGAAATAATGCGCCCGTCTTGAGTTTTGAAAAAAATTAATAACCGACACACATTTTAGTTTAATGAGTAAACTCATTTTTAAAAACATCTCTTTTCTACTACTCTTAGTTATAGGGTCAGCGTGTAACGGGGACGAACATCAGTTTGAGCTATTGTCTCCCGAGGTAACGGGCATAACCTTTTCTAATATCATTACCGAATCCGAAGAAATCAATATTCTCAAAAATGAGTACATCTACAATGGAGGGGGAATTGCTGCCGCCGATTTCAATAAAGACGGTTTGACCGACTTATACTTTACCGCCAATATGGCGTCTAATAAGTTATACCTAAACAAAGGAGCGTTCCAGTTTGAAGATATCACCGACCGGGCAGGGGTAGTAGCCGAAAACGCTTGGTCGTCGGGCGTAGCGGTTACGGATATTAACCAAGATGGCTGGCCCGATATTTATGTCTGTGCGACCAATCGACCCGATTCTGTGCAGCGTCAAAATAGATTGTTTGTCCATCAAGGACTTAACGCTGAGAACTTACCCACTTTCAAAGAAATGGCGCAAGCATACGGTTTAGCAGATAAGTCGCATACGACCAATGCGGCCTTTTTCGATTACGATAACGACGGAGATTTGGATGTCTATTTACTGGTCAATGAAATGGATGAAACCAAATTGCCCAATAAGTATAAGAAAAAAGTGACGGATGGAACCTCTTCCAAGACTGATAAATTGTTCCGAAATGACTGGAATTTTACGTTAGGACATCCCGTATTCACCGATGTGTCGAAGGAAGTGGGCATACTTATAGAAGGCTTTGGCTTAGGAGTCAACATTACGGATATTAACCAAGACGGCTGGAAAGACATCTTTGTATCTAATGACTACTTGACCAATGATTTATTATACATCAATAACGGCGACGGTACGTTTACCGACCAAGCGGATAGCTATTTTAAGCATACGAGTGCTTCCGCTATGGGCAGCGATGTGGTAGATATAAATAATGATGGGTTGGCCGATGTGATTGCCGTTGACATGTTACCCGAAGACAATTATCGGAAAAAGGCCATGCTACCCGCCAATAATTATTCCTCTTATTATAATAATGACCGCTTTGGCTATACTTACCAATATTTGCGGAATACCTTACAACTGAACCAAGGGAAACGGCCCGATAATAGTGGGGCGGTGGCGTTTAGCGAAATCGCAATGGTAGCGGGTATTAGCGCTACGGATTGGAGTTGGACGCCATTGGTTGCTGATTTTAATAATGATGGGTATCGAGATATTATCATCACCAACGGCTTTCCAAAAGACGTGACCGATAGAGATTTTATTGATTATCACCAACAATTTAGCCGACTGGCTTCCCTCAACCTTTTGCTGAATCAAATTCCTTCGGTTAAGATTAGAAATTACGCTTATTTGAATAATGGTGACTTAACGTTTTCGAATGTCACGAATAGTTGGGTAGGCACTAAAACCGTTTCTTTTTCTAACGGTGCGGTGTATGCCGATTTGGACAACGATGGAGATTTGGATTACGTGGTTAATAATATCAACGATGCCGCTTTTGTCTATCAAAACAATTTGCGAAGTACGGAGGAGCATCCCGCTAATTGGTTACGCATCAATTTAATTGGGGACAAAGCCAATCCAACAGGACTGGGAACTAAAATTCAGCTTTTCTACGGAGCGAATGAGCAGCAGGTTTGGGAACAAACTACCTTTCGAGGCTATTTATCTACTCTGGAATCAACGGCCCATTTTGGGTTGGGAGTCCATTCGGAGGTCAAAAAATTGGTTTGCACTTGGCCGAATGGGCAGCAGCAAATTTTAGAAAACGTGGCGGCTAATCAAGTATTAAACGTCAAGTTGGCGGAAGCAGACCAGAAGTTAACCACAAGTACAGCTGGTTCGACGCTTTCTATTTTTAAAGAAATCACGGTAGATGTTGGTATCAACTATACCCATCAAGACGAGGACTTTGTAGATTTTAACGTTCAGCGATTGATTCCCCATAAATTATCCCAATACGGGCCAAGTATCGCCGTCGGGGATGTTAATGGAGATAAATTAGAGGACTTTTTTGTGGGTGGTTCTCGTTTCAAACGAGGCCAGTTTTTTATCCAACAAACCAATGGACAATTCCAAACGGCTGATTTATGGACGGACGATGTGGATGAACCTAGAGAGGAAACGCTAGGCACTTTATTGTTTGACGTGGACAACGATGGCGATAACGACCTCTACTTAGTCAATGGTGGTAATGAGTTTGTGGCTACTGATTCAACTTACCAAGACCAGTTGTATCTCAACGAAAATGGGCGATTTAGATTAGCCAAAGACGCCTTACCCAACTTTTTAAGTAGTGGTTCTTGTGTGAAAGCGGCAGATTATGATCAAGACGGCGATTTAGATTTGTTTGTGGGTGGACGGCTGGAACCGTACCAATATCCTAAACCCGTTTCTAGTTATATCCTACAAAATAACTCTACTTCCGAGCGAGTAAAATTTGATATGGCGAGTCAAGAAGTAGCGGGTGTATTCACCCAAATGGGGATGGTCTGCGATGCTTTGTGGACGGATTACGATAATGATGGCTGGCAAGACTTATTGATTGCGGGCGAATGGATGGTACCTACTTTTTTTAAAAATAAAGCAGGAAAATTTGAGAAAGTGGGAACGATAATCGACCCCACTACCCAGCAGTCCATTACGCCAAAAGGCTGGTGGAATAGTTTAGTAGCCGCCGATTTTGACCAAGATGGAGACATGGACTACGTATTGGGGAATATGGGACAAAATACCTTATGGCAAGCAACGGATGACCAACCTGTTGGTCTATACGCCGCCGATTTTGATAATAATGGGGGCTACGATGCCATTCCATCTGCCTATTTTCCCACTTTTGACCAAAGAGAGCCCAAAGAATATCCCTATTTCGGAAGAATGGATATGGACAAACAAATCATCCAATTTAAAAAGGAATTTCCCGTTCATCGAGATTTTGGTTTAAAAACGATGGAGGAAGTTCTATCCATTTTTGTAGAGTCTGACCCGCTAGTGTTGACCGCCAACTATATGAAATCCGCTTATTTAGAAAATCGTGGAGACGGCGTTTTTGCGCTAAAAGCCCTTCCCGTAGCAGCGCAAATTGCTCCCATTTACGGCATGATTGCGAAGGATTTTGATGGGGATGGTTATAAAGACCTTCTATTGCAGGGCAATGACCACGGAATGGAAACCGCCATGGGAAAAGCCGATGCTTTTAATGGTTTATTATTGTTGGGGAACGGTCAAGGTGATTTTCAACCATCCACTTTGATGGAGAGTGGATTTTACGTTCCGGGTGATGCCAAAGCACTAGCCCAAATTCAGCAGCCAAACGGACAATTGGCGGTTGTCGCTTCTCAAAATAAAGGCGCTTTAAAAGTGTTTACTTCTCAACAAAAAAAGACGAAAACGCTCGACTTAGCCCCTATGGATGCCTACGCAAAGATTACCTTGCCGAATGGGCAAATCTACAAAGAAGAGGCTGCTTATGGGCATACTTTTCTCACCCAATCCACCAGAATACTGACAATTCCTGCCAGTGCCAAAAAAGTTGAAATAATTGATTATCAAGGAAATAGTAGAGTAGTGTCTATGAGTACTTTAAGTGTTAAGTATTAACGTATGAGATAAAAATTAATGATTAGCCTTGCCAAAAAAATAGTTTTTTTATGTTGTCTTTCGTTGAACTTAATCGCTCAAACGGATAGTTCTTTGGATTGGATAAAAGAACTGGCAAGAGAAGTACAAGAGGAAACAGACCTATGCGAACGGTGCACTTGGATTCCCCCCGCCATTTCGGAGGTAGTATTCAATGGAGAGCTTTTTTACTTTCTTCGATACGGTTGTTCGACTACACAGTCCGTTGCTAGAATGTACCGCCCTGACGGCCTTTTCTTAGGCGAATGTCAGTCCAACGATGATGCTTTTGCCTGTAATCCTCCCAACGTTGATGCCTTTTTGACCTTTACTTTCTCTTCCCGCGTTACGGTGCTTTGGAGTTGTGAGACGGGCTTTGAATGCGCCTATGCCTTAGCCAACGAAGTTGAGCGAGAAGTACCCATTTTTGTCGATGATACCCGATGTGCCGAAGGTGTCAAAACGTTACGAGTTTCTGACAAATTTAGCACTTTCGAGTGGGAGGGTGAAGGGGCAATAAGCAGAACACCTACGCTGCAAATTACTCAGGGTGGCGACTACACTGTAACGGTAACGGATGATATGGGCTGCACTTCCGAGGGAAATATCACCATTCCTGCTATTGATAAATTAACTGTGAAAATTAAGGGAACGCCCACTATTTGTCCCGAAGCTAGTACCGATTTACTGGTTTTTGGCTACGAATCCTACGAATGGTCAACGGGGGCAACCGAATCTGGTGTGGAAGTAAGGTCCCCCGATACTTACCAAGTAACGGTCACCAATGACCAGAACTGTCAAGGAACGGCACAATTCACGCTACAAAATTTTGATTTACCCACCGTGACCATTACGGGTAATCCCTATACCATCGTGGAAGGAAATTCTGTGAACGTATCGGTCAATATTCCTCCAGAAGCACAACCCGTTCAAGAAATAGCGTGGACTACCAACGGAGAAATTGATTGCTCAGATTGTCAAGAGGCTAATTACATTCCTTTGGTGGACAATGCCCTATCTGTTCAGGTTGTTGATAAAAATGGTTGTGCTAATACCACGGATTTTACCGTTGAGGTTATTGCCTTGGGAAACAGTATCTATGCACCAACCATTTTTTCGCCTAACAGCACAAACGGAAATATCCGATTTACTTTATTTGGGGGAACGAATGTTAGAGTGATAGAAAGTCTAACGATTTACAACCGTTGGGGAAATTTAATTTTTTCAAAAAATAACTTTCCCCCCAATCGACCCGAAAATGGTTGGGACGGGCAAATAGGGAATACCTCCGCATCGGAGGATATTTATCTATTTCAGAGTGTTGTTCTGTTTGCTAATGGGGAACGGAAGATGATTGCGGGTGATGTTTTTTTAGTTAGATAAATTTATATTTTGGACATTCATTACCCCTTTTGGCATTCAACAAAACGAACATAGTATCAATACCATCAACAATACTTTAACGCTTTCTGCGCTTTTCGCAGGTTAGCCCGCACGAAAAGAACCATTCCCACAACCAATCTCCCCGTTTTTAGTTAGGTAGTAGTCCTTTTCAAATTAGTCGTCAAGATTGTCGGACACATCAACGATTTATTTATAATTTTAGCCCTTTTACTTCACGACAAAGCGAATGTCTTTACTTATGCCCGATAAGAAATACGTAGAACCAACCAAAGAACCTCTCCTCAAATATTGGCAAATATGGCTACTACTACTATTTAGTCCTCAACTACTGACAGGTCAAGACCTTGAAACCTTTCAGTTGGGGGAACCAACCACTGCTATTCAACCCATTAAATGGACGGGAGTCATCTATTCGGCGGAAGATAAAGCACCCATTATCAATGCTGTATTGCAATCCGATGAAGGCATCAACGGGATTACCAATTTGGACGGGAAGTTCGACATCATACTGACCAAAAAGACACATACTTTTACGATTTCCGCTTTGGGCTTCGAAGATAAACGCATCCGTATTGTGGCCAACACTTCGGCAGAATTATCCATTCCATTAGCCGTCGAGGCGGTGTTGATTGACGAAGTAATTGTTAGTAATGCCAATGAAAAAAGTGCTTTAAAAGAAGTGACGCCTGGTCTGAAAAGATTAGATACCGAACAGTTGGAAATGCAGTCCAAGTTCTTTGGAGAAATTGATATTCTACGCAGTTTACAGTCGATTTCGGGGGTTAGTAATACGGGGGAAGGGGCTTCGGGCTTCAATGTTCGGGGAGGCAACACGGACCAAAATTTAATTTTACAAGACGGCCATTTGATTTTCAATCCTTCCCACGCGCTGGGATTCTTCTCTTTATTTCATCCCGATTTGGTGCAATACGTTGACCTGTACAAGGGCGGTATTCCTGCGAAGTACGGCGGTCGGTTGTCTTCGGTGTTGGCGGTAGAAACGAGAGAGGGTAACAAAGAACGTTTTCAAGCGAGGGGCGGTGTGGGTATGGTGTCGAGTCGCTTGTCCTTCGAAGGGCCAATCATCAAAGATAAAGTTTCGTTCATCGTTGGTACTCGCTACAGCTATGCGGATTGGATTTTTGGACTCGTGGATAACCCCGAAGTGAACGAAAGTCGCGCTTTTTTCAACGATGTGACGGCTAAAGTCAACGCTAGAATTACCCCAACTACCAATATTGGCGGCAGCTTTCTACGCAGTAGAGACGATTTTCAATTGGGTGACGAAGCGAGATTTGATTACTCTACGGTGTCGGCCGAGGCGTACCTCAAGCAGTTATTGGGTGACAAAGCTAATTTTACGTTAAATGTCAACCGAGGTCGCTACGAGAGTTCCTTATTCGACTTGAAAGGGAATGACCAGTCGAAATTTACCAATGCGATTGATTACACTAGAGGAAAAGCGGATTTGTTATTTATCGTTTCGGAAAATTATAAATTCAATATCGGGGTGGACCTAAATTTGTACGACGTTAGTCCTGGAAAAATTGCGCCCGTCGATGAATCCATCGTTATTCCCGACGAATTGGAAATAGAACGGGGGCAAGAACTGGCGGGGTACCTTGAAAATCAGTTTTTACTTGGCAATAATTGGGAAATATCGGCGGGGGTACGTTATACCGCCTTTAAAAATGTTGGTGCCAAAACGGTGAATATTTATCCCGAAAATGTGCTGCGAACGGAGCGAAACATCATTGACCGACAAACTTTTGGCGAAGGCGAAACGATTGCTACCTATGATGGTTGGGAACCTCGGGTGTCAGTCAAGTATGACTTTAATGAAAAGACGTCCGTCAAAGCGGGCTACGCCCGAACGTACCAATACTTGGCACAAATTTCTAATACAGCCTCCGCCACGCCGATTGATATTTGGCAATTGGCGAATCAACACGTCGAACCGCAATACTCGGATAATTTTTCGATTGGTTTGTTTAAAAATTTTGGTATTAAAAACTACGAAAGTTCCGTAGAGGCTTTCTACCGTCAGTCGATTGGGATTTTGGACTACAAAGACTTCGCGGAACTATTACTCAATCCGCACATCGAGACCGAACTAGTAACGGGAGATGGATTGGCTTACGGGTTCGAATTGAACTTGAAAAAACAAACGGGCAGTTTCCGTTGGGATATGAATTACACGTTTTCCAGTTCGGAACGGCAAATTTTACAGACGGCCACGCAGCCGAGTGTGAACCGAGGGGAATGGTTTTCGTCTAATTACGATATTCCGCACGTTTTTAATTTGAACATGGTCAAACAGTTTGACAACAACACCAACTTGGCGATTAATTTCACCTATCGAACGGGTCGTCCAACGACCGCCCCCGTTAGTTCCTACACGAACGACAACGTAGTGAACATACCGATTTATTCGGATAGGAACAAATTTAGAGTACCCGATTTCCACCGTCTGGATATTGCTTACACCATCGGTCCTTTTGGGAAGCCCGACAAACGATTTGATTCCAGCATCACGCTATCGGTGTATAATTTGTATTTTCGAAAGAACGCCTATTCGGTTTATTTTCGACAAAATCCATTTGAAAGTGTGCAAGCCATTCGAGTGGCTACGTTAGGAACGATTTTTCCTTCGATTACTTATAACTTTAATATCAAAT